>VBFO01000077.1 GCA_005881025.1 Chloroflexota bacterium | reverse complement strand
CTTCTTAGACTCGGGGCTCGTGGCCGTGATGGATTGGTTGCTCGACTCTGACCCCGCCATCCGGTGGCAGGTGATGCGCGACCTTGCCGGTGCAGCTGCAGATACCGTCATGGCCGAGCGCGACCGCGTGGCGACCGAGGGGTGGGGTGCCCGGCTGCTGGCCCTGCAAGGCGAAGACGGCCAGTGGATGGGAGGTGCGCTATTCCCGGCGCGGAGGGCTGGATCGGATGGCGGCGAGCAGCCCAAGGGCCAGCCCTGGAGCGCCACGGCATACAGTCTCGTCAGCCTCTACGACTTTGGTGTCGACCCCCATTGCGATAGGGTGCGCCGGGCGGTGGCGCAGGTCCGAGAACACAGCCGTTGGGAGCACGCCGGCCAGCCATTCTTCAGCGGCGAGGTCGAGCCGTGCATCAACGGCATGGTCGTCGTGCTCGGTGCCTACTTCGACCAGGATGTCGAAGGAGTGGTCGCCCGCCTGCTGGGTGAGCAGCTCGAGGACGGCGGGTGGAACTGCGAGGTGGAGAACGGTTCGGTTCGCTCTTCCTTCCACACCACAATCAGGGTCCTGGAAGGGCTGCTGGCCCACGAACGATCAACTGGCGGCTCGGTGGAATCCATCGCGGCCCGCCGCCGCGGTGAGGAGTACCTCCTCGAACGGAAGTTGTTCCGGCGCAAGAGCACGGGCGCGGTCGTAGATCCCGCCTGGCTGCAATTCTCCTTTCCCACCCGTTGGCACTACGACGTGTTGCGTGCGCTAGAGCACTTCCAGACGGCTGGGGATCCGCCGGACCCGCGCGTGGATGAAGCGATTGATCTGCTCCGCTCCAAGCAGCAGTCTGACGGCACCTGGCTGCTGGAGAACACCCATCCCGGAGCCGTCAATTTCACCCTCGAAGATGGCGATGGTCGGCCCAGCCGCTGGAACACAATGCGCGCGTTGCGTGTCCTCCGTTGGTACGACCAATATCGGCGCTTGTAAGCAGCGACCGCGCGCGGGCGCGGTCACTGCAGGTTGACTTGGGCGCTACCGGGTGGCGCGCTTGCTCTCTTGCTAACGCGCGCGCGTGGTGGCGGGGACCCTTTGCGCCAGGGCGATCAGGTTTCCTTCGGTGTCTTTGAACCACGCGCCCTGTGAGCCGTCGGGCAGGTCGACGATGCCGTGGTTCGTCTTGAAGTCCGGATAGTCGTATTCCTCGAGCGTGACGCCTCTGCTCTTCAGCTCGTCAGCCGTCGCCTTGATGTCTTCGACGTCGAGACCCAATTGCGTGTGATCCCCCGAAGCCTTTCCCATGCTGGGGAAGAGCAGAAAGGTCGTGTCGCCTGTCTGGTACTCGACGCTTCCGTCTTGCCCCTCCTCACGCGGCGTCAGTCCGAGCTTTTGCTCATAGAACTGCCGCGCACGCTTGATGTCCTGGGTCGGGATTGTCGCCATCGCACGGTTGAACTTCAGCATTCGAGGCCTCCTGTACCGCATACGAGCGGACGGAACAGTTGGGATTATGCGCTCGTCTGCTGGCGGAGCCCGGTCAGGACGGGCGCCTCTCCTTCACGACCGGCTTCAGATCGCCCTTCAGCGCATCTTCATACGCGGCCCACAGCACGCCATAGGCCTCGACCAGGCCTTCGGGGCGGGGCTGGCTCAGAGCCACCTCGAAGCGCTTTGTGTACGCATGGTCGCCAAGCTCATCTCGCAGCAAGGCTTGAGTCTGGGCCCCCCATTTCGACGCCGACGCGAGGTCCTTACGCTTCTCAATCATGAGCCGGCCCCGATTCATCATCTCCTCCAGGCGCGCGACGAAACCGTGCCGGTCGAATCCCATCGGCGAGCGGGGCGGGCCCTCTCGGCTAATCGTCTTCCATTGAATCGGACGGCCATATGACGGGGCCGACGCGGACGGACGCCAACCAACGGCTGCCCGCTGCCGGTCGTAGGCCGCGCGCTTGGTGCTGTTGGTCAGAACGTCGTGCGCCAAGTTGATCAACTTCGCGTGCTCGAGCGCGTCGGGATGATTGCCCCGGTCAGGATGCCAGTACTTGAGCTGCCGCCGCCAGGCGGCGTGCAACTCAGTCTCCGTTGCATCAGGCGGGACGCCAAGCACGAAGTAGTAGTCGGCTAAGGGACGGCGGTCGTTAGGCGCAGCCGCACCTCCTTCGTGTCACACGCAGAACGGGCTTTGGAATCGCAGTCTCGCACGGCCGCCAGGGCTTGTGGCAAGCCCCTCGCCACCGGGATAATGGTTATGCAAAAGGTCGTCACTAGAGTTCGACGAGCAGGCGGCCGTCCACCCAGCACAAAGTCCCGCCAGGTCTGCTCACATGCGCCCACGCGCCCGACCGCTCCAGCAGCTCGACCTCCAGCCCGCCCGTCAGCGAACCAAATGGTTGAGCCCTGGTTTCGGGGGACTCCCAGGCCGCCAGACCTGAAGGCGGGACACGATGGGTGGCGTGCCAGGCCACCGGGCGAGGCGCCGGTGCCGGGGGCAACCATGGTTCGCTGGGTGGTTCAGGCACCAGCTCGTCGCGCGAGAGGAACGTGGCCATGCCCGCGCGAAGCGCTGTCAAACCCTCGTCGTCGAGCTTCTCCCGCTGGACGACTCGGGTCGGGTCAGGCGCTGTATCGACCAGCTGCCACCGCCCTTGGTGGAAGCGGTGCCACCGCGCCGTGCGCACGCCGACGGTCCAGACGCCGCCTTCTTCGTCGAGTGCGTACAGCTCGCCCAAAGCCGCCTCCGCGGCGTCCGAGCTGAGGCGGCCCGCGGCAAACGCGTCAGCGATCTTGCCGACCGCGGCCTGGATGGCAGCGCCCAATTCCAGCTCGGGGCTGCCTCCCGCGTTTCCGGGCGATCGCGGATCGGTAGCGGCTGCGGGCAGGTCGGAGGCCGGCCCCTCGACCCTCGCCGGCGGGTCGGCGGCGTGCCAGGTATCCGTGCGCCAGGCTTGCCAGCGCCCGCCGGCCACCGTCCACCACACGCCTTCCTCGTCGCGATAGCGCGGACTCTCGAGGCCAAGGCGGGCGGCCGCATCAGCAGCCGCGGCCGCCGCACACCAGCGCAGGTTCATGCTTGGCCTCCCGCCGCTCCGTGGAGATCGCGGCAGCGGTTGAGCGAGTCGTGCGCGAGGTCCATCTCGTTGACGGCCGATTCCCAGCGCTCCTCGGCGGTGAATACGTGGTCGTCCACCGTCGAGATTGCCTTCCGAATCGCCTCTAGCTTCTCGGAGACCTTCATCGTGCTGGAGCCGAGCTTGACGATGTCCACCATCTGGCCGGCAGCGTCTCCAATCGGCCCACTGAAGTCCTTCTCGATAGCAGCCAGGTCCGGGACCTTTCCGGTTCCGGCCAGCTCTGCCGCCATCCGGTCGAACTCGATCTTGGTCAGCTGCTCTTTGATCATCTCAGTGGCGAGGCTTTTGGTGCGCGATTCACCCGCCTTGCCGAGTACGTCGATCCAGTCGATCTGCTGGTCTTCCAGATGTTTGATCAGGTCCTTCGCCAGCTCCTTGCCGAGAGCCTTGAGGACTGACTCGGCCGCCTTCTGGGCCAGGGCCTGCTTGGCCAGTGTCATCCCGAGCCCGGCCGCGAGCGGTTTGGTCCACAGCGAGCCCGCCATCATCCCAACGTCGACCACAGCGCTCAGGTATCCGGTCTCGCGGGTGCTCTCCCAGAGCGATTCGAGATAGCCGCGCTGCGTTCGGAGGGTCTGAAGCGCATTGAAAGTTGTCCGTGCTCCGGCCCGGGCCGTCGTATGGCGGACCTGCTGGTCAAAGCATGGATCGGCATGGTGCGGCGGCTCCGGCTCGCGCCGCTGCACGGGCGGCGGCGGCGACGCAGGCCGCGGTGGCGGCGCAGGCCTCCGGCCAGGCAGCCCCACGATTGCGATCACGACGCCCACCCCGGCGACCACCGCCCCGATGGTGACGCCGTACGTCTGTCCAGTGCGCAGGCAGTCCTGGATGTTGTCCGCACTGCCGACGTCCTGAATTGATTGAATGCGCGCACCGCAGTCGTGGGCTTGCACCGAGCTCGCGAGCGCAAGGGCCGAGGCGAACGTGACAGCGACGGCGGCCAGCAAGATGCGAGGGTGGATCAAGGCGCCCTCCTGGCCAGGACGCCGAGGATCGATCCATATATGAAATGACCGCTCACGCTTAGGGTGAGGAACTCGGTCGTCAACGGCACCCGCAGCCATCCCGGGTAAAGGGTGACCATCATCCCTTCAAGAAAAAGGGCGAAAACGATGCCCCACCACCATGCCTTGCCGGCTGCGATCAGCGTGTACGCGATGGCGAAGCCGACGCCGTTGACGGCGTGAAAGGCCCAACCCGCCGCCACCGCGACGGGGTCGCTGGGTGGAAGGCCGGTGAGGCCGGTGCCGAAGAGCGGAATCGCCAGGAAGCTCTTGCCCACCGCGAGGCCGGCCTGCTCCAGGACTACGCGTATCGCGTCGTAACCGGCCGTGGCGAGGACGCCGGCCACCGCACCGGTGCGGACCCGATTGAGAAACAGGTCCTGCTGTTCGCGGCGAGCAGTGGAGGAGAGCGCCCCGACGGCGACCAGCGCGGGTACGGCGATGAAGGCGGTCGACAGCGCGAGCGACCAGCCGAGCGTGATGGTCGCGACAAGGGCGGCCCCGGATGAGAGGCCTGCAGCTACCCCGACCACGACAAGCATCGGTCGCAGACCGGTGCGCAGCTCGACTGACGCGCTCAACTCTGAGCTCCATACCCGCCGCGGCTGGGCCGGATGAGCGCGTAGGCGACGGCGACGGAAACGAAAAGGGCGGCCTGGAAATGAGCGATCTCCTGGTTCACGGCATTCGGTCCGAGCTGTCCGATCGAGAACCACGCGGCGACGGCGAGCGCCACCAACCACCGGAGAATGCCGGGGACCTTTCCGAGGATCCGCCATGCAGGCGCGAGCAATGGATCAAACAGTCTCAGCAGGACCAGTCCCGCCCATGTGATGCCGGCACGAGCAGAAGACGCGCTGAGGTCGTGGGTCGGGATCCAGACGATCGCGGCCGTCGCCAGGCCGCCAACGATCGGACCCAAACCGAATATTGCCCTCACCCAACCGGGTCTGGAAGCCTGGCCCGACGTCGCTCTCCAGGCGCTCCCATCCCACCGCCACAGCCCGTCCGGAGAGGTGGCCGATACCCATGCGTGCCCATCCCACCACCAGCGACCGTCTGGACTGAAGCTCATGACCGCGCGCGCCGATCCCGAGCAACTCGGAAGCCGGTGGCGGCGATGAGCAGCAGGACGGTTGCCGCTGCGAGCCAGAGGCCAGGTGCCGGGTAAAGGTTGCAGCTGATCCCAACCGGTGCGCCCTCGCCCCCGCGAACGGCCTCGAACGGGGCGGTGGCGTCGCCCCACAAGAAGATCGTCGAAAAGCCGGCAGCCGCTACGCCCACCAACTGTATGGCGAGGCTGAAGCGGCCAGGCACGAACCCCGCTCCGTAGGCGGCGCCGACGCCGGCGATGAAGCTGTAGCTCCATATGCTGGTTCCGAGGAGGTCCCCATAGGTGAGGAGGTCCCCATAGGTGACCGCTGCATCAGTTGATGCGCAGGCGTCGCCGGCCACCGACCACTTGAATGCAATCGCCGCGAGCGCCGCCAGGCCGCCTGCGATGACCAGCGCCCTGTCGACGGTCGTCAACGCGTTCCCGTGCATGTTCCGGCCGGGTCAAGGGTAGACCTCAGGCGCGGAGTTTCAGCCGCGAAGGCGCCGAAACTCAGTGTCATCCCCCACCGCAACGCATCAGCCGAAGGCCGAATGAGACCTGTCAGCCGAACTTGCTCAGTCACCCTCATCTCCCTGATGCGATGGAGCGTGACAAATCAGCCGAAGTAGCTGTGACGCATCAACCGAAGTAGCTGTGACGCATCAACCGAAGTAGCTGTGACGCATCAACCGAAGGTTGTGACGCATCACGCTGCGCATTCGGTGCGTTTGGCACCAAACGTGCGGAATGGCGAGTGTCTGCACAAACATGATGGTGCTCGCGCAGGGAGTCGAACCCTGAACCTTGGGATTAAGAGTCCCCTGCTCTGCCAGTTGAGCTACGCGAGCGCGCCGTCGACAGTCTGTCGATTCTAAGCAAGGTAAGGCTTAACAGGCAGGGTTCATTCAGGCGAGATCACCGTCTAGCGTCCGATGCATGCACGGCACACGCATCCCGCTCGACGTCGACCTCGAGGACAGGCTGGTCTTTGGACTGACACCGATTCGCCTCGGTTACATGGTGCTGTCAGGCCTTGGTGGGCTCGCGGTCGTCGCAGTGGTCGTTGCCCGCCATTCGCGGTCCGGTGGCGCTCACCGTGATCCTTGCGGGCGGGCTCATCTCGTGGGGCCGCTGGAGGGGCCGACCAGCGGACGTATGGCTCGTCGATCTCGTGTTGTTCATCGCCAGCACGCGCCGCCTCAAGTGGGAACGGTGAAACGCGCTCTGGCCATCGGACCCCTGAGAGCGCAGCGAAAGCCGCCGTCCCGGTTGTGGACGGGAGGCGAAAACGTCGCGGTTGTGACCACCGAAGCACTTGGCTTCACGGACGGATCCGAGCCCGACCGCACTCGCTGGCTCCACGCGTTCCGCCGCTTGCTGGATGGCCTTGACAGTCAGCTCGAGGTCGTGATCGAAGTCGACCCCGGCCCCAACGAAATGATCGAGACCGCACCGTTACATCCGCGCGACTTCGACGAGATGCGGGGGAATGATCTTTGGTTCGCCGATCAGCTGGCCGAGCTGCGATCGGCATGCCGGCGAACCGTCACCTTTGTGATCGCGCGCGAGCACTCTGCAAGGCTGGAAGCGGCCCTCCGCGAGATCGGCGTCGGATTCCACCTGAGGCCGGCTGGAACAAGCACTGTCTATGGACGCCAGCATGCAAGCCTGCTATTGCACTCAACCGGCTTCAGTCGCACCTGGTACGTCGAGCGCCTGCCGGGGCTGGAGCTGGACCCAGGCTGGTTGTTCGGACTGCTGCCTCCTGGATTGCGCGTAACGCTGTCGTGGCACGCCACGCCGCTGCCGTCCGCCTGGGTGGTCGGATACCTGCAGCGGCAGCTCGTCAGCATGCGCGCGAGCCGCCTCCAGAATGAAGGATCAGATCCAGCTCTGGCGGCGGCGGTCCCGGCCGCCGAGGGCCTGCAAAGAAAGCTCGCAACCAGTCAGGAGAAGGCCTTCCACGTCTCCATCTACCTGACTGTCTCGGCGCCAACGATGCAGCAGCTCGAGCTGGGAGCCACCCGTATCGACACGGCGTCGCGCGCTGCTCTGAGCCGGCTCGAGCCATGCACATTCCGAATGCTCGACGGGTACCTCGCGACCTTGCCCGTCGGCGTTGATCGACTGCGCAGAAAGCGAGTCCTGGACACCAGCGCGCTCGCGACGATGCTGCCATGGTCACATGCAGAGCTGAGGCAGATAGGCGGCCTCACGGTCGGTACGAATCGAGCCACCGGCTGCCCAGTCACATTCGATCCCTTCGACCACACGCGCTACGCCAACGCAAACATCGCAGTGTTCGGACACTCGGGCGCGGGCAAGACCTACCTGCTGTCGGCACTGGCGATGGCGGCGCTGGGCTGCGGCGTCCAGGTCTTCTTGATCGACCCCGAGCACGAGTACGGCCGGCTTGCAACTCTGCTCGGCGGCGTCGACGTCCAGCTCGCGCTCGGGTCGGGCCACGCCCTCAACGTCCTCGACCTGCGGCCGTCGGACCATCACGATGAGGCCTGGCTGGGCCCGGCTGCGGCGGACGCGGTCGATCTCTGCTCCATCATCTGTGGTGGACTCGATGAGCCCGAGCGAGCTCTCATCGAGGCTGCGGTCAGGTCCGCATATCGAGATCGCATCCAGCCGGTCCTTCGCGATGTGGCCGAACGCTTGCCCTCGTCGTCGCGCGCAGCCGTGATTCTCGGCCGCTGGGTTCAGGGCAGCCTCGGACAGATGTTCAGCAGCCCCACCAACATCGACCTCGAGGCCCCGATCGTCGCCTTCGGCATGCGTGAGCTGCGCGACGAGATGGTGGCTCCGGTGCACTTTCTGCTCGCCGAGGCGCTGTGGACACGGATCAAGCGAAAGGAGCGAAGGCGGATGCTCGTGGTCGACGAGCTCGGGCTGCTCTTCGAAGACCCGACCATCCGGCGCTTCGTCGTCAGCCTCGCGCGCAGGATCCGCAAATATCAGGGCTCTCTGATGTTTGCGACGCAGAACCCAGGCGATTTGCTCAGCAGCGAATCCGGCTCAGTCGTGGCGACCAACCCAGCCATCGCTTTCTTCGGCGCTCAGCGGCCTGGCGAGGCCGCGAAGCTGCAGCGTACGTTTCATCTGAGCCAGCGACAGCGCTCATTCCTCGAGAGCGCGCGCAGGGGCGAGTTCCTGCTCTCCGCGGGGCCCGACCGGCTATCGATTGAAGTCAAGGCTCCTCCCTGGCAAGAGGACGTGATCCGTCGCGCGCGCGGCGCGGCCCGACCCCCGCCTCGAAACGGTAGGCTTACCAGCGCACGTGCAGCGAGTCCTTCACTACCGCATTTATCGTCTAGACGATCACCTGTTGGAGCGTCTGCACGATCAATTCGAAGCCCTTTCGGGTGCTCGAACCTGGCGCTGCGATCGGCCGTGGATCGCCAGCACGCATTCGCGCAGCCTGTTCGAGATGGAGTACTTCCGACACACGAGGCAAGGAGAGCCGGCCAACCTTTCCGCAGCGGGCTTCGTGAAGATGGCGGGCGATGAAACCGATGCCCTGATCATCACGATCTTCCTTCGCGATCTGAGCGCCGAGTACGGGATTCGAATCCTGCTGAAGGACGGCGACCACCCGCTCGCGAAGCTCCGCCGCCTCGAGTTCGTGAAGGGCAGTCTCCCCACCGGGCTTTCGCTCGAGGATGTTCTTGCCAAGCGACCCGTGATCAAGAAGGTCGAAGGCGAGCGCATCCTCTTCTATCCACCGACCTTCCGCCTTCACTCCCAGAGTCCGCCCAGCCCTGAGTGGGCTTATGCACTCTGCGGAATCAGGGCGTATGCGCCAACCCTCATGGAGGCGGAACAGGAAGCGCTCAAGATGCTGCGCGGCTTCGGTCATCTTGGCCGCTGACACCACCCTCACAGCTGACGGCGTATTCACCTCGAGCGCGGGTGCCCGCATCGCGTACCGCGCTTGGCCACACCCAGGGGCGAAAGTGTCCTTTGCGGTCGTGCACGGCCTCGGCGAGCATGCCGGCCGTTATGCGGCATTCGCGGATGCGATGGCTCAGCGCGGTTTCGGCGCCTACGCACTTGATCTGCGCGGCCACGGCAAGAGCTCTGGCCAGCGTGGCCATGTGGATGCGTGGTCGCAATGGTCGGACGACATCTCCGCGTTTGTGCAGACCGTCGCGGCGGCATCGGGTCAGGAGATCGTCCCGATCGGTCACTCGTTCGGTGGAGCCGCGCTCTTGAGCACCGTCCTTGCCGGGAAGCTTCCCAACACCCGGCGCTTCATCGTCTCGAGCCCGGCGTTGAAGGCGAAGGTGGTGGTACCCCAGTGGAAGATCAACCTCGGAGAGTCTGCCTCGAGGCTGATGCCCAGGCTCGCAATGAGCAATCAGGTGGATGCCGGCACTCTGTCGAGGTTGCCTGAGGTCGTCGCGGCCTATCGGACCGATCCTCTGGTGCATTCAAAGATATCGAGCCGCTTGTTCACCGAATGGCAGAAGGCGACACGAGATGTGCTGGCGCGGGCCGGCCAGATTTCGATTCCCTTCCTGATCCTCGCCGGCACCGGAGATCGCCTCATCGACTCGGCCGGCAGCGAACAGCTGCATCGAACCGCCCCGAAGCAAAGCGAGCTTCACCTCCTGCCAGGCGGCTACCACGAGCCGTTCAACGATCTGGGCCGAGAGCAGGTCTTCGATCTGATCGAGGAGTGGCTGAAGGCAAATTGATTGCGACAGGGCTGCTGCTTGCGGGCCGCGTCGTGCCAGATCCCGGTTCATGGCTGGCCTGGATAGTGGTCGGCCTGATCTCGGGCGCCGTGGCGGCGCGCGTCGTCGCGGGCCGCGGATTCGGTTGCATCGCCGACATCGTGGTCGGCATTGCAGGCGCCATCATCGGCGGCTACCTGCTCGGATTGCTCTTCAACATGAGTGGAACCGTTGGGCTGCTCGGCAGCATCGTGGTGGCTTTCATCGGAGCCGCCATCCTGCTGTCAGTCTTGAAGCTGCTGTCGGGCGGCCGCCTCTGACTCTGACGCTGGGCTGTCGATGGCCGTCGCGGCCATCGTCTCGACCTCGGCGGCCACCGCTTCTGGCGCGTAAAGCGGTATGTCGTGCGGCGTGTCAAACCACTTCACGGTCACATGCGGGGCGTTCTTGGCAAGCTGCTTGACCCCACTTTCCCGCCAGGCTGTCACTCGCGACGGACCGCCGCGCGCCAGGAGCGCGAGCGCAGGAATTTCGAGCTGGCTCCAAAGCATGTCGACCGGGGATTCGTAAAGACCGCGCAGCAGCTCGAGCCGTATTGATGCGGTGAGGGTGAGGATCAGAGACTCGCCCTCAGGCATGAGCCGGGCGAAGACGAACGGCTCGAGGTCATCACCCCAGGTGCCTTCAAAGTCGTCACGGCAGTCGGCGACCGCCTGAGCGAAGGACGAGTAGCGTGGGAGCGGAGGCTGCATGAAAGCCTGCCCCTCCTCCCAGCTGAACAGATTGGCTGCGCTCTGGACCGGCCCGTCGACAAACACGAGCGCCGATGCCGCGACGGGATTGCGAGCCGCGAACTCGAGTGCGATCGTTGCGCCCCATGAATGGCCGACCAGCACAGGCCGGCCGAGCTCGAGAACTTTGATCGCGTGGTCGATGTCCTCCAGCAGCGCCTCCATCGCATAGCCCGCTGGATGCGCCGGAGAGTGGGGCGGCCGTCCCGTCAGCCCATGCCCGCGCTGGTCGAGCGCTATCACCCGGCGCTGCTTCAGCAGGCGTGCGATCCGGCCCCAGTACTGCGCGTTGGAGCTCAAGCCGTGGAGGAGCAGGACGGGCGGCAGGGCGCTGGTCGTTTCAGGGCTCCACTCGAGGCAGTGGAGGCTGACGCCGTCTCGCTCCAACCACCGGTCGGCGGGCTCTGCCACCGGCGACTAGGTTAGCCCGCCGCCGCTTCCAGCTCCCGGTCCTGGACTTCCGCGGCAGGCTGGGCCTGCCGCTTGCGCCGCTTGATCAGCAGGGTCGTCAGGGCTGTCAAGGCGAGGAATGCGATCGGCACCACCAGCGTCGCTTTCATTGCGTCGATGTATGCGCTCACAAAGACGTCATGGGCGAGGGCTGCCACGCGAGCGGCGACGGCCGGCGGTACGCCGGCTGGGAGCGCTGCGCCATTCTGACCGGTGCCGATCTGGAATCCATTCGAGGCCACCGAGCTGAAGGCGGCGATGAAGCGGTCACGGAAGTCCGCGGGCAGCTGCGAGGCGTGGCTGACCGCCTGGTTGTGAAGCGCGGTGGCCAGCTGGCTTTGCAGGATGGCGCCGATGACTGCGCTGCCGATAGCTGCCCCAAGCTGGCGGGTCGTGTTCAGAACACCGGAGGCTGCGCCCGCCATCCGCGGTGAGATGTTGCGCATCGCGACGGTGGTCATCGGGGCAAAGGTCATGCCCATGCCGGCCCCGGCGATGATTGCGGGGCCGAGGAAGGTGAGCCAGTTGGAGTCGGGACCTGCCACGAAAGCCACGAGTCCGAAGCCGATCGTGAACAGCGAGATTCCCGTCAACAGGATGTACTTGCCCCCGATTCGGTCGGCGAGGCGGCCGGCAAATGGGGCAGTGACCATGGACATCAAAGACATCGGCGCGAACGTGAGCCCGGCGACCAGCGCCGAGAAGCCGCGCACTGACTGGAGGTAGATGGTCACCGGCAGAAACATGCTGAGCATCCCGAAGCTGATGGCCGCAGCGATCCAGTTGGCGACTGAGAAGTTGCGCTCCTCAAAGAGAGAAAGAGGAACCAGGGGTTGGGTCTGGAAGTGCTCCCAGACGATGAAGATGACGAGCAATACGACTCCGGCCCCGATGACCTCCGGGATGGTGACCCAGTAAGAGCCGACCTGGCCCCAGTTGTAGCGCTGGCCTTCGATCAGGCCGAAGACGATCCCGAACAGCCCGCCGGTGGCCAGTGCCACTCCGACGAGGTCCCAGCCCTGGCGGCGGCCTGGACGCAGGTCGGGAACGATGGCGAAGGTTGCGATCAAGGCGCCGATGCCAACAGGCACGTTGATGAAGAAGATCCAGCGCCAATCGATGTAGGTGATGATCGCCCCGCCCAGGGTCGGTCCTGCGATGGTGGCGAGCCCGGCGACGCCGCCCCAGATGCCGAAGGCAGCTCCCCGCCGCTCGGGCGGGAAGATCGAGGTGAGGATCGCGAGCGTCTGAGGCGTGAGGAGAGCGCCACCAACGCCCTGAACGATGCGGGCGGCAACGAGCTCCCAGGAGTTCTGCGCGAGGCCGCACAACGCTGAAGCCAGCGTGAACACCGCGAGACCGATGGCGAACAGGTTTCTCTGCCCGAAAAGGTCTCCGAGTCTCCCTGCGGTGATGAGCAGCACCGCGTAGACCAGGATGTAAGCGTTCAGGACCCACAGGATCTCGTCGAGGGTCGCGTTGAGGCCGGCGCTCATCGCTGGGATGGCCACGTTCACGATCGTGGTGTCCAGCAAGATCATGAAAAAGCCCGTGGTGAGGACGACGAGCACCAGCCAGGGATTAGTTCGCGCTTGGGCCATGGTTCCTCCTTAACGCTTCATGACCGGACTGAATTCCCACCTTCCACTCCAGCTTGCCTTCGGTGATCTCCTGCTCGAGCTTGCGGACCCACTTCCGCTCGGCGTCGAGCATCGCGATCTTGTGCTCGACCTCGATCAGCGCGAGACGGGTAACGCCCCGCCGCAACAGCTCGCTCAAAACGGTCGCGAACTTGCCGATGACGGCGTCGAGGGAGGCCTCGCGCTCCTTCAGGTGGGAGGCGGCCTCGGCCGCGGTCAGGTGGTGCATGAACATGAGGCCGGCCGCGAAATGCGGGTACTCGCGTCGAGGCTGGCGGAGCAGCTCGCCCAGCGTGCCGATGAGCACCTCGCGCCCCGATTCGGAAAGCTTGTAAATGGTGCGCTCAGGCCGGCGGCCTTCCTTCTCGCGCTCGACGGGGAGGATCCAGCCATTGCGTTCGAGCATCTCGACGGTGTGGTAGAGCGTTCCAAAGTTCAGGCGGATGAACTCATCGTGGTGGCGTTCGCGCATCCGCGACGCCATCTCGTACGGGTGCATCGGCTCCTCGTCGAGGAGCTCCAGCACCGACAGCGCCAGCGGGGTGAGGGCGGCGTCAGAGCCGAGCTGCTGGGTCATATTCCAGATGGAGTATACGGCAAAGGATATATCAGGCCGAGTACCCAGTCAGCACCGGCGCCAACCTCGACGCCTTCGAGGAACTGGTCGTCCGGCTGCAACGCCGGGTCTACGAGGTAAGCGGAGCCGGTTACGTGGCTTCGAACGCCTTCTCGTACCAGGCCACGTCCCAGTAGCGATCGAACTTCCGCCCTTGCTCTGTGAACAGTGCCACTCGCTTGAATCCGAAACGTTCGTGGAGCGCCACTGACGCTGGATTTGGCAGCGCGATGCCGGCGTATGCGCGGTGGATGTCCTGCCCGCGCAGGGCGGCGAACAGCGCCGCGTACAACCTGGTTCCAACGCCAAGACCAGTGGCATCGGGAGAGAGGTAGATGCTTGTCTCGACCGACGTGTCGTAACCGGGCTTGGGCCGGAACCTGCCGCTGGACGCGTACCCGATCAGGGTCCCGGCCCAATCAGCGATGAGCAAACGGTGGCGGCCGGACGTGGCGTAGTGACCGAACCACTCGCGCCGTGAGTCCACCGTCACCGGTTCGAGGTCGAACGTGATGTGGGTGGTCCTGACGTACTCGTTGTAGAGGTCGTTAAGGGCCTCGAGGTCTGAGGCCTCGGCGGCGCGGACGACCACGCCCGACGGCCGGATCTGCGCAGTTCGCGGCTCGACCTCCACGGCGGATCCAGTCTATTCGGGACGCGACAATTACCGAGATGGACCGGATCCTGCTCCAGGGCATGGTTTTCAAGGGACGGCATGGAGTGAGCGCACGCGAACGCGCGCGCCCCCAGGAGTTCAGCGTTGACATCGAGCTGGAGACGGATCTCGCCAGGCCGGCCATCAGCGACGACATCGAAGACACCGTCGATTACCGGGTCGTGCGCTCGATCGCCAAAGAGGTAGTGGCTGGAGAGCCCGCACATCTCATCGAGGTGCTTGCCGAACGGATAGCGCGGCGCGCCCTGGAAGTGCGGGGAGTTGCGGCCGTGACCGTGCGCGTGGCCAAGCGGCCACCCGGCATGCGCCCGATCGATGCAGCCGCTGTTGAGATTCGGAGGGCGCGCCGGTGAAGGTCGCCTACTTCGACTGCTTCTCCGGCATCTCCGGTGACATGGTGCTGGGGGCCCTCGTGGATGCCGGCGCCAACCGCGATGTGCTCGATTCCACGGTCGCCGCGCTGCGCCTTGGTGATGAGGTGACAATCGAGGTTCGCCGCGAGCAGCGCGGTCATCTGGGCGGCACGCGAGTCGTGGTCACTGCTGAGGAGCGCGCCGGGCGTCCGGTAGCAGCCCTGCGTGCGGCGGTGGAGGAGGCCGGCGTGCCGGACGAGGTGAGGAGCCGCGCTCTAGCAGCTGTCGATCGCATCGCCCAGGTGGAGTCCGTGATCCACGGCGAGGCGATCTCAAACCTCCATCTGCACGAGCTTGGGGGAGCCGACACGCTGGTGGACCTGGTCGGAGCGTTCTGGCTGCTGCATGACCTTGGGGTCGGAACTGTCTACTCCTCACCACTGCCTGCGCCTCGCGGATCGAGTGAGGGCATGCCGCTGCCGGCACCGGCGAGCGTGCGCGTCCTCGCGGGCACCGGCGCGGTGTTCGAAGCGACAGAGGAGACCCGCGAGCTGGTCACCCCCACCGGTGCCGCCATCCTCGGAGCCACCGCGATCTTTCGCCGGCCGGCGATTGAGCTGCACTCGATCGGGTACGGGATCGGTGCCCGGCAGGCGCCGGGCAATGCGCTCGCGGTGTGGATCGGCACCGAGGTTGACTCGGAGACCGGTGTGACAGTGATCGAGACCAACATCGACGACATGGCTCCCAACGTGCTGGCCGCACTGGTCGAAGACCTGATGGCCGCGGGCGCGACCGACGTCACCGTCACGCCGGCACTGATGAAGAAGGGAAGGCTTGGGCACCTGGTGGCAGTGATGGCGAAACCTGACCACGTCGGTTCTTTGACCGAGCACCTGCTGCGCCACAGCTCGACTCTCGGTGTGCGGCTGGCTCCGGTACGCCGGGTGCTGGCTGGGAGGCGGATTGTGGAGGTCCGGACGGATCTCGGTACCGCCCGGGTCAAAGTCAAAGAGCTTGGCGGAAAGCCGGTTGACGTGGCTCCCGAGTACGAGGACTGCCGGCGCCTGGCGCGAGAGCAAGGGCGCGATCTGCGGGAGGTGATGCGGGTCGTCGCCGAAGCCGCCAGGCGGGAGCTGGGACTGACCTGACGGCAGTTCGGGACCGCCATGCGTTTTACAGTCGAGATGGGGTCGCTGCTGGCGTTGGCGGTCGTGCTCCTGATCGTGTTCGTGGCGACCCGATCGGCGTTTCGGTACCGGCGCGAGCTGGCTGTGGCGGACGCCGAGGTCGAAGATTCAATCGACGTCCGATCGCTTGCGACCGGCGCAGTGGCCGGGGCGGTGGTTCTCGTGCTGCTTGCGGTGCTGTACCTCGGGCTCACCCGCTGGTCCTGGGTAGGCCATCCGGTGCCGCACCACAACCGGACGTTCTCCTCGGCACCGGCCTCGACTCCAACGCAGCCATAAGCGCAGACGGTGCTCTGCGGCGACCCGCGACAATTGCGCGGTGGCGGCGAAGATGCTCGATGGTCGGAAGCTGGCCGGGGAGATCTTCGAGGAGATTCGGACCAGGGTAAGCGCCCGCGTCGCGGAGGGGAAACCAGCCCCCGCCCTCGCAACGGTGCTGGTCGGTGACGACCGGGCGTCAGATGTGTACGTCCGTTCGAAGCAGAAGAACGCGAAGCAGGTCGGCATCGACGCCCGTGACCACCGGCTGCCGGCATCCATCACAACGGATGAGCTCGTCGAGCTCGTGTCATCGTTGAACGCCGACGCGAGCGTCAGCGGGGTTCTGATTCAGCAACCGGTACCGCCACAAATAGATATGACGCGCGTGATCGCTGCCCTCGATCCCGTCAAGGACGTGGACGGCTTTCATCCCGTCAACGCGGGGATGGTGGCGCTGGGGCTTGCGGGAGCAGTCGAGCCATGCACGCCGGCGGGCATCGTCGAGCTGCTGGAGCACGCCGGGGTGTCCATCTCGGGTGCCGAGGCGGTGGTGGTCGGACGGAGCAATCTGGTTGGCAAGCCGGCCGCGCTGCTGCTGCTGAAAAGGCATGCGACGGTCACGATCTGTCACACGCGGACGCGCGAGCTGGCAGCCCACACCCGCCGCGCAGACATCCTGGTGGCGGCCGCGGGAAAGGTGGGGCTGATCACGCGCGAGATGGTCAAGCCTGGAGCGGCGGTGGTTGACGTAGCTGCCAACTGGGTTGGGGGAAAGCAGGTCGGGGATCTCGGGCCCGGGGTCGAAGAGGTCGCCGGATGGCTGACGCCGAACCCGGGCGGTGTAGGACCAATGACAAGGGCGATGCTGATCCGGAACACGTTCAACGCCGAGGTCAGGCGCCGGCCCTAGCGGCCGCGCGGCGCGGGGCTCATCGATGACCTACGACGAGACGATCGCTTACATGTCACGCCTTGGCCGGTTCGGCATGAAGCTCGGCACCGAGCGAACCCGAGCCATCCTCGACCGACTTGGCGCCATCGATCGCGGATTGAGCGGTGCGTTGATCGCCGGCACCAACGGCAAGGGTTCGACCGGCGTGTGTCTGGCCTCGATCCTCCAGGCGGCCGGCCACAAGGTGGGCTTCATGCCCAAACCCCACCTGATCTCCTACACCGAGCGCATCCAGGTCGACGGCGTTCCCATTCCCGAGTCCGACTTCGTCAACACTTTCGATCGTCTGCAGCCCACCCTCAACGAGGTCGCCTCGGAGGTCGGGCAGGCGACAGAGTTCGAGATGTTGACAGCGCTCGCGCTCGCCTACCTCGTGCCAAAGATCGACAGGCTTGTGTGCGAGGTCGGATTGGGTGGACGCCTCGACGCGACCAACGCACTCGACCTCGGGCTCTCAGTCATCACCAACGTGGACTTCGATCACCAGAAGTATCTCGGTAACACGATCGAAGCGATTGCCAACGAGAAGGCAGCGATCATCAAGTCAGGAAATCGAGTCGTCACCGGCTGCGAGGGCGTGGCGCTCGGTGTTGTGGAATCGCATGCGCAAGAAGCCGGCTCGGAGCTGTGGCGACTCGGCCGCGAGATCAAGTTGGAATCCACGTCCCGCGGATGGGCGGGTCACACCCTCGGCGTCGCCGGCCCAGGTTTCGCGCACCGCGACCTGCTGTTACCTCTGGCGGGCGACTATCAGCCTGCAAACGCAGCCCTGGCGGTGGCGTGCGCCCACATTCTCGCTGACGTTCGCGACGAGCACGTCCGAGAAGGTCTGGCTTCAGCACGATGGCCAGGGCGGCTGCAAGTTGTCGGCTCCAACCCTCGGGTGATCCTCGATGGAGGCCACAACCCGGCAGCGCTGACCAAAGCCGGAGTCTCGTTGCGGCATCTCATCGGTAATGAACGACTCATCGCTGTGTTCGCGATGCTCAGCGAACGAGACCCAGGGCAGCTGCTGCCGGCGCTCCGCACCTTGGTG
>VBFO01000076.1 GCA_005881025.1 Chloroflexota bacterium | reverse complement strand
CGTAGATGGGGCCGACGCCCCAGTTCGAAACGAACACGACCGGGTGGTTCGCCACCTTCAGGTCACGGGCACGTATCAGAACCGGCCCGCTCAATCCCTGCTTGGTCTTGGCGCTGACGTCGTAGTAGTCGCCAAAGCTGGTTGGCGTGTGCGGGCCGCCCTCGAAATAAACGGGGTCGGCGCCCCAGAGCCCGGTGGCGATGTTCTGCTGATCCGGCCGGCAAGCGCCGCCCTTGAGCAGGGTCGGCAGCATCAATGGCCGCGCCTCGAGTTGGGCGAGCTCCGCTTTGTCGGAGGCCGTCATCGTCGGCGAAGGGACCGGGGACGGCGAGGCATTGGTCGACACCGATGACGATCCACAGCCGAGAGTCATCGCCACGAGCAGGGTCGGCAGGACTGAGAGGAGCTTGCGGAGTGACAAAGCCTTCCACCTCCGGCTGTTGATCTGGACGTCTACTGCCTATACGCTCGCAAGGCCATGAAACCCGTCAGGAATCTTTCCTGACGTGGATTCGACTGCTGCGCGCGTCTAGGAATCAGGAATGGCTTCGGAATCTGCCTCGCTGGCGGTCATCAAAGCGGCCAAAGAGGGCGACGACGCGGCGTTCGAGCGATTGCTCGAGCCGCTGTTGAACCAGGCATACCGCCTTGCCGCCGGATTGCTGCAGGACCACCAGGCCGCGGAGGACGCGGTGCAGGACGCCGCGTTCAAGGCCTGGCGAAAGCTGGGTCAGCTGCGCGAGGGGTCGGAGATGCGGCCGTGGTTCTTAGCCATCGTCGCCAACCAGTGCCGGTCATCGCTGAGGTCCCGCTGGCAGACCATCGCCGGCCTCGACCAGGCCGAGCCGGTCTCCGATCCTGAGGACGAAGCGGTCGTGGCGCGAGTCGAGCTGCGCCAGGCTCTGCGGGCGATGAACCAGGACAAGCGTCTGGTACTCGTACTCCACTTCTATCTCGACCTGCCGGTGGACGAGATCGCGGCGACCATCGGCATCAGTCCTCGAGGGGCTGAAACGAGGCTGCTGCGCGCGACCAACGAGTTGAAGCGACGAATGGAGGCTCACCGTGGACGAAGTTAGCCTGCGCGCCGCGTTCCACATGGCACTCGACGATGTCGCCCCGCCCAAGCCGTGGCTGGCCGGGTCGGTGCTAAAGGAACTGCACCGCCGCCGCACGACCAAGTATGACGGGACGCGAAGGCGCTCCTGGCTGCGCTTCATCGAGAGGCCGCTGACTCAGCGATTGATCGCGGTGGTGCTTGTACTGCTCATCGGGGTGGCTGCCGCCGGCCTCTGGATCTTCACCTACGGGCATGTGCATTCCACAATTCCCGTTCACCCTCCAGTGCACGCTCCACATGCGCACCTTCCATCGACATTCGACTGCGCCGGTTATCAACCCGCGTCGGCGGCTGCTCAGTAGCGACGGCGGGGTGCATTGGCGCGACACATCGCCGTCCGCCTTACGTCAGGACGAACCGACTAGTCTGCCCAGGTCACAGCTGCCGCCTGGCTTCGCGGATTTCTACCTCGACGCCAATCACGCGTGGCTTGCCCGCGGCGTCAACTTTGGATCGACCACCTCTTGCTATGACCACGTCGTCTTGTACACGACCTCGAACGGCGGAAAGACCTGGGACCTCGCTCTTCCCATTGCCGTGAACTCAGGTGGAGATCCTTTCAAGTCTCCTGCCCCGTGTAGGCAGGTGATCACCTTTCGGCATGAGATCGGTACGGTTTCCGGGCCGACACCTTCCCCATCCGCAAGCCCGGCGCCGTGCCCACCGAAGTACGGCTTCACGATCCGGATGTCTTTCCTGGACGGCCAGCACGGGTGGTTGATAGTCCACCCGCTCGGCGCCACTACCACCATGTACGCAACCGTCGATGGCGGATATTCCTGGCATCTGCTGGCAGGAGATTCGCCTCCCGACTGCCCCTTCATATTCACCTCGACTAGGACCGGCTGGATGGGCTCGGACAGCAGTGCGTCCTGTGACTTGATGAGGACCGACGACGGCGGCACCACCTGGACCAACCAACAGCTTCCCTGTTCCTGCTCGGTGCCTTACGAGCTGCCGGCCTTTCTTGGTCAGCAGAGGGGCGTCCTCCGGGCGCTGCAGGACGTCCTGTATGGAGGCACTGAGACGGTCTCATACGTCCTTTTGGGGACGTCGGACGGCGGTCGCTCATGGCAATTGCTGCACACGGCGTCAGATGCGTATGTGTACGCGATCGACTACGCCGGCGCGAACGACCTTTGGGTCCTTCTCGCCCCGCCCGGGTGGAGACGCGGAGCTCCTGGCCCGACCGACTGGCTCTACCACAGCGCCGATGGCGGAGCGAGCTGGAAGCTGGTTCAACGAGATACGCCCATCGGCTACACCTCCCCGATCAATGCCTTCTCGCTGTGGTTCGTCGATTCACGGAACGGATTTGTCGTGCAGGCTGAGCAACCCACCGGCAACTATCCGCAGCTGCTGGTCACTCATGACGGAGGTCATACGTGGCAAGTGGTCCACGAGCAAGCCCCATAAAGCAGCGTGCCGCCAGACCGCCTCGGCCAGCAGGGGCTATTGGCAGGGACCTGCCGGGAGGCCGGCCACTGTCGAGACCTTGTGAAATCCTGTCCGGTCGTACAGGTAGAGTCCGTCGTTGGCTCCAAACCAGACGCCGTGCTCGTCCGCGATCAGCAAGCCTTGCACGGCTTCCGGCCCGTAGATAGGCGGGTTGCCGGTGTATTCGACGGTGTAGAGGCTGTCGGCCCGATTCGGAGCTGAGAGGTGCCAGATCTCGAGGCGCCCCCTGTTGTCGAACGTCCAGACCAGCGGCAGGCCCGCCTTGTCCACACCCAGGAACTGGGTCGACATTCCTGGAGCGCTGAACCAGTCCGAACGCTTTCCAGTCACCAGATCGACGCGCACCAGGCTGTCGCCGGCGATCCACAGGGCCCCACCACCCATGTCTCCGACGTTGTCGGTGGACAGGACTCTCCTGGTCGTGCCTGCGCCGGGGTCGTATCTCCAGACCCCGACCTGGGCCGCTGGGTTGGTCAGGATCCCACCGGTCCCATCTTTGACCGCTGCCGGGAAGACGATGTACACGCCGTCCGCCTGGACTCCGAGAAGATCGCCGCCCTGCACTCCCGGCGGCTGCCGAAACACCACGCCGTCGATTCCAGTGATGACTGTCACCTGGTGGAGCCCGCCCTTGCCCATGTAGTAGTAGGTCTGACCATCGGGACTTGTCGATGAAGGACTTGCGGGCACCCATCGACTCGCCTGGGCATCCCACCATGGGCGGCCGCTGTCGCCGTTGTATGTCGCCGCGACGCCGGCAGGCGGCAGGTTGGAGACAGCATTCGGGTCGGTCCGGAAGGTTCCACCGGGCAGCTTCAGGAATCCAACCGCGACGTAGTCGGCGGTCGCGCTGCCGTTCGTGGCCAGAAACGGGATCTCGCAGGCCAGGCCCGCCGATGGAGTCGCTTGAGCCTGGGTCGACCCGCTGGTACAGCCGGAAACGGCCGCCACAGCGAGCAGACATAGGAGCTTCCGCATGACTTGTCAGAGCTAACGTGGATTCCCGCGTTCGGTTATCTGCCGGCTCGGCGTGACGGTCGCCGCTTCCTCGGCATACTTACCCGGTGCTCGACGGCGCCGAGGTCCGCAAGCGGCGCGAAGCCACGGTCCGCGAGCACATGGAGGCCGAGAACGCGCACGACTTCGATCGCTGCATAGCTGCTTTCGCACATCCGCGCTACGAAATCGTCGCCACCGGTGAGGTCTGGGACGGCCATTCCGGTGTGAATGCTCTCCTGCAGGAGAACAAGAGAGGGTTCCCTGACTTCCAGTTTCACCCGGAGTCGGTCCACCACGCACCTGAGGCTGTGATCGTGGAGGGTCGGTTCACAGGAACACAACTCGGAACTTGGCGGGGCCTGCCGCCGACCGGCCGCAAGGTCGACTTCCGCTTGATCATCGTGTTCCAGTTCGATGGCGACCGGATGATTTGCGAGAGGACCTACTTCGACATCGGCACGCCGCTGAGACAACTTGGCGTGGCGCGGGATCCAAATACGCTCGCGGGCAAAGTCGCCACGGCGCTGAACCACCCGGTCGTCGTCGGCAAGGCGGCTGTCCGATCGATGTTCCGCAGGTAGCGACCCGTGATCAAGGTCGGAACCATGATGGACAGCCCTCAGACCGGCGAGCGCCTGGTGATTCGCTCCACGGCAGAGTCTTCGAACGGGAAGCTATTTCAGGCCGAGCTGACCGCCCAGCCCGGCTCCTACGTCGTGAGGTCCCACCTGCACCCGAGTCAGGAAGAGAGCTTCGTGGTGCTCGAAGGCGAATACGGGTACCGAATCGGCGACCGGACAGGCGTCGGCCATCCGGGGGAGACGATCGTCTGCCCAATTCGCGTCTCGCACGCTCAATGGAACGCAGGACCGGGCGTGATGCGGATCTATTACGAGCACCGTCCGGCCCTCGAGTCGGCGGAGCTTTTTTTCGAGACCTACTTCGGGCTCAGCCGTGACGCCAAGCTGCTGCCCTCGGGCGACATGCATTTGCTGCAAGCCGCGGTGCTCCTCACCGCAGTATCCGATTTCATCCGGATCACAAGCCCGCCCTTGTTGGTGCAGGATCTGACGTTTCCCGCTCTCGCTGCCATCGGCAGAGCCCGCGGCTACCGCGCGCGGTATCCGGAATACGCCGGCTCGGGCACTCCAGCGAGCTAGGCGGGTCGCAGCGCCAGCGGTTCGTAGCCCGGTTTCCACTGTGCGACGAAACTTGGAAACCTCGCCTTGATCTCTGCCCACGTCGCCTCTGGCATGAGCTGCTCGAGGTCGTGACGCGTCTGACAGTTCTGGCAGATACCTCGTCTTTTCCCGGCCCACGCGCCGCATCCGGTAATGCATGGCTGCAGCACGTGGTGGCACGGGAAACACAAGACCTGGAGATTGGATTCGGCGTCGCTCCCGCCCTGCAGCACCGGTACGCGATGGTGCACCTGCAGCACGCGCTCAGTCGATGTCGCTCCGCATATCTCGCACGCGCTGCCACGGACTTTGATGAGCGCGCGCCGGCGACCGTCGGTCAGGAGCTCGACGCCTGCTCTCCGATTGTTGGCGGTGCGCATACGGTCGCGGATGGAGCGGCTGCCGATGTAGGGTGCGCAACCGTCCTTGCGTTCGGCCGAGCACGAGCCGCACAGGACGATCAGGTTGTCAGCGGTCGCCTGCTTTTCAGGATCCCGCTTGAAGACGTAGAGCGCCCAGCGCCACTCGAGCCCGCAGCCCTCGCAGGCGCCATGGCTTCGCCCTTCGAGTAAAACACGAACACTCGGAGCCAACCGCACGGCGAACATGCGTTTGAAGCAATCGTATGACGGTCGGGCGTGTTCTGGCGGTCTACGAAACTGGGGCTGACGTGGTCGCCACGAGGGTTCCGCTCCAGCTGCTCAACGTGCCTGTGTTGCAGCCGCCCGGGATTCCGGTGGCCTGGACCGTGACCACGTGCGGGCCGGCGGCGACCGGCGTGAAGGAGACGAACGTGCTCTGCCCGGGTGCGAGTGGATCCGAGGTGAAGATAGAGCCGTCGACCCCGATCGCGACCTGGATGTCCGAGCAGTGGCTTGGCGAGGCTGTGAACTGGAACTGGGCGATGCCCTCGGAGGTGATGGAGGTGGTAAAGGTCGGGTCGCAGGTCTCGCCGATAGAGGTGCAGGTGACCGCGATCGGGTAGGTGGTGTCGACCAGCATCTCGGGGCTATCCCGGTCCGGATGCAGGCAGAGAGTAACGGCCTCGGAAGTGGGACTTGTAATTCCCAGGCCGTGGAGCACGCGGTGGGCAGTGCGGTAGCCCGGAGCGCTGATCTCCGTGATGAAGTTGTAGTCGCCGAGCCCGACAGGACCGATCACGCCGTTGGCGAGCGGCGCCACTGCGGCGGCGGCCAGATGCTGGATCTGGAAGACGGCCACGCCGGCCCTGATCGGGGCACCCGTCTTGCAGTCATTGACGTAGATGGTGAACCAGAAGCTGGGCGGGATCGCGGCCACTGGAGCCGCACCCACGCCGAGCAGCATGGCGACGCCGACGACACCGAGCAGTCCGCGCCTTACCAACCCCATTCGCGTGTGGGCCAAATCGTAAAACCTCGTTGCCCTGACTCTTACGATTTAGCTGCGAAATGCCAACCTCGATCTGGACTGGCTCGCTTTCATTCGGGCTGGTGGTGGTGCCGGTCCGCCTGTATCCGGCCGTCCGCAAGAAGGTCGTGCGCTTCCACGAGCTGGACCGCGCCGGCCGGCGGGTCCGCCACGTACGCGTGTCGGAGCCCGATGTTGACTTCCAGGCGCCCAGGTGGGAACGACCCGTTCAGCCTGCGTTCGAGACCCCCTCCCCTCCTCCCCGCACCGAGCGGTTTATCGAGAGCGAGGCCGTGGCGAGGCAGGAGGTTCCTTTCGAGGAGGTCCGCAAGGGATTCGAGATCACGCCCGGGCAGTACGTGAGCCTGACCCGTGAAGAGGTGGCCGAGCTGGCACCCGCGAAAAGCCGCGTCATCGACGTCGAGCAGTTCGTGGACATCGCGGCCATTGACCCGATCTACTTCGAGTCGCGCTACCACGTCGCGCCCGACCGTATCTCGGCTGCGCCCTTCAGGCTGCTCGCGCGGGCGATGGCGGACGCAGAACGGATGGCGATCGGCTGGATCACGCTGCGCCAGCGCCGCTACCTGAGCGCGATCCGGCCTTACGGCGAGGCGATGCTGCTGACCACGATGGTGCACGCCGACGAGGTGCTGCCCGCCGACCTCTGGATGCCGGATGCCGGTGCCCCGCCTAGCGAGAAGGAGATGAAGATGGCCCGGCTCCTCATCGACACGCTCTCAGGGCCTTTCGATCCGGAGTACTACAAGGACGAGCACCGTGAGCGCGTGCTGCGAGCCATCGAGGCGAAGACGCCGCTCGAGCTCGAGAGCATCGAGACGCCGGCGCCCACGCGGGTGATGGATCTGATGGCGGCGCTCGAGGCAAGTGTCAAAGCGGCAAAGGCAGCCAAGACCAAAGAGCAGCAGAAGCAGACGCCAAAGTCGGGCCGCCGCCGCAGCCGCACCGCCTGATTGGCCGGCGGGCCCGACGCCATCGCGCCGGATGGCTCGGAGATCTATTTCCGGGTCGGCGACGCCAAGCATGCCAGCCTGGTCGAGGTGGTCCTGAGGCCGGGCGGAGTGAGCCGGCCGGTGAGGCACCGGACAGTTGAGGAGATCTGGTATTTCCTGGGCGGCGAGGGCGAAGTGTGGCGACGCCGGCGGGATGAACCCGCAGGCGAAACGGTGCAGGTAACGGCCGGCGACAGCGTTGTCATCCCAACGGGCTGCGCATTTCAGTTCCATTGCACCGGATCAGAACTCCTCCGCTTCCTGTGTTTCACGACGCCACCGTGGCCTGGGGATGACGAGGCGGTCCCGGTCGAGGCGGGCGGCCTCGGTGAGCCGACCGTCTAGGCCCGCCCGCGAACGAGGTCGATCAGGCGGCCGAGGACCCTCTCGCCGTCGGCACGGAGCGCGTTGTGCTCGTACTCGTCGGTGATCCACGTGCGCAGTCCTCGAATCGCCCGCGCGGTCTCCTCTGAGAGCTCGCGCTCGACATACATGTCATTGACATAGATCGCCGCGGCGGCGGGCACCTCATTGGCGGCAAGCGTGGTGGCGTCGTACAGCTTCGGCCATTTGTGCTCGGCCAGGATCTCCGCCGCCTCTTTGAGCGGCGCCAGAGCCCCGTAGTCCTCGAACATCCAGGAAAACACATGCTCGCCGGTGAAGAGCTCCGGCGAGGTTGCGAATTCAGAAGGCAGCAACCTCTCCGCGGACCATCTTGTCGGCCAGCCATCGGCGTAGGAGGATTCGTGCACTATCGCGTACAGCGGATTGCGCGCGAAGCCGGTGCCGGCCTCGACGTCGTGCCGAAACGCGGGCGAATCGGCCGGGAGCTCCAGGATGTAGTGCAGGTGCTCCGCGCCGTCGCTCATGCCCAGCATCTGGCCCAGCTGGCGGAAGCGGCGGCCGGTGAGGCGGTCGCCTGAAGGCAGGCGCAAGTCCTCCTTCTCAAGCCGCTTGTGGAGTCCTCGCACCCTGTCGCGATCGCCCGGATACCGGTCGTAGTACTGGCGGTTGCGGTCCAGCACGCGTAGGTAGGTGGCGATGTAGACCTCATCTGGCGGACGCCCGATGGGCGGCAGCCCACCGGTGATGAAGGCCTCGCGCAGGGATCCGGGCGCCAACGACAGATAGGCGGTCACGCAGAAGCCCCCGAAGCTCTGGCCGAGGACGCTCCACTTCTCTACGCCCAGCTCGCTGCGGATCCACTCGGCGTCGCGGACTATCGCATCGGCGCGGAAGTGCGTGAGGTATTCGGCCTGCTGCTTCGGCGCGAGTCCCGGCAACATCCCGACCGGCGACGAGCGGCCCGTGCCGCGCTGGTCGAGCATGAGCACCCGGAAGTCCTTCAGCGCCCGATCGAGCCAGCCCGGCCCGCTTGGATTTCGGGTCGGCCGCGAGGCCTCGTGGCCGGGACCGCCCTGGAAGAAGACGAGAAAGGGTCGGTCCAGGCCGTCGGGATCTGAGACCTCTCGGGCGAAGACGCTTATGCGCTCGCCATTCGGGCGCGAATGGTCAAGCGGAATCGGAAACTCGTGCTCGGTGAGGACCAGACCGCGAGTTCGGACGGCGACTGACTTGTGGCTCATCGATTCAGGAGAGTTTCGTAGAGGTCGGCGGTCGTGGCCGCGATCGCCGGCCAGCCGAAGCTCTGCACCACACGCTCGCGACCCGCATCGCCCATCTTCCTGGCCAGCGCTGCATCGTCCAGCACCAGCTTGATCTTGGTGGCGAGATTGGTGGCGAAAGCCTCGCTGTCGCTCGGGTCGTATTCGACCAGGAAGCCGGTCTCGCCTTCGACCACGATCTCCGGAATACCACCCACCTTCGATGCCACGACCGCCGTCTCGCATGCCATCGCCTCGAGGATCACGAGCCCGAAGGGCTCATAGACCGATGGGCACACGAAGACCGTCGCCCCCGAGTGCAGATGGATGAGGTCCTCGCGCGGGATGAAGTGGTCGATCCAGACCAGGTCGCGGCCCTCGGCGCGTACCCGAGCTACGAGCGCGTTCACCTCGGCTCCGATCTCCGGCGTGTCAGGGCTGCTGGCACAGATCACGAGCTGGTCCTTGGCGTCGAGCTTCAGCGCCGCAGCCAGGAGATGCGGAAGACCCTTCTGCCGGGTGATGCGTCCGTTGAAGAAGGCGTAGGGGCGGTTCGCGTCGATGCCGTAGCGGGCCATCGTTTCCTCGGCAGGCCGGCGTTTGTAGATCTCGGGGTCGATCCCGTTGTGGATGACGTGAACGCGGGCGGGATCGACGGACGGGTAGCACTCGAGCACGTCATTGCGAACGCCGCGCGAGACGGCGATCACGGCGTCCGCCGCCTCGACCGCGGTGCGCTCGCAAAAGAGCGAGAGTGCGTAGCCGCCGCCCAGCTGCTCTGCCTTCCATGGCCGCAGCGGCTCGAGGCTGTGGATGGTCATCACGTGCGGGATCGACCACATGAGCTTGGCGAGATGCCCGCCGAAGTTGGCGTACCAGGTGTGGCTGTGCGCAAGATCACTGCCTTTGAGCGCGGCGGCCACGGCCAGGTTGATGGACATCGTCTGAAGGGCCGCGGCTTCGGGCTTGGGCTCGCTCAGCTGATCCCACGCGCGGTAGCTCTTGACTCCAGGCTCTTCGCGCGGCGATCCCCAGCAGTGGACGCTAACGGTGAGCAGCTTGCGCAGCTCGCGCACGAGGTACTCGACGTGGGTGCCCGCCCCGCCATAGACCTCGGGCGGGTACTCGCGGGTGAGGACGGCCACGTTTCGGCGACGAGCCACTGCGTTCGGATTGTAAATTCGGCTGAGCCTGCGGCCCGAAACCAATTTCGAACTGGTCCATCATTCACGTCCATGGAACCGATCGTGCTTTTCAGCATCCAGTTCACGTTCTTCCTGGCCGCCTACGCGGTCGCAGCCTGGTGGTACGTGGAACCGCGCCTGGCAAGGCTGCCGCGCGAGCTGGCGCTCGTCCCGCTCGTGTGGGTGCATGCCTTCCGCATGGTCGGAGGCACGATCCTGGCTCCTGGCTCGGTCGATGCCGCAGTGCCAAGCGAATTTCGAACCATGATCGGCTTCGGCGACATGACGACAGCGGTGCTGGCGCTGGTGGCGCTGATCGCCCTGCGCCTTCGCTGGCGCTACGCCATCGGATTGGTGTGGCTCTTCCTCATCGTCGGGCTGCTGGACACCGTGAACGCGATCATCCAATCGATGCGGTTCAGCGTGTTCACCCACGGGCTCGGATTCAACTGGGTGATCGTGACCGCCTACGTGCCCGCGCTGCTGGTCAGCAGCGTGCTTATCTTCATCCACCTGCGCCGGCGCAGCAGCACCGCTTAGATCTGGCTTTCCTGGCCCTGCGCGCGAATCACTCCGCGTGCAGGACTTCGACCACATTGGTGCGCGCCGCCCAGCGGCCCGGGACGAGTGCGGCGACGCTCGCCACTGCCACCGCAAGCAGCGGGATCAGCACCAGCTCGTAAGCGTTGAACACCGCGTACGCAGCAGGGGGCGTGTCGTTGCCTGCCGAGTTGCTGATGACATCGTTCAGCACGTGATGGAGGTAAAGGCCCACCGGCATGGCCACGACCCCGCCGATCAGAGCCAGAAACGCGGCGGACGCCGTCACCATCGCCATGACCTGTCGCGGGCTCATGCCTAAGGCTTTCAGGGTGGCGGTGTCACGGATGCGCTCGCGCGTGTTGAGCAGCAGAGTGTTGAAAACACCACCGATTCCGATCAACGCCAGCACCCCCGCAATGACCAGCAAGACCAGGTCGATGATCTGGACCGGCGTGATGATCGAGGTGTCGCTTGCGTGCACGTCGATCAGGTCAGGCTGCACCGCGGCGACGCGGTGAACGTAAGCCGCCACGTCAGCGCCAGATGCCAGGGTCACGTCGTACATGTAGGGTTCGATGGCGGGCTTGGTCGACGCCATCGTGGCCAGGTCCATGAAAAGTGAGTGACCGAAGTTGTTGATGTCGTAGGTCTCGCCTACCACCCGGAGCTGGAGCACCTGACCGTCGGTGCTTCCCGTGAAGCTGTCTCCGATCTTGAGGTGGGCGTCGCGAAGCAACGCGGCCGGCGCAAGCACCTCGCCCGGTGCCGAAAACCAACGCCCGGCGATGACAAGGAACCCAAGCCGTGACGAATCCCCCCGATACAGTCGCGTGTTGACCGGATCGAGTACTCCCGGGACGGTGATGTTCTGTCCGCCGATCGCGACCACCCGCGCGGTCTCAGGCTGCGCTTTCAGCACTCTCATGACCTCTGAGTCGGGATAGGCGCTGGTTCGCGTGACGACGACCTGGTAGTTCCCGGCCCCGGTCGCGCTGTTGTTGATGAGGAGAAAGCTCCTCGGAAGCCCCACCGCCACGACCACTGTCGCCACGCCGAGCAAGACCGTCACCAAAGTGAGAACTGCCCGCAGCGGACGCGCAAGGGCGTCCCCGATGCCGAGTACAACCGGTCTGGGCAGATGTGCTCGCGCGGCCGACGTTCGCAGCAGGCGGCCACCGGCGCCGCGCGGCGCCGACGCCTTGGCGATGGCTGCAATGGGCTTCAGGAGCCCGGCGCGTAGGGCGGGCAACGTGGCAGCGATGGCGACCACCAACAGGCCGGCGGCGAGGATCATCAGATCCATCCCGATCGAGAAGCTCGGGGTGTATGACAGGCCCAACGCGTGCGAGCTATTCGCCAGCAGAGGCTGGCTGACGATCGTGCCGAGCGGGATGCCAAGCATGCACGCGGCAAGGGCGGGAATGACGATCTGCAGCGCGAATACGCCAACGACCTCGGCCGGCATGAAGCCGATCGCCTTCATGATTCCGATCTCGCGGTAGGCGGAGATCACGATTCCGGTCACGAGCGTGGCCACGATCGCGAGGGTTGCCGCCAGGGCGAAGATGCTGAACGCGCTCAAGACTCCGGTGAGGATCTGGTTGGTGATGTTGAAGATGTTGCGGATGAGGATGTAGTTGAGGGAGCCCGTGATGCTTCCCGCCGGCAGGGCCGCTCGCAGGCGGTCGGTGTAGCCCTGAAGCTGTGCCCGGGTCGGATCGGCGGCGAACCGGTAGTCCATCAGGTAGTAAGACGAATCCGGAGAGGTCAACGAAGGTATCGCAGCGGCTTGCACCCAGGCCCGCTGACTGCTGAGGTCAGCGCTGCCCTCATCGATGTCGACCACCTCGCCGACCACGCTCAACAATGGCGTTTGTGCGACGCTCGTGACCTTCACGCGGTCGCCAATCGAGATGCCGTGGAGGTCGGCGAACGACCGAGTCAGAACGATCTCGTCGTTGGCTTGTGCCCATCGCCCGGACGTGATGTTGAGAACCTCGACATCCCCCAGCGGGTTGTCTCGGCCCACCGCGTCGACGAAAAACTTCTGTTCCTTGAACTTGAACTGGATGGTGGATACGGGGTAGGGACCACCGAACGCCGTGGCTCCGATCGCTGCCGGCGTCGTTGAAAGCAGCCGCGGGTCGGTGCCGGCCTTGTACGCGACCTGCAGGTGCGCGCCCTTCTGAGCCTGGAACGCCGCCTGGTATGGGTCGCGGGTTTGGGACATCAGGGTCACCGCCATCGTTCCCGCGGCGATCGAGAGGAGCACGGTCACGAAGATGACCCCCGCCTGCAGCCGACGACGGCGAAGGTCCGCCAGTGCTTTGACGATGACAGCGGTCATCGCGATGTCTCCTCACTGCGGACGCGTATCACCTCGGAGGCCGCCCGCTCTGGGCTTTCCAGGCGCGCGTCGTCAACGATTCTTCCGTCCACGACGCTCAGGACTCGCGCCGCGTTGCGGGTGGCGAGCTTGGCGTCGTGGGTAACCAGCAGGATCGTCTGCCCGTCGCGGTGAAGCCCGCCGAGCAGCTCCATCACCTGGTCCCCGCTGTGTGTGTCGAGCGCACCGGTTGGTTCGTCGGCGAGCAGAAGCATTGGGTTGTTGATGAGTGCGCGGGCGATCGCAACACGCTGCTGCTGGCCGCCGCTTAGCCGCGCCGGATACTTGTCAGCGACTTCCTTGATGCCGAGCTTGTCCAGCAGGTCACGCGCGTGCGCTTTGGCGTCGCCGCCTTTGAGCTGCGCGGGAATGAGGACGTTCTCGAGCGCGGTCAGGTTCGAGAGCAGGTAGAAGAACTGGAAGACGAATCCAATGGTGTCGCGCCGAAATCTGGCCAGTCCCCCCTCGCTCAGCTTCGCGAGGTCGGTCCCGCCCACCGTGATGGTGCCGGACGTCGGACGGTCGAGCCCCGCGATGAGGTTGAGCATGGTGGACTTGCCGCTACCCGATGGTCCCATGATCGCGGCGAACTCGCCCTTCTCAACCGAAATCGACACACCGTTGAGGGCGCCGGTGATACCGCCCTGATAGACCTTGTTAACGTCGGTGAGCCTGACCAGGTCGATCACTCCGCCTCCTCCGCTCCGAAACGTTCTGAAGAGAGTTCGTCCATCCATTTGAGGTCTGCCTCCGTGTGCAGCAATGCGCCGCGGACCAGCCGCGCCAGGTCTATGCGGCCGTCATGGCGGGCCCGTTCTTCCAGCCGGTTTAGATCCCGCAGGCGCTGAAGGTAGGTGCGCTTCTGGCGAGCGAGCATCGGCTGCAGGTCGCCGTTCGCGATGCGGGTCGCGAGCAGGAGTTTCACGTAGATGTCCTCGTGCAGCTGCTGCGGCCCGGAGTCGGGCTGGGCGAGCCACTGATCGAGGGCTTTCTGGCCTGCGTCCGAGAGCTCGTACTGCAGCTTTCGGCGATCGCCGCGCTGGCCCACGGGCTTGACGAGTCCGTCCCGCTCCAGGCGCTGGAGGGTCGTATAGATCTGGCCGATATTGACTTCCCAGGTCCCACCCAGCATCGCCTCAAAGCGGTTCTTCACCTCATATCCGTGCAGCGGTTCCCCCTTCAGGAGCCCGAGCACGCCGTACTTAAGCGACAATTTCGCGACTAACCATACTCAGTATGTATGCCGAGTATGTATGCCCCGTGTCGAAATGTCAAGCCCGGAAGAAGACAGGTAACGTGCTGGGAGTTGAGCTTCTTCTTTCGAGCCGCCTACCTGATCGGCTTCAAGCCATGGGACTCAGGAGTTCCGCCGCCCGAGCTCACGGCCCTGGTCGACGGCACCGACCGCCTTCCGCCTGCGAAGTCGCTCGACCTCGGCTGCGGGACCGGCACCAACACCATCTACCTCGCCCAGCACGGTTGGGAGGCAACCGGCGTCGACTTCGTGCCGCGCGCCATCAAGGCAGCGCAGCGAAAGGCCGCCGCCGCCGGTGTCTCACCGCGACTGATCGTGGGTGATGTCACTCGCCTGACCGAGCTAGGGATCGGAACCGGCTTCAGCCTGCTGCTGGATCTCGGATGTTTTCACAGCATTCCTGACTCGGGCCGCGACGCCTACGTCAAGGGTGCCACCGAGGTCGCGGCGCCGGGCGCGACGATGCGGCTGTTCTGCTTCGTCCGGCGGGAGAAGCCGTCGCGTGTCGGCCCGCGCGGAGTAGCGCGGGATGAAGTCGCGCAGCGGTTCGGGTCAGGCTGGGAGATGGTCCAGGAGGACGAAGGCCATCCGATGGCGGGGATGGATGCGGCCTGGTACCGGCTCCGCCGTCGCTGAAGTGAAGGCGGAGTTTCAGATCTCGGACCCGGTGCGGGTGCATCTCAAAGACACGCCGGTGATGTTCATGCGCGCGAGTGCAGATTCATCTGAGGCGATCCAGCAAGCGTGGGCTCGGTTCGAAGCCGCGGTCGGGCTGAAGGGCCGGAGGTTCTTCGGATCCTTCGACAACAGCTCACGGGAATATCGGGTTTGCACGGAGCTCAAAGAGGCTGACGATCCGCGCTCGCTCGGCTGCGAGGCCGGAACACTCCCAGGCGGAGCCTATTTGCGCGCGCGCCTCCAGGGCGAGCCGCCGGCCGTCTACGACCAAATTCCGGCAGCCGTGGGCGAGCTCCTCAAGCGTTCGGTGTCCGATGAGTCGCGGCCGACTATTGAGTTTTACCGGAGCCGCAACGTGATCGACGTGCTGCTGCCGATCTCTTGATTCCGTAGGTCAGCGGATGGCGCTGAGGTCGCGCGCGAAGTCGCTGGCCCAGCCGCCGTCGCGCAGTGGGTGGACCTTCGCCCAGACCCTTCCCTGCGCCTCGCTCAGCTCCAGCGTGCCTCGGCGACCGGCTATCCGGAGGTGCCAGTGCCGGCTGCCCGTTCGCCCGGCGAGCTGGCGCTCGCTCTGGATGAGGAGCCCTCGCCGGCGACATGCGTCGAGCGCTTGCTTTGCTGTCAGCTCGAGCTCCAGGACGAGCATGGCCGTCGCGATCGTAAACCTGCGCCGATCCTTTTGACATCGAAGCGATAAACCCTTGCAAGCCTGCGGCAAGCACCTGTGCGTTTAACCAGGAGGAGGTGACGTATGTGCTACACGTGCGGCTGCAAGCAGCCTTTCGCGGACCACGGTGATCCTCGAAACATCACTGAAAAGGACTTGATGGAGTCCACCAAGACCAAGGCGGCGGGTGGTGCCGACATCAGCAAAGTCAAGCAAAACTTTGAGGAGCTGATCCGG
>VBFO01000075.1 GCA_005881025.1 Chloroflexota bacterium | reverse complement strand
TCGTGATGCCGAAGAATCGAAGCACACCGATCGCGTCATCAGGTGCCGGCGGGAAGAACAGGGTCGTGAAAAGCGCGCAGTACGGAAACCACACGAGAGCGCGCGTCGCGTTGAAGCGCGGGCGGGCGCGGCGGTCTGCGGGCGCTGCCACCGGCCACAGGCGAAGCAGCGCGGGCAGGCAAAGGAGATAGAGGAAGCCGCAAGCGATCTTCACTGGCAGCAGCGCCGGCACGAGCACGTTGCCGAGGACCTGGGGTCGCAGGCTCTGAGGTTCCACCGCCGGCCCCAGCACCGCGAGCAGCCAGCAGGATTGGATCACGACCAGAAGGCCCGGCTGGGCGACGAGCGCAGGCTCGAGGGCGAGCTCTGACCACGCGGTGAAGCCGATGGCGGCCGCGGCAATGATCAGGTTCCTTTCCGGCAACGGCATCGCGTTGAAAGGCGCCGATACCTGAACGGCGGCAAGGATCGCAAGCACAGCCACCACGACCTGCACCGACGGGGGTCTTTGCAGCCGCACATTTGGCAGCACAGTCCCGCGACGGATCACCGCGGTCCAGGCGATCTCGATGGGAATCCCGAACGCGATCACAGCCAGGAAGCCCGGGTATGCGACCAGCGCGATCGCGTGCACAGCTATCGCCTGCAGGAGCTGTGTCACTGGCCCGGCAGCAGAAGCAGCGGCTGTGGAAAGATGCCGAGCGCAACATTCACCGCCAGCACCAGCACGATGCCGACCAGCTGAGGGCCCTTTGGCCTACCCAGGCTCCGGCCCAGACGCAGCGAGGAGGGGACCCACAGCAGCAGCGACGTGGCGATCACCAGCGCCAGCGGCCAGTAGAGCGCGGTGGCGCTGTGCAGCAGCAGGATCCGGGCGCCAAAGCCAAGGAAGGGAGCAGAGCCGGCCAGGACCGCGGCGACCAGCAGGTTCAGGGGGCGGTCTGTCTGCACCTTGTCCCGTAGCGCCTGACGTGACCACAGGTAAAGGGGAAGGCGGGCCAGCAACACCGAGGACAGGATGAGCACCGCAGCGCCCTGCGCCTCGGGCAGCGCGAGCCCAAATCCGCACAACGCGAGGCCCCAGTCGCCGCTGAACGAGTAACGCCAGGCAGAGACGTCAGCCTCCGTGCGCCAGGCCGCCAGGCAGCCCCAGATCATGTTCAGCAGGCCGAGACCGATCAGCATTGCTCCGAACGCTCCCGCGGCCGATGGAAACAGCTCGCGCGCTCGCATCACGATCGTCACGGCCAGCACCGGGCCGATGAACGCTGCCCACGGGATGGGCGAGGCCGCGGTGCTCTCCTCAGCGTCGAACTCGTGCATGTATGGCAGCGCCCCGACCGCCGCCACCAGGCCGGCCACCAATCCGACGGCACCGAAACGCTCCAGCAAGCTGGGCCCAGCGAGCCGCGTGAGCACCAGCCCGGCGGCGAGCATGGCGACGGCGAACGCGGGAGCGCGCACGCGTCTCGAGAACGGCCGGGCGGCAGGGGCGGCAGCCTGCAGCACAACCAGCGCCAGCAGGATGAGGATCACCACGTCGAGCGTCGGCGCGACTGCGATTGCCGTCATGCCTGCCAGCCCGGCCAGACCGAAACCAAGCAGGCGCGATCGCTCGGCCCTCTCGGGCGCGAAGACCACCACGACCGCCAGCGACGCAGCGGCCACTATGAGCATCGCCCGCGCCGGCGCTGACAGCGACAGGGAGACGCCCAGTGCGTCCGAAACCAGGCCCGGCGTGCTGAGGACGATGGCCGCCAGTCCACCGAGCCCGAGGAGGGCCCCGATGATGACTGCCAGGTTTGGTCGCGGGCGTAGCACCGCGGCGCAAGCAGCTCCGGCGGCCGGGAGCGCGACGGCTAGCTCAGGTTCCAATTCGTTGGGCCGGTGAGAGCGCTGAACCTGCAGCCGCGATCGCTGCCGCAATCACGTAAGGAGTCAGCCCTGGATCGCCCCCGGTGAAGGCCGCGGCAGCCCCCAGAGCGAGCGCAAGGCTCGAGATCGCGGTCATCGAGGCCGCCTGCTCGCGAGCCTGAAGCACGCGGGCGCCGCCCAGGCCAAGGACAGCAAGAACAGCAAACCGCAAGGAGGCCTGATCTCCTGTGGCGACCGTGACGGCTATCCAGAGTGAGAACAATCCGGTGACGACTGTCAGGATGATTCGCGGTGTAGAGCCAGGCTCCATCAGGCCCCAGGACTCGGGCCCGCCTCGCAGCCTCAGGCCGGCCGCCACGAGACCGCCAGCGAGGAGCGCGATCCCGCCCAGCTGGTGACTGGTCGCAAGCGCAAGTCCAGCGAGCGCCGCCCCGACCAGGCCCAGCCCGAGGGCGAGGCCGCGCCGCCCGTCCGAGAGAACGACCAGCGCGGCGCCGAGCCACGCGGCGAAGGCCAGGGCCTCGGTCAACGCGTGACTGCGAAAGCCAGCGCGACCAGCGCTGCGAGCCAAAGCAGCGGGGTGCCTCCTGCTGCGATCCGCTCGAGCGCTTGCGGATTGAACAGCGAGCGGTACTGATCGGGCACCGCGGCGGCGCGAAGCGATGCGAGGCCGGCCCTCAACAGGTCCGTCCCGGGGACCACGAACAGCGGAGCGCGTCCCTCACCGGCAGCCGCGCCGGGTGCTGACGGCCGGGACAGGGCGAGCGCGACGATGCCAAGCACGAGCAGCGGGCCAAGGAGAGCCACAGCGGCCACAACCGTCGAAACGGTGGAGACGGAGAGGCCGCCTCCCAGCGATTCTCCGCCGGGCAGGGCAATGACGTCCGCCGCAACATAGCCCGCTAGCAGCGCGCCCACCGCCAGTCCAGGGCCGGCCGCGATCGAGATCGCCCCAAGGCCTGCGGCAACGCGAGGGACCACCTCCGCCGGCGGGTGGCCCGGGCCATGCGGCAGCCCGATCGACCGCGCCGCGGCGGCTACAGAGACCAGCCACGTCGCCACGCCGGCGACGCCGATCAGCCCGATCGCACCGCCGACCTCGAACGCGGCGTCCAGGCCCAGAAGCCGCCCGCCAAAAGCCAGGCTCGGTGGCACGCCGGCCGCGGCAGCAACCACGAAAAAGGAGGCGGCACCTCGTTTTTGCGGGAGCAGCGGAAGGCAGGTTGTGGTGACGGCGGCGGCAGTCAGCAGGATCACGGCCGCGACCACCCCCAGCGCGGAGCCCACCGCCACCGACATGAGGGCGAATCCGGCGAGGCCGGGAAGTACCTCTGACATGTACTCGCGCCGGGTGGTTGCCGCCTGCGCTCTCACCGCAGCGCCGAGCGCGACCAGCACTCCCCATGCGACCAGCGCGACGTTCAGCGTGCTGTTCGGATAGCGACCATCGCCCATCTCGTAGGCGCGGACCAGCAGATAAACACCAAGTGGCTGAACAGTGGCGATCATGATCCCGGTCGCACGAAGCGAGGGCCGGGCCCACAGGCGGGCCGCCCAGCTGCGCCAGGGGTAAAGCCCTGACGCCATGACCGCGGCCATCGCGACGAGCAGCAGGACGGGCGTGGTGAGGGCGGCGACCGGCACCGAGTCGTAGTCGGCGGTGCCCCCCTGCACCAGGAGGATGACGCCAACCCACGCCATCGCGAGCCACGGCGCCAGCACGACGGCCCAGGCGGGGCGGGGCGCTTCCACGTCTTCCATCTCGAGCTGGATCAAGGCCAGGGTGGCGGCGGTCGAGCCCGCGAGCGCGGTGAGGAGCGCCCCGCGCGACTCGATCAGCAGCACCGCGGCAGCCACCCCGAGCGATGCGACGGTGCTTTCGCGCCACGTCCGCGGCTGAAGCCACAAGAGCACCGACGCCGGGCCGAGGATGAGAAGTCCGAAGGCAAGCCCGACCGCATCCAGGCGGAGATCGAGGTTCGCACCGAATCCCAGCGCCCCGATTGGAATGTCGAGTGTCGACCGGATGGGGATCCAGATCGAGAGCAGCGCGATCAAAGCGGCCAGAGAGCCAGCCGCTGCTGGCACGCGCCCGAGGTGCCATCCGAAGCGTCCCGATGCCGCCGCGATCAGGCTGGCGGCGATCGGCAGCGCGATCGGTACCACGAGGGCAAGCGGCGGCATCAGCCGCCTAAATCTAAAGGAGTGCCTTCAGACGCTCGATCTCGGCGCGCACCCCGTCCGCCCGGCCCTGCTGCTTGGCCACCTCCTCCACCGGCGCTCGCGTGATGAAGTCCTGGTTCTCAAGCTTCGCCTCGATCCGGTCGAGGTCCTTCTGAAGGGCGTCGAGGCGCTTCTGAGTCACGGCCGGATCCGCGGCGGTGACCGACGGAAAGACGACAGTTCCTTCGGTCAAGCCGAGCTGCTTGCCCGGGGGGAGCTCGTCGACGACCGCCACCTCGCCGATCTGGGCAAGGGCGCGCTCCCAGTCGGAGTCGCCAGGCTGCGAAAGCCTGGCGGCGCCACCTTTCATCGGCGCTCCGGCCACCGTCTTGCGGTAGGACCGGATCTCGTAGACGGTGCTCATCAGTCGCTCGAAGTCGACCTCGGCCTGGCCATCGACATACTGGTGCAGCTCATCAGGCCACCCGGCACGCATCACGAAGTCGCGATGGCCGGGCATGCGCGACCACAGCTCCTCGGTCACGAACGGCATGAACGGATGCAGCAGCCGGAGCAAGGTCTCGAAGCAGAACAGCCCGATCGCCTGCGCGGTGTGGTCCTTGGCTTTAAGCCGCGCCTTCGACGCCTCCAGCCACCAGTCACAGAACTCGTTCCACGCGCATCCGTATCCAGCTGCGATTGAGTCCTGGAACGCGAAGCCCTCGATGCCGCCGGTGATCTCGCGCTGGGCTGATGCAAGTCGCGACAGCATCCACCGGTCTTCGATGAGCTCGAGATTCTCGGGTCCCGGCAGCTCCGGCACCGGTCCGTCGCCGAGGCTTGCGAGAATCGGTTTTGCCGCGTTCCAGAGCTTGTTGCAAAACCGGCGGTAGCCCTCGATCCGTGACTCGTCGTAGCGCACGTCCTGGCTCGACATGGCCACCGATGCAGTCCATGCCCGGAGAGCGTCAGCGCCGTACTTGTCGACGATCTGTCGCGGGTCGATGCCGGTGCCCAGCGATTTCGACATGCGCCGGCCGTCCGCGGCCTGCACCTGGCAGTGGATGGCGACGTCCGAGAACGGCACCTCTCCCATGAACTCGAGGCCGGTCATGATCATCCGGCTGACCCAGAGAAAGATGATCTCGCGTGCCGTGCAGTTCATGTCGGTCGGGTAGAACGTCCTCAGGTCCTCCGTCTCTTCGGGCCAACCGAGGGTCGCGAAGGGCCAAAGCGCCGACGAGAACCAGGTGTCCAGCACGTCGGTGTCCTGGGTCAGCTCCGCGCTGCCGCATTCCGTGCACTGCTCGGGTGGATCGACGCTTGCGATCACGTGACCGTTGTCGCAGTGATAGACCGGCACCCGGTGGCCGAGCCAGAGCTGCCTGCTGATGTTCCAGTCACGCAGGCCCCCCATCCAGTCGAGGTAGATGCGCTCATAGCGCTCCGGATGCCACCGCACCTTGCCCCCCTCGCTCGCGGCCACTGCGCGGTTGCGCATCTTGTCCATGCGCAGCCACCACTGCTCGCTGATGAGCGGCTCGATGATGGCGTCGCAGCGGTCGCAGTGACCGACGTCGTGTGTGTAGGGCTCCTCTTTGACGAGCATCCCATCGCGCTTGAGGTCTTCGACCACGAGCTTGCGCGCTTCGACGCCGGGCAGTCCGTCGTAGCGAAGGCCGGGGACGTTCATGCGCCCGTCCGGGTGCATGGCGTTGATCACGTCGAGTGAGTGCCGCTGGCCGATGTCGTAGTCCATCGGATCGTGGCCAGGCGTCACCTTGAGGGCGCCGGTGCCGAAATCCTTGTCGACCGCTTCGTCGCCGACGATCGGCAGCCTGCGTCCGACCAGCGGCAGGGTTGCGGTCTTGCCGATCAGCTTGCGAAAGCGAGGATCGCCCGGGTTCACCGCGACTGCGGTGTCGGCCAGCATCGTCTCCGGCCGGACGGTGGCGATGGTGACGTCACCGCCTCCCTCGATCGGGTATTTGATGAAGTACAGGACATCGTCATGGGTCTGCCACTTGACCTCGAGGTCTGAGATGGCCGAGAGGTCGTGCGGGCACCAGTTGACGATGCGCGGCGCGCGATAGATCCAGCCGCGCTCGTAGAAGGCGACGAAGGCAAACTGGACCGCGCGCACGTAGCGTTCGTCCATCGTGAAGCGCTGGCGGGTCCAGTCGAGCGACGCGCCCAGCACGCGGTACTGGCTGACGATAGTCGCGCCGACAGTTCGATACCACTCATCGACCAGCTCCGCGAAGGCATCGCGACCAATTTCCTCTTTGGTGCCGCCCTCTTTTGCAAGCCGCTTCTCGATCACGTTCTGGGTGGCGATCGCAGCGTGGTCGGTGCCGGGCAGGAACAGAACCTCGTAACCCGTCATGCGACGGTAGCGCGCCCAGATGTCCTGCACGGTTCCGTTCAGTGCATGGCCCATGTGCAGCTCGCCTGTGACGTTGGGTGGGGGCAGGCAGATCGTGTACTTGGGCTTGTCGCTCTTGGTGTCTGCCGTGAAGAGACCGGCCTTCTCCCAACGCGTGTACCAGCCGGCCTCGATGGCCTGAGGGTCGTAGGCGGTCTTCATGTCGGTGATGGTTTTGCTCATGTGGGCGTGTCTGGACGGGCGGATTGGGAGGTCGGGTGCGCCGGTTCTGCTTCGCTTAGCGCGAGGCCGCCGGCGTGGCTACAGATACGGGAGCTACGCGGCGCATGTGACAAGCAATGTTACCGCCAGGCTGGATCGTTACTCGAGAGCTAGGCGGTCTCTCCCACAACGCGCGGCTGGGCCTCGCTCTCTTCGCCCAGCTCGAACTCGGGCTCGAGCGCCTCGCGGATCGAGCGTTCGCTGATGATGCAGCGCTTGATCTCGGGACGGGACGGGATCTCGAACATCGAGTTGAGCAGCGCCTCCTCGATGATCGACTTGAGCGCGCGAGCACCGGTTCCGCGCAGCAGCGCCAGCTCTGCGATGGCGTCGAGGCTTCCCGGCTGGAAGACGAGCTCGACGTTGTCCAGCGTGAAGAACTTCTGGTACTGCTTCACGAGCGCGTTCTTGGGCTCGGTGAGGATGCGCACGATGTCCTGCTGGTCAAGGTGGTGCAGCGTGACGATGATCGGCAGCCGGCCCACGAACTCGGGGATGAACCCGTACTTGAGCAGGTCCTGCGGCTGCATGTGCTTGAGGGTCTCGGACACCGCCTTGCGCTCGATCTTGGTATGCGGGGCGCCGAAGCCGATCGCGCGGCGGCCGATGCGCTGCTCGACCACCTTCTCGAGGCCGTCGAACGCTCCGCCGCAGATGAAAAGGATGTTGGTGGTGTTGATCTGGATGAAATCCTGGTGCGGGTGCTTGCGGCCACCCTGGGGCGGAACGTTGGCGACGGTGCCCTCGAGGATCTTCAGCAGCGCCTGCTGCACGCCCTCGCCGCTGACGTCGCGCGTGATCGAGGGGTTGTCGGACTTGCGCGCGATCTTGTCGATCTCGTCGATGTAGATGATTCCGCGCTCGGCGCGGCTGATGTCGAAGTCCGCGGCTTGGATCAGCCTGAGCAGGATGTTCTCGACGTCCTCGCCCACGTACCCCGCCTCGGTGAGGCTGGTGGCGTCGGCGATCGCGAATGGGACGTCAAGGATCTTGGCCAGCGTCTGGGCGAGATAGGTCTTGCCGCAGCCGGTCGGACCGACGAGCAGGACGTTCGACTTGGTCAGCTCGACATCACCGACCGACTTCGATGCCGAGATGCGCTTGTAGTGGTTGTAGACCTGGACCGAGAGCACCTTCTTGGCGCGGTCCTGGCCGATCACGTACTGATCCAGCGCGGCGCAGATGGTCTTGGGGTTCGGGATGAAGCCGGTCTTCTGCTTCTTCTGTCCGGCCGACCGGTTGTCGTCCTCCAGAACCTCCTGACAGAGGTCGATGCACTGGTCGCAGATGAAGACGCCTGGCCCCGCCACCAGCTTGCGGACCTGGTCCTGGCCCTTGCCGCAGAACGAGCAGCGTGTGTAGCGGCGTCGATCTTCTCGTTCGTTCATTGATACCTCTGCGACCTAGGGACTGTGATCATCAGGACGACGCCGGCGCCGGGGGATTATGGCCCCAGAGAATCTCGTTAGCAAGGCTTATGCACTCACTGCAGATGAAGACGCCCGAACCGGCGACGAGTCGAACGCCACGCTCACCGTGGAGCTTTCCGCAGAAAGAGCATTTCGGCTTGTGCCGCTGGACCCCGCTGTCCTTGTTCTTTCGGCGAAAGATCATGGCGCGGCGCCGACCTTCTCCTTCTCTTTCTCCTTCTCGCCGACCTTCGGCGGGGTCAGGATGATGTCGTCGATGAGGCCGTATTCCTTGGCGGCCTCGGACGTCAGGAAGTAGTCGCGCTCCGTGTCCTGAGTCACCTTCTCCATCTTCTGACCGGTGTGCTTGGAGAGGATCTGATTCAGCTGCTCGCGGGTGCGCAGGATCTCCTTGGCGTGGATCTGGATGTCGGTGGCCTGGCCCTGCATCCCCCCCCACGGCTGGTGGATGAGGATGTTGGCGTGCGGCAGCGCGTAGCGCTGGCCGTGAGCACCACCCGCAAGCAGCACCGCCGCCATCGAGTACGCCATCCCGATGCAGATCGTCGAGACGGGCGGGCGGATGTACTGCATGGTGTCGTAGATGGCCAGGCCCGCGGTCACATTTCCGCCAGGGCTGTTGATGTACAGGGCGATCTCCTTCTCCGGGTCCTCGGACTGAAGGAACAGGAGTTGAGCCACCACCAGGTTCGCAACCTGGTCGTCGATCGGTGTGCCGATGAAGACGATGCGATCCTTCAGCAGCCTCGAGTAGATGTCGAACGCCCTCTCGCCGCGTCCGGTGTTCTCGACGACCATCGGGACGAGGTAGGACGCGGGTCGTTCTTTCTCGTTCGTTCCAGGCACGAGGACCATTCTAGACAGCACCTGCGAGGATTCAGTCAACTCGGATCAGCTCTTCGCAGCTTCGGTCTCAGAGGGTTGAGCGGCGATTCCGATCTCATTCAGCCGGTCGAGCACCTTCAGCCGCCGCAGCCGTGACGCGAAATAACGCTTCGCGCTAGCGCTCTGCTTGAGCTCGGCGACGCGTCCTTTCAGGTCCTCGTCGCGAGGGGCCTGCTCCTCCAGGAACGTGTCCACCTCCTCGTCTGTCGGATCGATGCCTTCGCGCCGTGCGAACTCGTCGAGAATGAGGTCCACCTTCAGGCGCGCTTCGGCGTCGGGGCGCTCGTCAGCCGCCCACTGCGGCACCGTCTTGCCGAGGTAGTCGAGGTAGCGGTCGAGCTTCAGGCCCTGCCGGCCCAGGCTGCGCTCCATCGACTCGAGCTGGGTCACGAGCTCACGCTCGACGAGTGCCTCAGGCACCTCGACCTGCGATGAGTCGACCAGGGCCTTCACAAGCGCCTGCTCGCGAGCAAGCCTGGTCATCGACCTCGCGGCCTCTTCGAGCTCCTCGCGGACGGCTGCGCGGTATGCATCGACCGTGTCCTGCTTGCCACCGCTCAACTGCTTGGCGAGCGCGTCATCCAGCTGCGGGAGAACCTTCTCCTTGACTCCGCGCAGCGTCACTCGAATGGTGGCTTCCTTACCGGCGAGCTTGGGCTCCGAGTAGTCGTCTGGAAACTTGACGGTGGTCTCCCGAGTCTCGTCGACAAACGTTCCCGGCAGGACGGCCAGCAGCTCGGGCAGCAACACACCGTCCTTGAGCTCCGCCTCCATCGCCTTGCGAGTCTCAGATTCGACCACAGCGCCATCCGCCTCCACCTCGACGTCGATGACGGCGACATCACCCATCCTCGCCTCTCGCTCCACCGGCGTGACCTCGGCGAGCGGTTCCCGCACGTCCTCGAGCCTGCGCTCGAGCATCTCGTCTGTGACATCGATCGCCTCAGCCGGCGCGATCAGCTTCGAGGTATCCCCCAGGGTGACCTGCGGCATCACGCTGATGGTCGCCTTCAGCCGCGCGGGACGGCCGCGTTCGAGCTCGATCACCTCGACATCTGGGTTGTCGATGGGATCGATGGACTTCTCCCGCATCGCCTGCTGGACTACCTGGGGGACGATGGCGTCGACCACCTCCTCACGGAGTGCGGCAGGTCCGACGCGGGCTTCCACCAGCTGCCGCGGTGCGCGACCCGGCCTGAAGCCTTCGATCTTCGCCTTGGACACGAGTCGATTCAGGACCCGCTCAAAGGTCGCATCCACGAGCTCGGCGGGCACCTCGATGGTCAAGCCCACCTGGCTTTTGGGTAGAGGCTCGGTTACCACCGAAAGCTCAGCAGGCACCCGGCGATTTTACGGGGGACCGTGCAGACGGCCGGAAGATTTGCTTTAGGGGCTGGGTATCGGGCTCGGTGGAGGAGACGCCAGCCATGGACCAGTACCAGGATCGGGCGGTGGCGTCAGATTCACCTGCTTGGGCGTCGGGCTAGGTGGGTTGTCACCCGGCAGCTGGTTGATGCTCGTGGTGCCGGTCAGGTACCAGCTGTTGTTCGGCCCTGGCACGACGTCCGGTGGCTTCGAGTACCAGAGGTTCGCAGGCTGGCCAGACAGCGCCTTGTCGACGAAGAGATGGACTCCGGGCGAGGCGACGAAGACGCCGTCCGAGTTGGGGCCCATGTGGTGGTTGATTCCCAGAATGTCGCCGACCCACAGCCCCACCGCCAGCACAGGGTTGAACGCGACGGTGACGGCATCTTTGAAGTTGTCGGTGGTACCGGTCTTGGCGGCCACCATGTGGTTCTTCCAGTGGAGTGCACTGTTGGGTCCGAAGATGAGGGCGCGGTTGTTGTCGTCGGCCATGATCTGGGCCATGATGTAGGCCACTCCAGGGTCGATGGCGAGCCGTGCGCGCTGGTCTGCGTTGGACTTGTACAGCACTTTTCCATGCGAGTCAGACACCTGGAGGATCGCCTCGGGCGAGTGGTAAACGCCCATGTTGGCGTAGGTCGCAATCCCGCTCACGTGCTGAAGCAGCGTTATCGGGTAACCACCCAGGGTCAGGCTCGGTCCGTACACGTCAGGCGCTGCATTGGGGTCCTTCACGCCGTTCGGGCTCGTGTACACAGGCTGCATGCCGAGGTTTCGCATCCACGCCAGCACCGACGGCACGCCGATCGAGAGCTCGGCCTTGACCGCGCAGATGTTGAGCGAGTTGGCGAACGCCTTCTTCAGCGGCAGGACGCCATGCGACTTGCCGTCGTAGTTGAAGAACTTCGTCGTGCTGTAGGCATCTTTGTAGATCAGCGGGCTGGGACCGTCGTAGATGGGCGTGTCGACAGTCGCCACCCGTGCGTTGATGACCGCGCCGTACGTGTAAGGCTTCATCGACGACCCCATGTTGCGTGGCGTCGTCGCCAGGTTGATCTCGCCGCCGTTGACGTGCGCGTTGTAGTCCGGCGAGCCGACCATGACGAGAATGTCACCTGTTCGCGGGTCTTCGGCGACCATGGCCGACGAGAGGAGACCGCCTCGATCGCGA
>VBFO01000074.1 GCA_005881025.1 Chloroflexota bacterium | reverse complement strand
TCTTGTAGTTTCCGGCCCAGCCCTGATTGGTAGACGTCGCCCAACCGCCGACGCGCTCCTCGAGGCGCGCCTCCAGCTCGGGCCTGGTGATCGGCTCGGCTCCGACGATGTCCGAGATCGCCTCGATCACCGAGTTGAGCTCGTCCGCATCGATGCCGGCCTTGACCACGCGCTTCTCTTCGGCCGGAAAGCGAAGGCGGTTGGCGGCCATCCACACCGGCACCTCGGCGGCGGGGAAGAGGTGCAGTGTGCCCCGGAGCCCCACCGTCTTGACCAGCGTTCGCTTTTCCCAGAGCGCTTCGCGAACATCGCGCCGCGTGATATCGCGGACACGGACGCCGAGCATCAGCTCAGAGCTGGCTGCGACCTGAGCGTGAACCCCGCAGATGTCCGCCGCCACGTCGACCAGGCGATCCGCCGCTGCCGCGCCCAGAAGGTGATGCCGCCGCAGGCGCCTGCCGATGACCTGCTCCCAGCTCAGGCTCGCCGCCGCGGTTGGGCGTGCTACTTCTCGGCCGGCTCCTTGAACGCCTTCTCGACCTCGGCGCTGACATCCCGAAACGTCTCACGCAATGCCGAGCCGAAAGAACGCGCTGCGCGCTTCGTGGTCGCCCGCACCTCTGGATCTCTCGTGGCGGTGTCCAGCGATCCGAAGAACTGCTCGGCAGCGTCGCCAAGCTGACGCAGCGAGCGGTTGATGTCCGCCGTCTTCTTCTCCTGGTCGCCATCCTTGTAGTGGCGGCGCAGCTCGTCGGCAACCGACCGCATGTCGTCCTGAAAGCGATCCCAGGCCTCCGACACCTCTTTTCCTGACATGGTGGCGACCTCCTCACCTGAGGTTAGCTGAGAGACCAAAATGACTACGGGCATGGAGGAGCGCCGCACCGGGTCCCGGCTCCACTACCGCAACCGCGGCTGCGGGTGCGGATGTGGCGGCTTTTTCTTCGTGCTGACCGTGGGCATCCTGCTCGCGATCTTCAACGCGGGCATCGGCATCGGCATCTCGATCCGCATCCCGCTCACGTCCAGCAACGTGACAGTTGCCGGTTCGGTGGGCGCGAAGGACAAGGCGGTTAGAGCGCTGCCTGAGTACACGGAGGGCAGGTTGGGCGGCAACCAGAACTTCATCAACAACTCGACCACGATGACGATCGGACCCGCGGAGGGGGCGGCGCTGATAGTGGTTGGAAAGCAGGACGGCGCACCCGCCTTCGACCTGCACATCGACATTCGCTAGCCTGACCGAATGATCCCGAACCTCATTGGATCCCGGTGGCAGGAACCCGATTCCGGCGTCTCCACACTGCCCGTGTTCAACCCGGCCACGGGCGAGGTGATCGACCAGGTCCCACTGTCGGGATCGACAGAGGTCGGCGCGGCAGTCACGGCGGCCGCGGAAGCCTTCACCAGGTGGTCGAGGACATCCGTGATGGAGCGGGTGCGCCTGATGTTCGCCTACAAAGCGATTCTCGAGCAGCACGTCGAGGACCTGGCGGCGATCATCACGCGCCACCACGGCAAAACCCTCGACGAGGCGCGTGGGGAGGTCCGCCGTGGCATCGAGGTCGTGGATTTCGCGTGCGGGGCGCCGACGCTGCTGCAGGGGCGCACGCTGCGAGACGTGTCCGCCGGCGTGGACCAGGACCTCTATCGCTATCCGGTCGGCGTGTGCGCCGGCATCCCGCCCTTCAACTTCCCGGTGATGATCCCGCTGTGGATGTTCCCGCTGGCAGTCGTAGCGGGCAACACGTACGTGCTCAAGCCGTCCGAACGGACACCGCTCGGTGCGGTGAGGCTGGCCGAGCTCTTCCTGCAGGCCGGGTTTCCTGAAGGCGTGCTCAATGTCGTGCACGGTGCACACGACGCGGTTGATGCGCTGCTGGTGCATCCCGAGGTCCGCGCGATCTCCTTCGTCGGCTCAGAGCCGGTGGCCCGCCACGTGTACACGACCGCCGCCGCGCATGGAAAGCGGGTGCAGGCTCTGGGCGGCGCGAAGAACCACATGGTGGTCATGCCTGACGCCGACCCCGAGATCGCGGTGCCTGCGATCTTGAACTCCGCGTTCGGCAACGCAGGCGAGCGCTGCCTCTCGGGCTCGGTCGCGGTCGTCGTCGGCCGCGCCGCGGGGAGCCTGATCGATCCCCTCAAGCTTGGCGCACAAAGCCTGAAGGTCGGTCCCGGCGACGAGCAAGGCGTGCAGGTCGGACCGCTGATCCGGGCCGAGCACCGCGATCGCGTCGCGGGCTATGTGGACAAAGGGGTTGCGGAGGGCGCCCGCCTTCTGGTCGACGGCCGGGCGGAGATGTCGCGTCCCGGATTCTTCCTTGGCCCCACAGTCCTGGACCACGTCACCGGCGACATGTCGGTCGGGCGGGAGGAGATCTTTGGCCCGGTGCTTTCGGTCTCGAGGGCGGCGACGCTGGACGAGGCGATCGAGCAGGCCAACAGCATGGCCCTCGGCAACATGGCCACCATCTTCACCCAGTCAGGCCGTGCCGCTCGCGAGTTTCGAGAGCGTGTCGACGCTGGGATGACGGGAATCAACGTTCCAGTTGCCCAGCCGTTCGCTTTCTTTCCTTTCAGCGGCTGGAAGCGCTCTTTCTACGGCGACCTCCATGTCCACGGAACCGACGGCATCGAGTTCTTCACGAGGAAGAAGGTCGTCGTCACCCGCTGGTAGATTTCTCTGGTTGCAGTCAGGTTCGTTTGAGGAAGGAGTCGGAGCATGCCTAGGGCCAAGCAGCTGACGGTCTCCGCGCCGGACAGGCCGGGATTGATGGGTGAGCTCGCCTCCGCGCTCGGAGCCAAGAAGGTCAACATCCGCGCCTTCCACGCGTGGGCCATGGAGGGGCGGGGCATCATCCGCCTGGTCGTGGACAAGCACGCCGCGGCGAAGAAGGAGCTGTCGGCGCGAGGCTGGGAGACGACCGAGGACGAGATCCTCATGGTCACCCTCACAGATTCACCCGGGACCCTGGGCAAGCTGGGCGCGAAGCTCGGCAAGGCCGGCGTCAACGTTCGCTACGCCTATGTCGGCATGGCGGGCAGCGCCCGCAAAGCGAACGTCTACCTTGGCGTCCCGGATATCAAGGCAGCGCTGAAAGCCGCCCGTTAAGGCCGCGCCTCGCCGGCGTTGAACCCGGTCGCATGGGCCCTTCTCGCCATCACCGGGCTGGTCGCGGTGGCCGATTGGGCAGCGGTCGCGCGCCCGCTGAGGCGCCTGGAGTACGCGGCCAAGCCGGCGGTCATGGCCGGACTGATAGGGGTCGCTCTCGTCATGCATCCGGTCAGCAATACGGAACGGGCCTTCTTCATCGCCGCGCTGGTGCTCGGACTGGCGAGCGACGTGTTCCTGATGCTTCCCAAAGACATGTTTCTGATGGGACTCGTCGCGGCGCTGATCGAGCATGTCACCTACATCGCGGGATTTCGTGCCCGCGACTTTCACGGCGGCCTGTTCCTGGTGGCGAGCCTCATCGCGCTTGTGTCGGTGGCGATCTTCCTGCCCCCGATCCTGCGTGCGCTTCGCACCACGAAACCGAAGCTGGTAGTGCCAGTGATCGCATACGTGGTGGTGTTCGTGGTGATGGTGGCGAGCGCCGGCGGCTCCGGCTCGCTTATCGCCCTGGCGGGGGCGCTGCTGTTCCTCTATTCCGATGCGCTGCTGGCCTGGTACCGCTTCGTCAAGCCGCTGTCGTGGGGGCGGTTCGCAAACATCATCGCCTACCACTCGGGCCAGGCCCTGCTCGTGCTGTCGCTGGCATTCTGATCGAGGTGGTAAATCTATAGACGCGGTCGGAGTTTCATCGAGGAGGTTGCATCCATGAGCGCGGAGCTGGCCGGCAAGCGAGTCGCGATCCTGGCGGAAGAGCTGTATGAGGATCCTGAGCTGTGGTACCCGTACTACCGATTGCTGGAGGCCGGCGCGGAGGTCAAGATCGTCGGCAGTGGCCGCGCCGAGACGTTCAAGAGCAAGCACGGCTACCCCGTGACTCCAGACCTGTCGATCGACAAGACGCTCCCCGAAAACTTCGACGCGGTGATCATCCCTGGTGGCTACTCCCCCGACCACATGCGCCGCAAGCCGGCCATGGTCGACTTCGTGCGGGAGATGGACCGCGCCGGCAAGCCGGTGGCGGCGATCTGCCACGCCGGCTGGATGCTTGTCTCGGCTGGGATCGTCAAGGGACGCCGGGCGACCGGCTTCTTCTCGATCAAGGACGACCTGGTCGCGGCAGGCGCCCGCTATGTCGACGAGGCGGTCGTGGTCGACGGCAACCTGATCACCTCGAGGTCGCCGAAGGACCTGCCGTTCTTCCTGCCCGCGATCATCGAAGCGCTGGCCCGAGCTAGAGCGGCCGTCTGATCAGCTCGCCGGCCTCGATCTTCCAGCCGCAAGGGGACCACTTCGTCCCGACCGAGGCGGCGCTCGGACCCTGGACCGACCAGGCGCTCCACGGAGGGCCGCCGGCGATGCTGATGGCGAGGGAGATCGAGCGGGTCCCGGCCGAGCAGCCCATGTTCGTCAGCCGGCTGACGATCGAGCTCATGCGGCCCGTCGGGCGAATCCCGCTGGAGGTGAGGTCGCGGTTGGTGCGGCCAGGGCGCCGGGTGCAGCTCGTCGAGGCTTCGCTCTGGAGCGGCGAGCTCGAGGTCGCCCGTGCGACAGCCCTCCGCATGCGGACCGCGGAGGTGGCCGTGCCTCCGGCCGATGATCCGCCGCCCCATGGCCCGCCGGAGTCTGTGGAGGCGTGGACCGAGGGGTACCGGTCGGGGCCCGCGTATCACGTCCTCGGCGTCGAGGCGAGGTCGCCAGTCCAGCCCGGGGCGAAGCGCGGGCCCGGATGGACCTGGTTCCGGCTGAAGCTGCCGGTGGTTCCTGGTGAGCAGCCGAGCGGTCTGGTGCGCATCTGCGCAGCCGCCGACTTTCCCAACGGGATCAGCAACGTGGTCGAGCCCAGCTTCATCACGTACGTGAACCCCGACCTGACGATCTACATGCACCGGCTGCCGGTGGACGAGTGGGTGCTGGTGGATGCCAGGACGTGGCTCGAAGCACACGGAACGGGGATGGCCGAGGGAGCGTTGTACGACCGCAGGGGTCGCCTCGGACGGAGCCTCCAGAGCCTGCTCGTCGAACCGCGCCAGAGTCCAAAACCATGAGTGGAAACGCCAAAGACTTCAGCGAGCCGGTTCTGGACGGGCGGTTGGAGGCCCTCGCCGGCAGGCTTCGCGAGCGCAATTTCGAGGTCGTGATCGTCGACGGTCCGGACGAAGCCAGGGCCGAGGTGATGTCGCGGATCCCCGATGGCGCTGAGGTCCATTCGGCGAAGTCGAAGACGCTCGAGGACATTGGCGTCTTCAAGGAGCTGATGGAGTCGGGCCGCTACGACTTCCTTCGTCTCAAGGCGTTCAAGATGGATCGCAGCACGCAGGCCCGCGAGATGCGCAAGCTCGTGGCCGCGCCTGACTTCGAGATCGGCAGCGTGCACGCGCTGACAGAGGAGGGGCAGCTCGTCGAGGCGTCGGCCACCGGCAGCCAGATGGGACCGTACTCGGCGAGCTCAGGTCACCTCATCCTGGTGGTCGGCAGTCAGAAGATAGTGCCGGACCTCGACACCGCGCTCCAACGCATCAAGGAGCATGTGATGCCGTACGAAGACGCGCGCCTGCGCGAGCAGATGGGCGTGGGCACGAAGATCGCCCGCATATTGATCATCGAGCGCGACTACGTCCCCGGCCACACGACGGTGATCCTGGTGAAGCAGCCGGTCGGCGTCTAATCACCTCGATCACGCACGCTTGGTGCCAAACGTGCTGAATCCAGGCCGCCGAAGGGCCCGTCTGGTGCCAAAAGTGCGGAACCCAACCTGACGGCTTTAAGATCGCGATCGAAATGGGCCATGTCGAGCACATCCACATCGCTCCCGCCGAGGGCGCACCAGTTCAGTCGGTCTCGGAGATCGAGGCCGTAGCCGGCGTCGGCCTGATCGGCGATCGCTACGCCACATCTGAGCACGGCGACGACTACGACGGCGGGCAGGACCTCACGCTGGTGGAAGCGGAGGCGCTCGAGCGGCTGGCCGCCGAAGATGGCATCCAGCTCGAGCCCGGCGCCACGCGCCGGAACGTGACGACGCGAGGCATCTCGCTCAACGACCTGGTCGGCAAGACGTTCTCGGTCGGTGGGGTGATGGCCAGGGGAATCGAGCTCTGTGAGCCCTGCAACCACCTGCAGTCCATGGTTGGGCGCCCGATCCTCAGGCCCCTTGCGCACCGGGCGGGCCTGCGCGCCCAGCTGCTGAGCAGCGGATTTATCCGCGTGGGCGACAGCGTCGTGCCTGTGTCCGATCAGGCAGAGGTGGAGGCGCGCTAGCCGGACCACCCCGACAAGTTCGAGGTCCTGGCCGCGTTGACACAGCCATCATGCGAAGCCGCTTGCGTTTCGCTGCGCTGCTTGGGGCGGCGCTCCTGTTGGCGGTCACGCTGCACCAGCCGCCTGCCGCGCACGCTGCGCCCGCCGCGGCGCTTCCGTCAGACCGGCTCCACTTTGGGCTGGCCAACGGCCCCGCAGACCTCGGCTGGATGACCTCCAGCCAGGTGCCCTGGCGCTACCGCTACCAGTACCTCTGCTGTGGCGTGAACACCGGCAGCGGCTGGGAGACGTGGAACTCGCCAACAGGCCAGTTCGCCGCCTGGTACATGGCCAACAGCACCTCGGGCGGCGCGAGCTACATCCCGGTGTTCACGTACTACGAGCTTCTTCAGTCGAATCCTGCCGTCGGGAGCAACGAGCTGGACAAGGACTACAGCAACCTGAACAACGCTTCGACGATGGCCTCCTACTACGCCAACTTCAAGCTGCTGATGACCCTCGCCAACACTTACGGCAAGACGGTCATCGTCCATGTCGAGCCCGACTTCTGGGGCTACATGCAGCAGAAGGCCAAAGCCAACGGCTGGTCGGCGGCGAACCAGGTGCCTGCCCAGGTCGCCGGCTCCGGCAGCTCCGACTTGAGCGGTTACGCCGACACGCTGCAGGGGTTCGCCTGCGGGCTGATGCACCTCCGCGACCTCTATGACCCCAACGGAAACGTCCTGCTCGGGATCCATGCCTCGATGTGGTCCTCCGGGCTCGACGTCGCCAGCAGCACCGATCCCACCCTGGACGCGGTCGCGCAGGCGGACCTGACCAGCTCGTTCCTGAACAGCGCCTGCATGGCGAGCAATCCGTACGGTGGGGGCACGTGGGATCTGGTGTTCAACGACATCGACGATCACGATGCGGGCTGGTGGGAGTCTCACGGGAACAACCAGTGGTTCACCCACTGGTGGGATCCGACCAACACCACCTTCCCCAACTTCGCGCGCTACCTGGGCTGGGTCTCGGAGCTTCATGCGAAGACGAGCAGGCCGCAGGTCGTGTGGCAGGTCCCGGTTGGGAACCAGTACTTCCTGACCATGAACAACACGTGCGGTCACTACCAGGACAACGTCGCCCAGTACATCCTCGCCCATCCACAGAGCTTCAAGGCGGCCGGACTCATCGCGGTGCTTTTCGGCGCGGGTAATGCCTGCCAGTCCACCTACACCGATGCTGCAAATGACGGGGTCACCAACAACAGCGGTGTTGCCACCACGGACCTGGCCGGCTTCTGCGCCGCCTGCAATACGCATGTGCCGACATGGCCTGACGACGACGGCGGCTTCCTGCGCGTTTTCGTCGGTCGCTACTACGGAAACCGGCTCCCGATCATCCAGTCGTCGCCCGCGCCAAGCCCCCGGCCGCGCTAAGTGTGGCCCAGCGCCTCACGAAGCCTCTCCAGCAGCTCGGGCGCCATGAACGGCTTCTGGATGAGCGGGGTGTCAGGCGTCAACATCTTTGACGCTCCGAGCACGGGCTGGGCATGGCCTGACATGAACAGCACACGAAGATTCGGGTTCTCGGCCTTCATCTGCTCGGCGAGGTCTGGGCCAAGCATGTTGGGCATGACGATATCGGTCAGAAGCGCATCGATCTCGCCCGGGTGTTCGCGAGACAGGACCAACCCTGCGGCGCCATCTCGTGCTGCCATCACGTGGTAGCCGGCGCTGCGCAGTATCTCCTCGATCAGCTCGCGTAGATCGTCGTAGTCCTCGACCACCAGCACCGTCGCCGTTCCCTTCGCGTTCTGCACCGCCTTCTGCGCAGCCGGCGCCGAAGGGAGCTGCTGGTCGGTAGCCGGGATCAGGATCGTGATAGTGGTCCCGCGGCCGACCTCGGAATCGATCGAAACGTGCCCCTCCACCTGTTTCACGATCCCGTAAACCGTGGCCAGCCCGAGGCCGGTCCCGTGCCCCGGCGCCTTGGTCGTAAAGAACGGCTCGAAGGCATGGTCCAGGGCGGCCTTGTCCATACCGGTACCCGTGTCCGCCATCTCGATCTGCGTGTAGCGACCTGCCCTCAGGCCAGGCCGGGTCGCCGCGTAGGCCTCATCCACTGTCACGTTGGCCGAGGAGATGGCGAGCGTCCCGCCCCTCGGCATCGCGTCTCTTGCGTTGACGGCCAGGTTGATCACCACCTGCTCGAGATGCCCGGAGTCCATTACGACCGGCCAGAGCCCCGCACGCAGAGCGGTGGTCAGGCGCACATGCGAGCCGAGCGTCCGGCGGAGCAGCTCAGTCAGGCTCGTGATCTGCTCGTTCAGGTCGATCACCAGCGGCTGCACCACCTCGCGGCGTGCGAAGGCGAGAAGCTGGCGAGTCAATCGGCTTGCACTCTGGGCAGCTTTTTCTACGCGCTCGAGGTCGCGCCTGGCATCAGAAGCAGGCGGAACCTCGGTCGTCAGCTGCGAGGTGACGTTCAAGATCACCGCCAGCAGGTTGTTGAAGTCATGTGCGACGCCACCGGCAAGCTGGCCGAGGCTTTCGAGGCGCTGCGCCTGCTCGTGCTGCTGCTCGATCCTCTCCTTCGCGGTGACGTCCTCGATCATCGCGACCCATGCGGGCCGGCCTCCGAAGTCAACCTGGTACGCGGTCACGATCGCCCGGAGAACGGAGCCGTCCTTCCTGCGGAAGCTGGCCGGACCATATCTGGCGTACGTCTCTCTGATCCGGGCCGGCACGTCTTCCAGCTCCCGGCGCTCGGCATCGTCTGCCGGCATGTAGAGCTCGCGGCTCAGGATGGACTTGAACTCATCCCTGGAGTAGCCGAACGCCTTAACGGCCGCTTCGTTGACATCGATGAATTGGCCAGTGTCAGGGGTGGTGACCGTCATCGGCAGCGGGCTCGCCTCGAACAGCTGCGCATATGTCCGCTCGGCGCTCATGCGCTCATCCAGCTCACGCTTGAGCGACCCGATCAGGGTGTTGATGTTCTCTCCTAGCGCGGTGACCTGTGAGGGCCCTGCCGCCGGGACCTCGGTCTTGAAGTCGAGGCCGCGGGACGATTTGACAGAGGTAGCGAGAGCGGTGATCGGCCGCGCGACCTGCCGGTAGACCACGAACAGCGCAAACAGGACCGCCAGCAGGCCGATGGCGATGATCGCGAGCTCTCGCTGCTGGAGGCGGCCGGCTGCCGCAAGGGCGGTGGCCTTGTCGGCGCCGACGTAGACACTCCACCCGGTCGAAGCGACCTGCGCCTGCCCGTACAGCCGCCTCTTGCCATCGACATCCGGACGATCCGGCATGCGGGCCGACGCCGCGAACGGGCTGCCGGCAGTGTTGGCGCCCGTCCACCTCGCCGAGTCGGTTGACCGCGTGATGATGGTCTTGCCGTCGGCTGTGAGGACCATGAAGTCAAGCTGATCCACGCCGCTGCCGAACTCCTTGGCCAGGTTGGGTCCGACTGGCTCGAGGTCGCTGAACCATGCGATCACGCCGAGGTTGCCGATCGGGTAGGAGCTGATCGCGACCTGCTTTCCAGTGGAGGCGTCGATCAACGGGGCAACGTTGGTCGGGCCGGCCGTACTGAGCCAGACCTGCCCGGCGTAAGGCTTGCCGGGCGCAAATGGGTTTCGAGACGAGCAGACGATCGATCCGTCGGGCCGGATGACGTCGATGTGTCCAGTGTCAAAGCCGTTCAGCGGCGCATAGCCGAGGACACACTTGCTGGGTGAGGCAAACAGCGCAGGCGTGCTCGGAGCCGAAGCGATGGGCCCCAGCGCGCCACTGATGAATTTCAGGCTGCTGTTGAGCTGATCGGCGGCCTTGTGCGCGGCAAAGCCGGCGTCCGCCGTCGCCGACTCTTCAGCGTCCGTGCCGGCCTGCACGTAAACGAAAGCTCCGGCGCCGGCGCCGACCAGCACTACGGCCAGGCCGAGAACTGCAAAGTAGGCCTGCAGGGGCCAGCCGGCCCGCCGGCTGGTCGCACCAACTGCTGCCATCAAGTGCCTCCGACCCCTCACCCCATCGGCAGCCAGAGGTGGCCGGCTATCGCGGCGTCAGTATGGCCTTAACGCGTATCAACAACGCCTGCTTAAGTCACCGATATAGATGCATCGCCCTAGGTCGGGTAGGGACGGGTCACGACTCCTGCGTCCTCCGGCCCCGCCGCCGCGTAGGCGATCATCCCGATGATCCCCAGGGCGATCAGCTGCAGGACGAGCACCCCCGCGAACCAGCCCCAACGGCCAAGCTGGCCGAGCCGGACCAGGGCGCCGATCCACATCACGAGCATCACGATCGAGCAGACCCTGGCCACGATCCACGCCAGCACCGACACCGGTGAGGTGCCGACCGCTGACGCCCCGGCGCTCGAGGTATGGATCTGGGCCGTCATGAAGAAGGCGACCACCGAGATCGCCCACACGATCCAGGCGCCGATGTACCACCGCGTTGACACCTGTTTGCTCACCGAAACACCTCCACCACCACGATGCGTTCCTGAATGAGAAACGCCGGTCGAGGCGGCGCCTACGCTCGCGCCAGAGGCACCTTCAACGCAAAGGCCGAGCCACCGGGTCCCGACCAAAGCAGCCGCAGGTCTCCGCCCTGGCGGCGGGCCAGCTCACGGGAGAGGTACAGGCCCATGCCGGTCCCGGGCACATGCTGGGTGTCATCGCGCTCGAAGCGCGTGTACCGGTTGAAGAGCTTGATCTGGTTCTCGAGCTTGATCCCCACACCCTGGTCGACAACGGTCACCTGACCGAACCCTGCGACTCTGTCCAATGTGACCGTGATGTCACCACCGGTGGGAGAGAACTTCATCGCGTTGGAAAGCAGGTTGCCGAGGATGATCCGCACCCGGT
>VBFO01000038.1 GCA_005881025.1 Chloroflexota bacterium | reverse complement strand
GACGTCGTTCTGGTGCACCGTCCACTCCATGCCACATTCGCAGCGGTGGAAGAGATACCGGTCCCCGTGCGAGCGGTAGATGTAGATCGATGCGTCCTTGAGCCGTCGCCCACAGGCGCACTTGGTCGTCTTCTCTGGTTCCTGCTTTGACCGTTGCAATGACGTATTCCTCGACTCGTATAACGAACCAGAACGAATTTCGGTGCATGGTACACCCGGGGCACTGCAATTGGAACTATCAAACATGTGTAAACAGCCTTGGCGCTCAGCCGGCGGCGTTGAGCTTCGCGAGCAGCGCGTCGAGGTCGCGCAAGCGTTCCGTCCGCAAGGCGTGGCCCAGGGTCTGGTACTGCGAGAGGACGTCGACGAAGCCTTCGCCGACCTCGTAACCATGCTTTCGAAGCAACTCCCGCCCGGGTTCGCCGAGCGTCGCGACGACTTCCCGGATCTTGCTGTCGGGGCCGAAGCGTGTGTCAGGCATGCGGTGCGGGAGCAGCCGGCGGGGGTGGTGGCTCGGCTGCCTTGACCGTCAGGCGGTGGCCAACGGCCGCCGGCGGGTCGCCCTGGTAGGTCAGCTCGAGGCACCACCCGCCATCCGCCTTCACCGGAGCAACTGTCAGCTTGCCCTTATAGCCGCGCGCCTGGAGGGACTGGACGAGGGCCACCCCGTAGATGACGAGCGCTCCCGGCAGGTCGATGGTGTTGATGCGGCCGCCCTCGCTGGAGCCGTCGACGCCGGACGTGCGCGAGCCGAGAGAGTGGGTCACCTCCCGGAACTCTACTTGGTCCGGCCTTTCAGGCCGGCGAGGATCGCCTCCACAGTCGCGTCGTAGCCCAGCCTGCCGGTGTCCAGGACCATGTCGTAGTGGCCAGGCAGGTCCCAGGTGTGGCCGTAGACCTGCCGGATGTAGGCGCGGCGGTTCTCGTCGGTCTGCTTGAGCCGGCGCTTGGCCTCGTCCAGGCCGAGTTTTTCGCGACCCATGATCACATTCGCCCGCACCGACTCGGCGGCGCGCAGGAAAACGTGGATGGCTCCCTCCACGTCCTGGAGGATGTAGGCGCCGCCCCGGCCGAGGATGACGACGTTGCCGGACCGGGCCGCCTCCCTGATCACGTGCTGCGTCGAGCACTGCGCGGCGAGGGTCGCTGTTGGGGTCAGAGTAGGGCGGAGTCCACGTCGGAGACTCGGACGTGACCGCGTGCTCGGGGCTCGCCGCCGCGAGCGCGATGAGAAGCCTGTTTAGAAACGAGCCTGGCTGCTCATCTGCTGCCGCGACCTCCTCTTTCGGCAGCTCCAGGCGATGGGCAACCTGATCGATCAGGGCGGGGCCGAGGAAGTCGGCTTTCAGGCGCATAGCGAGCATCTGGCCCACCGTGTCGCCCCCCGCTCCGTACAGGCGCGCGATCGTGATGACGGGCACGCGCTCAATCTAAATGAGATCGAAACGCCCGTCTGGCACCAAACAGGCGATATGGCGTAGTTCGAAGCGCCCGTTTGGTGCCAAAGAGGCGGAATTCACCGCCTCGCGACTACTCCAGGTAATCCCGGAGTTTCTTGCTGCGGGACGGGTGGCGGAGCTTGCGCAGCGCCTTGGCCTCGATCTGCCGGATGCGCTCGCGGGTCACCCCGAACCGCTTGCCGACCTCTTCCAGCGTGCGCTGGTGGCCGTCGATCAGCCCAAACCGCAGCTGCAGCACGCGCCGCTCCCGCGGCGTGAGCGTGTCGAGCACGTCCTCGACCTCGGAATGCAGCATCGTGAGCGACGCGGCGTCGGATGGCGAGACCGCCTCGCGATCCTCGACGAAGTCCCCGAGGTGCGAGTCCTCCTCCTCACCGATCGGCGTCTCGAGCGAGACCGGATCCTGCGAGACCTTCACGATCTCGCGCACCTTCTCGGGCGTGATCCCCATCTCCTCGCCGATCTCCTCGTCGCCCGGCTCGCGGCCCAGCTCCTGGAGCAGGCGGCGTGAGACGCGCACCAGCTTGTTGATCGTCTCCACCATGTGGACCGGGATGCGAATCGTCCGCGCCTGGTCGGCGATGGCGCGGGTGATGGCCTGCCGGATCCACCACGTGGCGTAGGTCGAGAACTTGTAGCCCTTGTGGTAGTCGAACTTCTCGACCGCGCGGATGAGACCCATGTTCCCTTCCTGGATGAGGTCCAGGAAGGACATGCCGCGACCGATGTATTTCTTGGCGATGGACACGACCAGCCGGAGGTTGGCCTCGGTCAGCCGCTGCTTCGCCTCGTAGGCGCGCTCATAGCGCTCGGTAAGCCGGTAGCGCGCGATGCGGTAGGCCTCCAGCGCCTCGGCCCTGATGCGTGCCTTCGGCGCGCCGGTGGCGCGGCGGCGGCGCTCGGCGGCCGCGGCGTCGACCAGGCTGGGCAGCCGGGCGAGGTCCGTAAGACCGAGCAGCTCCTGCGCGATATGAGCCTGCTGGCCCTTGCGCTTGACGGTTCCCAGCCGCTCGATGATGTCCGGGAGCATGTCGTCGAGCGCGCGCTGGCGACCCTCGAGCTCCTCCGGAACGTTCAGCGCCTTGAGCGCGTCGTGCAGCGGCTTGGCCTCGATCGCCTGCGCCAGCTCGACCTCGTCGTTCGCGGTCAGCAGGCTGACGCGGCCGATCTCCTTCAGGTACATCCGGACCGGGTCGTCGAGTGAGACCGAATCCATCATCTCGATGTCCAGCAGCATCTCGTCATCGATCTGCTCGACCTCTTCGAAGTCCTTCTCGCCGTCGGTGACCTCGATCCCGATCTCCTTGAAAGCGGCGAAGATGCGGAAGATCTGGTCAGGCTCGGCGTCGATCTCCGGGAAGCCCTGGAGGATGTCGTCGGGGGTGAGGTAGCCCTGCTCCTTCCCCTTGACGATGAGCTGCTCGGCGACTGCCATCAGCTCGTCTTCGAACTTGTGCTCCGGCTTCTCCTGGGCCTTGTTATTGGCCCGGACCGTCGGGGTCTTGGCGGCGACTTTCGCTACGCGTGCGATCTCTATTTGCTCCTCTCCAGATCAGTGATGGCGCGAGCGAGCTCCCTTGCCTCAGCCTCGAGCCGCGCCACCCTTTCCGCTTCCCTCCCACGCTCCGCTTCGGAAAGCTCGCGGATTATCCCACTGTGGCGTCCCTTCATGCGGTCGAGGCGGATGCGAGCGACCAGCTCCTCAGCCACCACTTCATCAACTTTGGGCGGTGGAGCCGCCCATGCTCTCCTGATCAGGTCCTGCTCCTCCGGGGAATAGTCGTTGAGCTCCTCCTCAATGCCTGAAGGCCCCCGGCGCTCATATGTCTCCAGCATCCGAACGTATATACCGCGATCCTCTTCGTCCAACTCGTCGGGCGCGATTTTTGTTCGAATCCGATCAAACGCGGCCGGATTGACCGCGAGCAGCTGCAGCAGATACCTGCCGACAGTGAGTTTCTTCCCCGCGATCCGGATCTCCAAACCGTTGAATCGGGGCAGGGTGGGAGCCTTCTTCTCGGGCTCCCTGAGCAGCAGGTGGCGGGAGATCGCCGTCTGGCGCTCCGCCACCTCGGCGTAGCCCGCCCGCAGGCCCTCCGGGAACTGGCCGATCCACTCCCGCAGCCTTGCCGCCACCATCTCGACCTGGTTCGCATTGGCGGGGTTGAAGTTCACCGTGTCCTGGCTGACGCCGGCCTCGAAGCTGGATGGAGCCGCGGCCGCCACCTGCTGCCAGCGCTCGGCGGCCTCAGGGCCCGCGCCGCGGAGGAACTCGTCGGGATCCTTCCCCTCGGGCAGCGTGGCAGCCCGCGTGCGCATGTCGTGCTGGGCCCCGAGCACGGCGGCCTTGCGCATCGCCTGCTGCCCGGCACGATCGGCGTCGAAGACCAGCAGGAGCTCGTCAGTGAACCGCTTCAGCAGCCGCACCTGCTCCTCGGTCAACGCCGTGCCCGAGGACGCGACAGCGTTGCCGACCCCGAAGTGGTGGGCGGTGATGACGTCGAACTGCCCCTCCATCAGCACGGCATGCCCGCGCCGCGCGATCTCGTCCTTCGCGAGGTCGAGGCCGAAGATCACCCTTCCTTTGATATATGCGGGCGTCTCAGGCGAGTTGATGTACTTGCGCTGCTCGTCCTGCCTCACCGCGCGGGCCGTGAAGGCGAGGGGCTGTCCGCGTTCGTCACGGATGGGAATTACCAGCCGTTCGGCGAAAAAGTCGCTGCCATCCCTACGCATCAAGCCCGCCACCTGCGCGTCCGCAAGGGAGCGTTTCTTGGCGCGAAGGTATTCGGCGAAGCCACGCCCCGCGGGAGCGTAGCCAAGCTGAAAGCGCCTGGCGGTCTCCTCGCTCACCTGCCTCTGCACCAGCAGACGCCGGCCCGGTTCGCCCGCCGGGCTCGACCACAGCACGTATTCGTAGTACTGCGCCGCCAGCTTGAGCATCGTGAGCAGCCGCTTGCGCCCCTCGGCACGATCGCGCTGCTCAGGGCTCAGCTTCTGAAGCTCGACTCCGGCGCGCTCCGCCAGCATTTGCAGCGCGCCGCGCTTGTCGGTCTTCTCGATGAGCTCGACGAACGTGAACACGTCGCCGTGCCTCTGGCATCCGAAGCAGTACCAGGACTGCTTGTCGGGGTGCACCGTGAAGCTGGGCGTGTCCTCCTGATGAAAGGGGCAGAGGCCGACGAAATCCCGATTGCGCTTGGTAAGGCGAACTTGCTCCTGGACCAGCTTCACCAGGTCGACCTTCGACTTGATCTCCGCGAAGGCGTCATCGGATTGCTGGGGGGCCATGCTCGTCAGCTATTCTCGGACGCTCTTGTCAGGTCGTGCCGGAGCCTGAAGCCGATCCATACGGACCAGACCATGTAAGTGACCGACCCTACGAGCGTCAGCCAGATGCCCAGCAAGAGTCCCACCACCACCGCGATCCCGGCTCCGGCGCCGATGGCGCGAAGCTTCCAGGCTCCCTGAAAGTCGGGCTGGGCGATCCGGGCGCCGAGGACGGCTCCGCACAGCACGGCCGACCCAAGGCAACCCAGAGTGAGCGCGAGCGTGACCCGAAACCACAGCTCCGGACCCTGCGGCACGATGACGGGAGCGCCCTCTCCGTACAGAGCAATGCCCTGGATCGCGTTGGCAACGCCGGCGACCACGCCCAGGATGAGCAGCGCCGGTCCCGCGAAAGCCAGCCAGGGAGCCCACCGCCGCAACGCGCTCTCGGCCATCCTCGAGGCATTCTCCGAGATAATCCCCTCGCCCGACCGTGACCAGCCCCAACAACCTGCCCGCAGAGGTCAGCTCGTTCGTCGGACGCGAGCAGCAGCTGGCCGAGCTCCGCCGCCTGCTGCACAGATCGCGCCTGATCACCCTCACCGGACCTGGTGGCGCCGGCAAGACGAGGCTTGCCCTGCGGCTGGCGGGCGAGGTGATGGATCACTACCCGGACGGCGTGCGGCTGGTGGAGCTGGCGCCGGTCACCGACTCCCGGCTGCTCGAGCAGACGGTGGCCACCGCCTTCGGGGCACGGGAACAGCGCCGCCACACGATCGTGGAGGTCCTGCTTCAAACGCTCGCGACGAGCAGGACGCTGCTGGTCCTCGACGGGTGTGAGCACCTCGTGGAGTCGTGCGCCGATCTCGTGGGCCGGATGCTGCAGGCCTGCCCCCGCCTGACCGTGATCGTGACCAGCCGCGAGCCCCTCGGCCTGACGGGTGAGGTGATCTGGCGCACGCCCTCGCTCACCGTGCCACCGGCAGGCGATGGCGATCGGCCCGAGCTGCTGATGCAGAGCGAGGCGGTCCGCCTCTTTGTCGAGCGCGCGCGGCTGAGCCGCCCTGGCCTCGAGCTGGACTCCTCGTCGTCGCCGGCGGTGGCCCAGATCTGCGCCCGCCTCGAGGGCATCCCGCTGGCGATCGAGCTCGCAGCGGGCCTCGCCCGCGTTCTCACCTTCGAGGACATCCTGGTCCGTCTGCGCGACCGCTTCAGGCTGCTGACCGGAGGCAGCCGAACTGCGCTGCCACGCCACCAGACGCTCAGGGCCGCTGTCGATTGGAGCTACGGCCTCCTCAGCCCGGTCGAGAAGCAGCTGCTGATGGAGCTTTCGGTGTTCGCAGGCGGCTTTGATCTGACCGCCGCCGAGGCCGTCGCAGGCAGCGATTCCGTGGAGGCGAGTGACGTGCTGCCGCTGCTGTCGCGGCTGGTCGACAAATCGCTGGTGGTGGCGGAGCCGGGCGCCGCGCAACAGACGCGTTACAGAATGCTCGACACGATCCGCGAGTACTCGTACGAAAAGCTCCATGAAGGCGATGAGGGTGAGATCCGCCGCCGGCACAGCCACCACTTCCTCGACTTCTGCAAACGCGGCCACGCCGAGCTTCGCGCCCGCAACCAGCTCGACTGGCTGAATCGATTCACCGAAGAGGAGGGCAACATCCGGCTCGCGATGGAGTGGAGCCTGGTCGAAGAGCCAGAGGTTGCGTTGCGCCTGGTCGGCACGATGGACAGGTACTGGGTGATGCGCGGCCATCTCGCAGAAGCCATCGACTGGCTGGATCGCGCGCTCGAGACGGGCGCTTCGAATCCCGAGCCAAAGGCCGATGCTTTCCTCGCGCGATCGCGGATGCGCTGGATCCAGGGTGACTACGACGGGTCCGGCCGCGACGCGGAGTCCGGCGCCCAGATCGCCGAGACCCTGGGGCCGAGCGTGGCCCTGTTTTCAGCCACCACCCTGCGCGGCGTGCTCAGCACCGGCAGGGGTGACTGGAACACTGCGGCTCGTCTCCATGAGACCGCGTTCCAGATCGCGTGGCAGCTGAGGGATCCGTGGTGGGTGGGGTCGAGCCTCAACAACCTGGGCCTGATCGCTCTCGAGCGCGGCGACTACGAGGTGGCGAGGAGCCGTCTGGAGCAAGCGCTCGACGGGTTCCGCCAGGCCGGTGATCGCTTCACCACCGCCCTCTGTCAGGACAGCCTCGCGCGCATCTACATCAAGCTGCAAAACGAGGAAGCAGCGCGGCGCTGCTTCCAGGAGGCGCTGGTCGTCTCGGCGCAGTTCCGCGATGCGGTGAACGTCTCCGTTGAGCTGGAGGGACTGGCCGAGATGGAGCTCGCGGTCAACAAACCGGAGCGCGCGCTGACCCTGCTGGGCGCAGCCAAGGTGCTCCGCGCTCCCACCGGCGCCGAGCTTCAACCGGAATGGAAGACCGACGTTGACGCGGGTCTTGCCGCCGCCCGCTCGAAGCTGCCCAGGGCGGTCGCCGACGCGGCCTGGAAGAAGGGGTCGTCGATGACCATGGACGAGGCGCTGCGCTTCGCCACCGGCGCTCCTCCGGCCAAGCCCGCTGCGGACGGAAACGGTGACCTGCCGCTCACCGCGCGCGAGAAGCAGGTCGCGCTCCTCATCGCCGAGGGGATGACCAATCCGGAGATCGCTGCTCGGCTGCGGATGGCCGACCGGACCGCCGACGCCCACGTCGAGCACATCAGGAACAAGCTCGGGTTGCGCACCCGCTCGCAGATCGCCGTCTGGGCGCACGAGAGGCTAGGTACCGCGTAGGTCCCGCGTAAGCACCTGGGGCGGGGCTCGTCGGTGGTTCAGCCGATGTCAGCTATTTGGCTGACACCTAGGCTTCGAGCGAAATGAGCCATGAGCTCTCGCCACGTCAGCAGCAGATCATCACGCTGGTGGCGCTCGGGCTGTCCGACAAGGAGATCAGCGCACAGCTGTCGCTTTCGCAGCACACAGTCCGGACCTACCTCGACCGGTTGTTCCAGCATCTGGGCTGCCGCTCGAGAGCGCGTGCCGTGGCGTTGTGGATGGGCAGGAGCGAGCCCTGGAACGCAGCGGCGCGTCCGGTTTTGCTGGACGCGCCGCTCGTAGAGGGACCGCTTCAATAGGCCCAGGTGCAGACCTTCGGCGCCCCGAAATAGCCCTGAGCGCAAGCGCTGGTGAAGAGCCCGGTTCCGTCGAACAGCTGGCGGGTGTAGATCGTGGTCCCGTTGGGGACCGTCGTCGGCCAGGTGACCCAGACCGTGGCCGAGCTCCCGTCGTTGCGTTGCGCCCAGAGCGTGAAGTTCGTGCAGCCGCTAGTCGATCTGCAGTTGAACTCGGCCCAGGCCGTGATGCAACCTCTCGAGAACTTGAGCGTGAGCCAGCCGGAGCCGGTCCAGGTCGAAAACACAGCCACAGCGGAATTGGCGCAGCCCGTCGCGTAGGGGTCGCTTCCGTCGATCCAATAGCGGGCTGCCGAGACAGGTTGCGCCGTCATCGCGAGCAGGGCCACAGGGAGCAGCGCGATGAGCAGCTTGCGCGTGATTCTGGATATAGAGGTGTTCATCTCATCTCCGACACGTGTAGTTGTTCATGTGGTCAATCAAAGTGCCGGGTGGCGGCCACGATGACCGCCACCGCCGGCGAGATGGATCTATCCGCAGGGTCCTCCGCCGTTGCCCCAGCAGCTGACCCAGATGGCGTAGTTGGCGGGAAAGTTCACCCGCATGCCCGCTCCCCACGAAGCCCAGGGATAGTTCAGCTGGACGTTGATTCCTGCCTGTGACGTGTACCAGAAGTTGTGGTAGGACCCGCACCAGTTGATGCTGTAGCTGCCACCGATTGAATAGCCGTCACACCAGGGACCCCATTGCACCCAGGTGTACGCCTTGTACACGACGCCCCAGTACGCATCGACGTGGAAGCAGAAGTAGAGCGCGACGCCACAGAACTCCGCATACACCTCGACAGGGGCGAGCGCCGTGTTGGTGGTCAAGGTGCGGCCTTTGACGGCGGCCCCGGACGTCACCCTGACCGTGATGGTGCCCAGACATGGCTGGCCGCGCATGTTCGGTACGGCGGCCTCGAGCTTCGCGCAGAAGGCCGGATTCAGCGCGACCGAGTGGACGTACGTGTGCACGCCGGCCCGTATCGGGATGCTGGCCCCGATCCCAGGTGATCCGGTTTCAGCGAGAACGGAGCTGCTCTGCAGTGCCGCCAGTGCAGCAACTGCCACAAGAATCAGAAACCTGCGCACCGATTCCTCCTAGTTGGTTCAGGAACTTGATGTCGCGGCGCCGGCGACTTGTCGCGAGAAGTCCAGCACGAGACTCCCGGCATCGCCAGTCGCGGAAATCGCTGACAGGTGAAATGGGGACAGGGAGCTACACCCGTTCGACCGCGGTGACTACTTGGTCGAAGTCATCTCTCCGATCGCGGCCTGAGCGGCGGCCAGCCTGGCCACCGGGACCCGGAACGGGCTACACGAAACATAGTTCAGGTTCATGTGATGGCAGAGGCGGATCGACTCGGGGTCACCGCCGTGCTCGCCGCAGATTCCGATCTCGAGATTGCGCCGCCTCTTTCGCCCCTCCTGGACTGCCAGCGCCATCAGCCGCCCGACCCCGTTCTCGTCGATGGTCTCGAAGGGATTGCGAGGCAGGATCTTCTCCTCCAGGTAGCGGACGATGAACTTGCGCTCGGCGTCGTCGCGTGAGTATCCGAAGGTCGTCTGCGTGAGGTCGTTGGTGCCGAACGAGAAGAACTGCGCCACCGACGCGATCTCCCCTGCGGTGAGCGCAGCGCGCGGGATCTCGATCATCGTCCCGAACTTGTAGGGCACCTTCACTCCCTGCTCTTTCTGGACGCTCTTGGCGACCGGCTCCAGGGCGGCCTGCACCGCCTTCAGCTCGGCGAGCGCCCCGACCAGCGGGATCATGATCTCCGGCCGTACGTCGACGCCCTTTTTGCGGAGCTTGCACGCCGCCTCCATGATCGCGCGCACCTGCATGCGCGGAATCTCGGGGTAGAGGATCGACAGCCTGCAGCCGCGCAGCCCGAGCATGGGGTTCGCCTCGTGGAGGTCCTCCACGCGCGCCAGTACCTTCTCAAGCCGCTTCAGCTTGCGCGGGTTCTTCCGCGACACCTTGAGGACAGTCGTCTCGCGGATGAGGTTGTCCATGTTGGGCAGGAACTCGTGGAGGGGTGGGTCGATGAGGCGGATCACCACCGGCAGCCCGGCCATGGCTTTGAAGATGCCCGTGAAGTCGCCACGCTGGATCGGCAGCAGCCGCGCGAGGTGTTTCTCGCGCTCGCGCGTCGAGTCCGCGAGGATCATCGACTGCACGATCGGGAGGCGGTCCTCCTCCATGAACATGTGCTCGGTTCGGCAAAGGCCGACCCCCTGTGCCCCGTTCTCACGTGCCTTGATGGCGTCTCGCGGATAGTCCGCGTTGGCCCACACCTGCAGGCGGCGCAGCTCATCGGCCCAACCCAGGATTGCCTTCGCGCTCGGATGCTTGCTCAGCGGCCTGGGTTCGATGGTCGGCACGCGGCCTACGTAAACGTCACCCGTGACGCCGTCGATCGTGATCTCCTCACCCTCTTTGACCCGGGTGCCGTCGACCGAGAAGGCGCGCGCGCGTTCGTCCACCATGACGCTCGTCGCGCCGACGATGCAAGGCCGCCCCATGCCGCGTGCAACCAGCGCGGCATGGCTGGCGGTGCCTCCGGTCTGGGTGAGGATGCCCTTCGCCTCGACCATGCCATGCACGTCGTTCGGGTTGGTCTCGACGCGGACCAGGATGACGGCCTTGCCCTTCCTGCCCCACCCCTCAGCCGTGTCGGCGTCGAAGACTGCGGCACCGGTGGCCGCGCCAGGTGAAGCCGGCACGCCGCGGGCGATGGCGTGAGCCTTCGCGTTGGGGTCGACGCGGGGAAACAGCAGCTGCTCGAGCTGGCGGGGCTCGACCCGGTTGACCGCCTCCGACGTGGTGATCAAGCGCTCCTTGACCATGTCGACGGCGATCCGCACGGCTGCCTCGCCGGTGCGTTTGGCCGCGCGCGTCTGGAGCATGAAGAGCTTGCCGCGCTCGACTGTGAACTCGAGGTCCTGGACGTCCCTGTAGTGCTTCTCGAGCTTGCGCGCGTGGCGCTCGAACTGCGCGTACACCTTGGGCAGGCGGCGCTTCAAAGCCCTGATCGGCTCCGGGTCGCGCACCCCCGCGACCACATCCTCACCCTGAGCGTCCGCAAGGTAGTCGCCATAGAGCTCCTTGCGTCCGGTGATTGGGTTGCGTGTGAACGCGACACCTGTGCCGGAGGTCGAGCCCATGTTGCCGAAGGCCATCATCTGTACGTTCACCGCCGTCCCCAGGTCGTCAGGAATCCTCTCCATCCGCCGGTAGGTCACCGCGCGGGGAGTGTTCCAGGAGTCGAAGACGGCCTCGATCGCCTCCTGCAGCTGGACCAGGGGATCCGACGGAAACTCCTGCCGGGTCGCGTCCTTATATATGGAGAGGAAGCGGCGCACCAGCCGGCGGAGCTGCGGCGCCGTCAGCTCGGGATCGGTCTTGACGCCAGCCCGCCGCTTGGCGGCGGTCAGCGCGGATTCGAACTTCTTTCCGTCGATGCCCTTGACCGTTTTGCCGAACATCTGGATGAAGCGGCGGTGGGCGTCGAGCGCGAACCGCTCGTTCTTGGCGAGCCTCGCCAGCCCTGAGGCCGTCTCTTCGTTGAGACCCAGGTTGAGGACGGTGTCCATCATCCCGGGCATTGAGAACTTCGCCCCGGAACGCACGCTGACCAACAGCGGGTTGCGGGGATCGCCGAACTGCTTGCGGGACTGCTTCTCCAGAGTTTCAAGCGCTGTCGTGACCTGCTTCCAGAGACCGTCGGGCAGCTTGCCCTTGCTGGCGTAGTACTCGCGGCAGGCTTCCGTCGTGATGGTGAAGCCGGGCGGGACGGGCATGCCCGCCCTGGTCATCTCAGCGGCGCCGGCTCCCTTGCCGCCAAGCAGGTCGCGCATGTCTGCCGAGCCTTCCTCGAACAGGTAGACCCACTTGCGCGGCACGCCGGCCATCCGGGCGAAACGATAACCCAGGACAAGAACGACCATTCGCAAAGGGCTGCATCCGCGGCCCTGCAGACGGCCGTTTGTGCCCAAACGGCGGTTGGGGGGTTAGGCCACCTGCTGCTCTGGTTCCGGAATCACGCCATAGTCGCCGAGGCCCGCGCGCTGGTGCAGCCACCGCAGCGGGTGGGGCGCCCACCAGTTGAAGTCGCCGAGCAGGCGCATCACGGCCGGCACCACCAGCGCCCTGACCAGCGTGGCGTCGATGGCGACCGCGATCGCAAGGCCGATGCCAATCGCCTTGATGATCACCACCTCGGCCAGCCCGAACGCCATGAAGACCGTGAACATGATCGCCGCCGCGCCCGTGATCAGCCGGCCGCTTCGCTCCAGGCCCGAGGCGACGGCCGCGGTGTTGTCGCCGGTGCGCACGTATTCCTCGTGGATCCGGCTGACCAGCAGGACCTCGTAGTCCATCGACAGGCCGAACACGATGCTGAAGAGGATCACTGGAATGCTCGGGTCGATCGACTGTGGGGTGAAGGCGAGGAGGTTGGAGAGGTGACCCTGCTGGAAGATCCACACCAGGGCACCGAACGAGGCCCCGATCGACAGCATGTTCAGCACGACCGCCTTGAGCGGCAATATCACCGAGCCCGTCAGGAAGAAGAGCACCACGTAGGTCAACACCACCACAAAGCCGATCGCGAGCGGGGTGCGGTCGAGGATGGACTTGATGACGTCAACGTCGATCGCGGTCTCGCCGCCGACGCGAACGCTCCCGCCGGTGACACCGGCGTCCGAGCGGATGGCGCTGAGGACTGATCGCGCCTCGTCGGAGCTGACCTGGGAGTTGCTGGTCGCCTGGATGAGGACTA
>VBFO01000037.1:11896-29402 GCA_005881025.1 Chloroflexota bacterium | reverse complement strand
GCCCATCCCCGTCAGCAGGACGCCGACCGCCGCCGGCGCGACGTGGTCGGCCATGGAGCCGAACAGGATGTCGGCGGAAGGCCGGTGGAGAATTCGGGGCTCGGAGTCAAGGGCGATGGTCCGGCCGGCGGTCACCTTCATGTGCAGGTCTGGCGGCGCCAGGTATACGTGGTCAACCTCGAGTGCTGCCCCGTCGGTCGCGATCTGGACGGTGAGCGTCGTTTCCCGGTCCATCCAGTCCCTGAAGTTGGCGGTGAAGTCGTGATGGAGGTGTTGCACGACCAGCACCGGCGCACCGAGACCCCCCAGGCCACCGAGCAATCGCGCCAGGGCCTGGGGTCCTCCTGTCGAGGCGGCGATGCCGATGACAGGCACCGTCAGCGGATGCGGCCTCGACCTTGCACGCCCTCGGATGTGCCGGATCACCTTGACCTGGCTGATCACCCGCACCCTGTCCACGAGCTGGCCCTCGTCCTGCGCGGTGGCCGCCTCCGGCAGCATCTCGACGGCGCCGGCGCTTAGCATGGCGGCGCTCGACCAGGATCCGTTCCCGATCACCAGTATCGGCACGGGCTGTCGCGCCATCACGTTCTCGATGGCCGCGATCGCCTCCGCTTCGCTGCCCGGAGCCAACACCAGAATGTCAGGCTTTCGCAAGCGGATGGCGTCGACGACCTCGTCGAACCCCCACTGATCGCCCGCTTCTATATCGCCCGCGGCGCTCAGCATCCTGACGAGCGCGCCGTCACGGCGGCGGTCCTGCACGACCAGCGCCCGAACCGCCACCTACGAACTGCTCCCTGCGAGCAGCAGCTGCTCGACCATTGAGAGCAGCCGCTGCTGGTCGAACCCGCTCTTGACGATATAGGCGTTGGCGCCCGCAGCCAGCCCGCGCTCACGGTCGGCTTCCGAGTCGTGGGAGGTGAGGATCACGACCGGCGTCCTGGCCAGGGTCCGGCTCTTCCGGATGGTCTCTGTCAATCCAAGCCCGTCCAGGAGCGGCATCTCGACGTCGGTCAGAACCAGGTCCGCCGGCTCGCGGCGGAGCAGCTCCAGCGCCTCCCTGCCATTGGCGGCCACCCGCACCGCGTATCCGGCCCGCTCGAGGATCGACCGCTCGAGCTCCCTGACGGTGAGAGCGTCGTCCACAATGAGCACCGAAGGTCGGTGTGGCGGCGGGCCTTCGTCGGGCGTCGCGCCCGTCTTCCGTAGCCGCGCCCGGGCGACCAGGCCCGGCACGTCGACCACGACCACCACGCTGCCGTCGGGCTCGATTCCGGCGCCCGCGACGGCAGTCAGCCGCGGCAGGAGCCGGCCGAGCCCCTTCACCACGAGGTCGCGGCGTCCGACCAGGGCATCCACCCGCAGCGCCTGCTCCCCCAGGGCGTCCGCGAGCACGACCACCTGACCGTGGTTGGCGTCGCCCATCGCCAGGGTCGGCGAGAGGTCCACCACCGGGACCGCGACCGAGCCGTGCATCACCATCGCCTGACCCTCGGCGCGGCTGACGTCGGTGTCCGGAGGCAGGAGGTTCAGCACCGAATGCAGAGGGACCGCAAGCCTCTGGCCGCTCGCCTCGACGACAAGGCACTGGACGATGGTGAGCGTGATCGGGACGGAAGCGACGAACTCCGTACCCTGGCCGAAGGTGCTGTGCACCTCGACCCGCCCGCGCACCAGTCCGAGGTTGGTCCTGACCACATCCAGCCCCACGCCCCGGCCCGATATCTCAGTCACCTGCTTCGCCGTCGACATTCCCTGCCGGAAGATCAGGTCCGTCACTTCTGCGTCGGACATCGCGGCTGTGTCCAGGCCGGCTCGCGCGCCGGCGGCCCGCACACGTTCGAGGTCGATCCCCCCGCCGTCGTCGCTGACTGAGATAACGATCTCGGATCCGCGCTGCGCTGCGTGCAGCCGGACTGTTCCCTGGGCCGGCTTGCCGGCTGCCAGCCGCTGCTCTGGCGCCTCGATACCGTGGTCGACCGAGTTCCGAACCAGGTGAACCAGGGGGTCATGGAGCTTCTCGAGGACGTTGCGGTCGATCTCGGTCTCGCCGCCGCCAACGACCCATCGCACCTGCTTTCCTCCGGCGCGGGCGACATCGCGTACCGCCCGATGGAGGCTTGGGGTGACTGTCGAGATCGGCACCATGCGGACGCGGGTGGTCACGTCCTGAAGGCGGCTCAGCAGCCGTGTCACCTCGCGGTACTCGGCAATGGTGGCCGGATCGGTTCCCAGCGTCTCGGCCAGAAGCTGGCCGACGCGAAGGTAGGCCGAGGCCGATTCGCCGACCAACCGGTCGATCTGGTCGAGCCTCTGGATCGCCACCTGCATGGTGGCGGCCACCTGCGCGTGCGCTGCCCCCTGCGCAGCGGCGGCATCGCCGGCGGGCGGCCCGGCGGCGTGCCTCCCGTTCCCGTTTGTGCCGGCGCCATTGTCACGCGCCACGCCTGCAGCCAGCTCGCTGACGAGCGCTTCGGCGATCGCCTTCTGCCGGTCGTCATCCGGTGTGTCATCGCCGTGGGTGATCAGCGACCGCAGGCCGTCGATGGTGGCCAGCATCGCGTCGGTGAGCGTGGCGGTGGCGTGAAGATCGCCGGCCCGCAGCCGCTGGAGCGGGTTCTCGAGTGCGTGCGCGACGTCGGCCACATGCTGGAGCCCGATCACCCCTGCGCCGCCCTTCAGCGAGTGCGCCTCTCGAAACAGGTTGGCCAGAAGGTCGGCCTGGCCGGGTGCGTGCTCCAGCTCAAGGAGCTGCTCGCCCATTCGGTCGAGCCTGGCAACCGCATCGTCCGCAAAGAGCTGGCGGACGTCGGGCTCCGCCGGTTCCACGTCAGTGGGCGCCGGCCAGCAGGGTCTCGAGGTCGAGCAATGTCGCCAGGCTTTCGCCCTGGCGGTAGACGCCACGCCCCGCTGCCGTCTCGGAGTCCCGCACCCGCTCGCCGAGCTCGTCCGACACCGGCGGACCGCTCACAGCCAGACCCGCGGCGCCTTCCGCCACCTCGACAATGGCCGCGAACCGCGTCTTGTGCGTGGCGCCGGTTCCGTTCAAAGTCGTCACGTCGAAGAGCGGGACGATCTCGCCGCGCACGTTGACGAGTCCGATCACTGAATCGGGAGCCGTGGGCAGGTGGGTGGTTCGTGGCTTCGGCATCACCTCACGGACCGACGCCAGGGGGACGGCGTAGAGCTCGTCGTCGATCGGAAGCAGCAGAACGTCCACGGTCAGCCTTTCGACGAGCCGTTCGCAGACATCCTCTCCATGGCGGCGGCGAGCCCGGCGTGGCTGGCGGCAGCGGCAGAGATCTCCTTGGCGGTCATCGAGACCTGGCGGCTGCCGACTGTGATCTGCTCCATCGCTTCGACGACCTGGTCGGTCGCCGTGCGCTGCTGCTGCGTGATCAGCTTGACCTGGTCGGACGCCTCGACAACTCCGGCGAGCAGCGTCAGACCTTGCAGCATCTGTTTCGCGCTCTGCTCCATCGCCATCACCGTGGCGTTGCTTTCCGACTGCGCGCCCTGGATGATCGAGGCGATCTTGGCGGCCGACGTCTTGGAGCGCTCCGCAAGCCTCCGCACCTCGTCGGCGACCACTGCAAATCCGCGCCCAGAGTCACCGGCACGGGCGGCCTCGATGGCCGCGTTCAGTGCGAGCAGATTGGTCTGGTCGGCGATCTCGTTGATGAGGGCGAGAATCTGGTTGATGTCGCCCACGCGTTCGGCGAGGGCGAGCGTCCGCTCCCCCGACGTCTGGGTATCGGTCTGAGCCTGCTGTAGGTTGTCGCGGGTTTCCTGCACCTGGGCCGCAACCCGCTCGAGGGTCTCGGCGATCGCGATCGAGGTGCGAGCCAGCTCCTCCATGCTGGCGGAGGTTTCTGTGGCGGCGGACGTCTGCTCGGCGGTGGCCGCGGCAAGCTGGTCGGCTGCCGCGGAAAGCTTGGCGGCGGACTGCGCAGCTTTCGAGCTCTCGTCGCTCAGGCCCGCAACCAGGTGCTGGGAGCTGTCCTGCCAGGCGGCCAGCGCGCCGGTCAGCTGGCCGATCTCGTCCTGGCGCGCCGTGGCAACGATCACCGCCGGCTGGCCGTGGGCGAGCTGGTTGGCGACCCTGGCCAGGCGCACGATCGGCCTCAGCGTCATCCGGAACTGGATGAAAGCAAGCAAGGCGATTAGCACAAACGACCCCACCGCACCCGCGATGAGAACGTCGTAGGTAAAGGCCTGTCGAGCGTCCTGGAGCGACTGGTTGCGCGCCACCGCTGACGAGATGAACGGTCCCACTCGGGCGGCGGCCTGCCGCCAGGTCGCGAGGGCGCCGTCGACCTCGATCAACATCTGCTGGTCGGTGTGCTTGCCGGCGGCGAGGAAACCGGACGCAAACGCGGTGAGGCTGGCTGCCGCGGTTTGGAACTGAAGCTCGGTCTCGGCGGTGTCAGACGGGAGCTGAAGATTTCCGATCTGTGACAGGTAGCTGCCGATGGTCACGATGTCGGCGTTGGCGGCGGCCTCGGACGTCTGGGCCGCCTTCGCGTCGCCTTCCAGAAGGTGGTTGTTGAACTGCGCCAGGTCGGTGCGCAGCGTCTCCGCCTTCAGGATGATCTGTGCGGTGTCGTACTGCCAGCTGAGCAGGTGGACCTGCTCGAGCTGGGTTGCGGCCGACGCCCGGTAGGCGGTTCCGATGCCGCCCATGAGGCCGATCATGAACAGGGCCAGGACGATGAACAGCGCGGTGCCCTGGAACCGAAGGCTGCTCCAAGACGGCGCCCGCCATCGCGAGGCGGTCGCGCGACCGGTCGGGGCCACGGGGCCGGCGACTACTGTGTCCACAATCCGAAACCAAGCCGTATCGGGACGTCGTTTCGACGTCGCGTGGCCATCGCCTGACCGGCGACATGCCGACAGCAGAGCGACAGGCAGGCGTGAAGGTGCGGTTTCATCTCAGCGACAGCGCTCATGGCGCTCCTGGCAGGTAATCCGGCTCCGGAAGTGGCGTTAACCATACGCTTGCGTGACTTTAGTTCAGCTGCTTTACGCAACTTCGCGGCGAGCGCCAGCAGCTTCGGTTTTTACTCACGCCAGGCGGTGACTATGAGGGTCAACACGAGCGGCTGAAGCCCTCGGCCGGAGGTTCAGGCAGGCCGGTCGCGAATAGACTCAAATGAAATCGTTGGACGTCAGACCGGTCGCGCTCGTCATCACGGCTGCTGCCCAAACGTGTCTGCTGGTCGCGGTCGAAATCGGTTTCCGACGCGGGCTTGGCCCGGAAACCACCAGGCAGATTGCTCACGTTATAGGCGCAGCCTCGGTCGCCGTGCTGCCGCTCTTTCTCCGGCTCTCTGAGCTGATCGTCCTCGCGGCCTTTTTCACGGCGATCCTGGCCTGGACCCGCGCGCGCCATCTTCTGAGCAGCGTCCACGGCATTCAGCGGGTAACCGTGGGTGCGCTCATCTTCCCAGCCGGTTTGCTGCTGGCTGTGGTGGTCGGATGGAACCATCCCGGAGCAATCGCATATGCGGCGCTCGTGTTGGGCGTGGCGGACCCCGCCGCAGCCCTGGTCGGCAAGCGGGGACAGGGTGTCAGCTGGCCGGTCATCGGCGGGCACAAGACCCTCGCCGGAAGTCTGGCTTTCGCCGCCGTGACGGTTGGCATCGGTCTCCTGATGGGCTTGGGAACAGGTGACGTTCGAATTGTTGCCGCAGTTGGCGCGGCCTTGGTGCTCGCCCTGGTCGAGGGCAGCCTTGGCTACGGCCTGGACAACCTTCCGGTGCCCGCGGTCGGCAGCTTGCTGGGGATTTCAATGCTCGGCCTGTAGGCCCTCCGCTTGACCCCCCACGCGTGCATGAGCTGGTCGACTCCGACATGCAGCGCGATCCCGGCGGAAAAGGCCAGGCTCGTCTCCAGGCCGCTCGGCTTGTAGAAGAACCTAAGCGCGACGAGGCAGCCCGCCACCGAGTCCGACTGGTCGACGAGGTACTGGAGCCACGCCCACTTATCGGTTGTCCCCGCAGGAGCGATGTCGAGCCGACGCTTGACGAAGCTGTTCGGAAGCTCCGCCAGGCAGTACCCGAGCCCCAGCGTAAAACCGAGCAGCCAGGGATTGGTCCGGTCGTAGTCGAATGGCGACAAAGCTCGCAAGCGTGCGCTGTGTCGCGCGGCCACTGCCTGTCCGCCGGCGACCAGCGCCGAGAGCGTGGTCATGACGATCACTCCGCGCCAGGTCTTGCGAGTGCCGAGCACCGGTTTTCCACGCCATTGCAGCCCCCGATCGATGGGGACCGCGAGGCCGGCGAGCAGCCCGGTCTTCAAGACGATGACCTGGCCGAGGCCTGCCAAAAGGACTGGGGTGACGATCCAGGCGACGCGACCGGCGTGCCTGCTCAACGGCGATCGAGCACGCGGCGCAGACGGAACACGACTGCGACGAAAAGCAAGAACCCCGTCCATCCAATCAGCTCACCACGTCGGGAGGGCGGCGTCTTGACGGTCACGTCGGGAGAGTCCTCTGGGAACGTCGATGCAAGAGGAGCATCCCGACCAGCTGCAACGGAGCGACAAATGGGGCTGCCAACCTCACAGCGAGGCGGGTGCCCGCAGCACCGAAAGGAGCCATTGCTGCCGTGAACAGCGCCATCTGTGCGATGCCGCGTAGATCTGCGCGTACGGGATTCGTCGCAAAGCCGCGACCATCAGCGCATAGCGCGCCAGCGGGGCAGCCAGACAGTAGCCAGGGAGTCCGCCCCACGTCGCAGCTGAGAAAGCGGCTGTGAGTGTGAGCCAGGAGTCACTTTCCAGATCGAGCAGCGCGCCGAGCTCGCTCGTCGCGCCGAGCCGTCGCGCGATCGGTCCATCCAGCCAATCGCAGACGATGGATCCATAGACCAGCGAACCCCAGCCAAGCCACCCCGCAACCCCGTTCCTGCGGCGAACGCCTGACACAAGGAGGCCGACGAGCACCGCGGACGCAACGCCACGGCTGAGAGTCATCGCGTCCACCACCGTCAGGCTTGCATTCTTCCGCGCGGCCGCAATGCCGACCAGGGATTGCTGAGCCAGCGTGGCGAGCACTGATCCGGCCGCGAAACGCGCGCCTGCCCTGCCTCCGTAGCTGCGCCGCATGGCCAGGGCCGGCGCTGCTGAGGCGGCCAGCAACCCAACGCTGATCACCGCCAGCCGGCCGGGCAGCCCCACCGATGTCTGCGGCTAGCCTCGGATGGGTGATCCGAGAGCCCGATGCGATCCCATCTGTCGCAGCCGCACGTAGAACGCCAGCGTGGTCAGCGGAACGAACAGCAAGACCGTAAAGGCGTGGTACGGATTTCTCGGCACTCCGAGGAGGATGAAGTCATGTCCCTGCTGCCCTCCACAACGGTTTGAGCAGACCATTCTCAACGAGGCCGAGCTGCGCCGCGTAGACGCGCAGCCAGGATTCATACAACTCGAGATAGAGGCAGTGGGTAGACGGGTTCGGTTGGATAGTGGTTTCGAATCCGACGACCTGGCGCGCTGCCGACTGGATATCCGAATAAAGCCCGGCGCCCACGCCGGCCAGCATCGCGGCGCCGAGCGCCGTCGACTCTTTGACGCGCGGCACCTTTACCGGTATCCCGAGGACGTCAGCAATGATTTGCGCCACAGCGCACCCTTGGCCGCTCCTCCGGTAAAGACTGCCTCACCGATCGTGCTGGTGGTGATCTCTTCGATCGTACGCATGTGGCCGAGCGAGACGAAGGCAGCGGCCTCTTCGATTGCCCGCATGCATTCCTTGCGGCCTGAGCGGGTCGGATCGCCGACGTCGAACTGGACGAACGCCGGGCTCGCGTGAATCCAACGGCTCGCGACCATTAGATTGGAGAGGATCGCGATCACTCCGTTCGAGCCCGGTGGCACCCCGCTCGCGGCCTTCTCCATCAGCACGTATGCGTCAGTGCCAGTACGCTCGGCCTCCAGCTTCTCGAGGTCGCAGAACGCATCGCGGTACCAGCGCATGCTGAGCCCGCAGTAGAAGCCGATTCCTTCCATCATCCACTGCCCGGGAAGGGCATGGCACAGCGTGCGCAGCCGCGCCTTAGGGTCGATCTTCGCCTCGCCGAGACCGATGGTCTGCTGCCAGAACGTGCCGCCGATCACTGTGAAGTTGCCCGGGTCGACCATCCCGATCCCGACCAGGCCGAGCTGCGTGTCGGCTCCGCCCACAACCACCGGGGTGCCCGCCCTCAAACCGGTGTCAGCGGCCGCTGCCGCGGTGACCTGACCGGCGACGGTTCCGGGCTCCAGCACGCGGGGAAAGATTTCCCGATCCAGCTCGCAGATGTTCACGATCTCGGGCGACCACTTGCGCGTCGCCAGGTCGAACATTCCCGAACTCGACCCGATCGACGGGTCCGTGAAGAACTCGCCTGACAGTCGATACGCTATCCAGTCCGCGAGCATGTTCATGTGCGCGGCGTTCCGAAAGACCACAGGCTCGTGGCGCTGGATCCAGCGCAGCCGCGCCGGTGAAGTAATCGCCACCCAATCGCCTCCCTGGCGATAGATTTTTTCCGCCAGTCCCTCGCGCACCAGCTCGGTCGCCTCGTCGCCGGCGCGTGAGTCGACGTTGGGGCACGCCCAGATCTCATGTCCGGACCGGTCATACAGCACCATGCCTTCGCGCATGCTCGTCGTGCTGACAGCGCGGACTGCACCTGCATCGACGCCGGGCGGTGGATGCACTCGCAGATGAGCTTCCAGTTGTGCTCTGTGTCGAAGACCTGTGAGCCCGGCACACCTTCCTTGGCCCGGTGCGACCACTCTCGCTGCGCCATCGCCACCTGCCGCCCGCCCGTTTCGAACACGACCGCTCGGCAGCTGCCGGTGCCCGCGTCCAGCGCGAGGAGCAGCGGCTCGCTCACGCCTCGACCGCCCGCCGGTTCACAACGGAGACCAGCGGCTCGCCCGCTGCGAACCGCTCGATCTCGGCGGCGATCATGGTCACGCCACGGAGCAAGGTCTCGTGCGTCGCCCCGCCAATGTGCGGTGTGATGACGACGTTCTCGTGGCGGAGCAGGGGATGCGGTCCGCCGGCCGAGCGCGGCCGTACCACGTCGAGGGCCGCACCCGCCAGATGACCTGACGACAACGCCGCTTCCAGCGCCGCCTCGTCGACTAGCGTCTCCCGCGCCGTATTGATGAACCACGAACCCGGCTTCATGGCAGCGAACTCGGCCCGGGCGAACAGGTTCTCGGTGTCCGCGCCCGCGCGAACGTGCAGCGAGACGAAGTCGGAAACGTCGAGCAGCGCCGCGAGGCTGGTCAGCAGCTGCATGCCCGACGCGTCACCTGCCTTGATGTACGGGTCGTACGCGACCACCGTCATCCCGAACGCCAGCGCCCGCCGCGCCACTCGCCGCCCAACGTTGCCGTAGCCCACCAGGCCCAGGACGTGCCCACCCAGATCGCGCCCGAGGAAGCGCGCACCCTCATATGCGGACTCTCCCAGCCGGCCGCCTTCGAGCAGAAATCGCTGAGCGCGCGGAAATCCGCGTGCGAGCATGACCATGAAGGCGATCGTCTGGTCGGCCACCGCCTCGGCGTTCTTGCCGGGCGAGTTGACCACCGGGATCCTGCGCGCAGAAGCTGCCTTCACGTCGACATTCACCGGACCGCCGCGGCAGCAAGCGAGCAGCTTCAGGCCTGGGGCGGCCGCCAGCGCCTCCGCGGTTACCGGCGCCCCATGCACGGCCAGGATGTCCGTGTCGCCCAGGTGCTCTGCGACCTGGATCGGCGAGCCCAGGTATTCGCGAATCGAACGCTCCGACTCGGTCGCAGGTATGAACGCCAGCGACTCGTCGAGCTGGACGTACTCGACCGATTGGGCCCGCTCGAGCCCTTCGAAGCCCTTCTTGAAGACCTCGACAGGCACGAACGAATCGCCGACCACGACAATCTTCATCGAGGGCGCGACTGCTAGGGGTAGACCCGGCTTGGCTTCAGATCGACCGCGTGCCCGGTACCCGACTCCATGATCACCTTGAGCATCGGCTCGGTGTCGAGGTAGTAGAAGCGGATCGTCTCGCCGATCCTGCCTTCCATCATGATCTTCGCGCCCAGGCCGGCGAAATGCTTCTCGGTCGCGTCCGAATCCGCCGGCGTCGGCCGCATCACCGCGATGTGGTGCAAGCCCTCGCCGTGAGCGTCGAGCCACTCCTTGTAGATGGATGGGCCCTCGTCCGGCTGCAGAAGCTCGACCACGATCGGCCCGACGTGCGTCTCGGCGCCGATCATCGTGAAGTGCGTCGGCTTGCCGTGCAGGTAGGTGTCGTGCAGCGCCGGCGGCTTGTGCTCGTAGACGTTCCAGGGCCCCCAGCCCAGCGCACGGTGATAGCGCTCCAGGGCCTCATCGATGTCCTTGACGACGATCGCGATCTGGCTGATGGGAAAGCCGCCTGGCGGAACCACCTGTCCGGTCGCTTGCGAATGCTCGATGTGATGCGCCATCGCTGTCCCTCCTAAAAGATTGCGATCGGGTTGAACGGCGAACCGGTGCTGTCGGGCAGCCGCAGCGGTTCCGCGACCACCATGAACTCCCAGCGCTTTTGCTCTTCGCACGCTGCCGCCACGTCCTCGAGGTTCAGGCTGTCGGAAACCACCATGCCCATCGCAGCGACCTGGAGCGGATGGATCGGATAGAGGATCCCGTCGACGGTGCTGGGCACCGTCTCACCGTCGCCGTCCGGAAAGAACGCAGCCACCTTGCGCTCGTGCATCCATGGAATGGCGTCGACGTGCAGGCCCGCCTTGCCCTCTCCCTCATATCCGTTGTCCCAGGCCCCCTTCTCCATGCGGCGGCGGTGGTGGCCTGTGCGGAAGACGAAGATGTCGCCCTCCCCGACGTGGACGCCCTGCGACTTCTCAGCCGCTTCGAGCTCCGCGCGAGTCACTGCCTCGCCCGGCTCGAGGTACGGAACTCCGCGCAGCCGCGGGACGTCTAGGAGCACGCCGCGGCCCACGACGCCATCCGCGTACGTGGTGATGTCGTAGCCGTGCATGCCGAGACTCGTCACCTCGGCGATCGGCCGGCCGTTGTAAAGGAGTCCTCCGTACGAGATGTGATTCAGCGCGTCGATGTGCGTGTGACAGTCGCCATGACACTCCATGCCAAGGAAGTCCATGGCGAAACCGACCTTGGACTCGCCGACCGGGATGTCATGGTTGCGCGACATGTAATGGATCGCCGGGTGCGGGTTGTCGGGGCCGGCGACAGTGTTGATCGGGATCGCCATTGACACGGTGCGCCCGGAGCGCACGAGGCCGGCCGCCTTTCTGACGTGCTCAGGCGTGATGTAGTTCAGGGTGCCGCGGTCGTCATCCTTGCCCCAGCGGCCCCAGTTCTTCACTGCCTCGAACATCGCCTCGAACTCGGCGACGGTGATGTTCTTCGACTTCGTCGTTGCCATGCGCCTCCTTCAGCGGACCGCGCCGGGCAGCGGCGAGTCCATCTCACCCGGCTCGGGCAGTCCGGCCGTCATCGCGCCGTCAACCGTCATCAGGTGCCCGGAAAGATAGGAGGCGTCGTCGGAGCACATCCACAGGATTGGCCGCGCCATCTCCTCGGGCTCGGCGAACCGGCCGATGGGAATCCGGTCCAGGAACACCTTCGATTGGACAGGATGGTTGATGACGAAAGCCGACAGCCGCGTGTTGATGATCCCTGGCGCGATCGCGTTGACGCGGATGCCCATCCGTGACAGCTCCAGGGCGGCCGTTTGCATGACGGCGACCACGCCCGCTTTCGAAGTGTTGTAGGCAAGGCCGCCCGCCTCCGGTTGGAAGGCATTGGTCGAGGCGGTCAGGACGATCGCGCCCTTGATACTGTCGCGGACCATCGCCCGCGCGGCTTCCTGGGCCAGGTACCACGCGCCGCGCAGGTTTACGTTCAGGATCCGGTCCCAGCTGGCGTCGGTGAACTCGAGGAAGGGCACGAAGTCGGCGATGCCCGCGACCTGAACCGCAGCGTCGAGGTGGCCGAACTTCCTTACCACCAGGTCGACGGCCCTCTTCACGTCTTCGCGCCGGCTCACATCACCTGCGGCCGGCTCGACCCGGCCGCCCGCGGCGCGAATCGACTCCACAGTCGTCGCCAGCACATCCGCCTCGTTGTCGACGAGCACCACACCCGCGCCCTCGGCTGCGAACGCCTTTGCGACCGCGCGGCCGATGCCCTGCGCCGCGCCAGTGACGACGACGCCCTTGCCCTCGAAACGTCCACTCATGCGATGAGCCCTCCATGGCCGGGGCCGCGCGGGATGACCGCCCAGATGTCGACCACTCGATCGCCCTCGACGACGTGAAACGCGTCATACCAGTTCACCGTCCCCGGCGCGTAGCCGGGGATCAGCTCAACCACATCGCCGACGCGGAGCTTCTCGTCCGGCAGCGCGACGTAGACGCCGTGCTCTTCGTCGAACCTGAAACCCACGTTTTCGTGGCCGGCGATGGTGGACAGCGCGGGCGCCCCCAGCGACTTGTTGCCGGCGTCGACGATGACTCGGTTCTGGGGCCGGCTGATCACAGTCGTCGCGACCGTCAGGGCCTTTTCGAAGTCGCCGACCATCGCGCCGTGGAAGTTGTCCATCACCGCGTACGACCCGGCCTGAATCTCTGTCACCTTCGGGTCGGAAGCGGTGAGGTTCCAGGTTGCGGTGCCACCCGCGGAGACGATCGGGCTCGGGATGCCATGCGACTCGAGCGCCTGCGCGGTCTCGGCCAGGAATGACATCGCCTTCTTCTGCTTCTGCTCCCGCAGGCCAGCTTCTGGCGTGAGCGAGCAGTGGCCTTCGTAGCCGGTCACGCCAAGCATGCGGATGCCTTTGAGCTCAACGAGCTTCCGGCCGAGCTCGACCGCCTGCCCGATGGTGTCGACGCCGGCGCGGTCCATCCCTGTGTCGACCTCGATCAGCACGCCAACCGTCGAGCCCGCGGCGCGCGCTGCCCTGGCGATCTCGGCTGCGTTCTCCGCCTCGTCGACCGCCACCATCACCTCGGCGTCGCCCGCAAGCGCGGCAATTGCGGCCAGCTTCTCAGGTCCCGCGACCGTGTTGACGATGAAGATGCTGTCGAGGCCGGATCGCACGAGCACCACCGCCTCCCACACCGTCGCAGTGGACAGGCCTATCGCACCTGCCTCGACCTGCAGGCGCGCCAGCTCGGGGCTCTTGTGCACCTTGATGTGCGGCCGGATCTTGGCCGGCTTGCCTTCGAGCCAGCTCGCCATCTTCTCGATGTTTCGTCGCGCGGCAGGCAGGTCGAGGATCAGAGCCGGCGTCACGACCTCGGACCGGCTTTTTCCGACCGCGGCGCCATAGGCGTGCCGGACACGCGCGCGAGTCTCTTCGATCACGCCGAGGGCATGCGTGAGCAGCTCAGGCACGGCGGCGGCCGCCTCCGTTCCGAGCGGGCTGGGGCCTGGTCAACGCTTCGATTCGTTTCGCGAAAGCATCGATCTCCGAGGCTCCGTCGAGGGCACCGATCTCGATCTCATACGTGCGCGACTCCTGGGGCGCGAGATACATGAGCTCGCCGCGTTCCCGGGCGTCGAAGCGGCCCGCGTCGCGGTTGGTCGTCGGCTCCATCGCCACGCCGTAGATCCCCTCCCCCAGCATCCGCCACATCGTATGGAAGGGGAACTGATCCCTCCGGTAGACCTGGTACGCGCCCAGCCCGAGCTTGCGGTTGACGATCGCGACTGGCACCGTGCCCTCCCGCTCGGCCACCGTCGAATGCTCGTAGCACTCCTCCGGAAATGCCGTGTTGGGCGCGGTCAGACGCCGGTAGTTCTTGGTCGGATAGTCCGCGACCGGCACACCGTCGGGAGCCGGGATCAGGTAGTCCGAGCCCTCGTCGACCACCGGCCAGCCCACGTTGACGTGGTAGAGGTACATGTGCGTCGTTGGGTCGAACGCGACGTTCACGACCTCGTCGTGGATCGTGAACCGGCTCTCGCCGACCTTCGCCTCGATGCGCCGGCGAAGCTCCATCGCCTCGCCGAACACCGCCGCCTGTCGGACCGTGCCCTCCGCGTACAGCACGCACTCGTCTCCATCCCAGCGCTCGCCGTACCCGGTGAGGCGGGCCGGCATGAAGCCGATGCGCCCGTGCAAGCCGTACTCCTCGGTGGGTCGGATGAGCTGGTGGAACTGCGGTGCGTCGTCGACGCCGCCGAGCAGCGTGTGGTCGAGTCCGCAGGTGACGACCATGCCGCCGCCCCAGCTGCGGAACCATCCAAGGCTGAGCGGCTCCGCGTACCAGGGCCCCACGACGCCGGTCGGAGAGAGCCACGACAGTGACTGGCCGCGCAGCTCGCACCGGCCGACGTCCAGCGAGCGGTCGACGAGCACGTCGAAGACGAAGCCGGTGCCGGTGCGAAACTCCAGCACCCGCACCCCGCGCTCGATCCCGTCGCCGAGCGTGACCAGCCGCACGCCCGCGACCTGATCGAGGCGTCCGACCCGGCGCATCAATTCGTGCCGGGTCAGCGCCTTGCCGTTGACCAGGGGCATTGGGACCTAGACCTTCGGGCTTACCGGCGCCACCTTCGCCATTGCAACGTCGTCCTCGCTTTCACCAAGGGCGGCACCGGCGGTCTTGAGCCACCGGTCACGGCCGCTGGCCGCGTAGTACACGAGCAAGACGATGCCGATCAGCAGCCAGCCGCCGGCGACGAGCGGAGCCTTGGCGAACGGGTCGACGGGGCAGTTGACCGCTGGGCAGCCAGGCGGAAACGACTCGTACAGCGCGTACAGCAGGACCAGGCTCGACACCACCGGCAGGATGGCGTGCCACAGCCAGTTGAACTGGGAGTGGAGCTCCCTCCAGTAGTAGACGATCACCCCCACGTTGGCGGCCAGATACACGAACGAGACGCCCAGGACGAGTACGAGGCCGGTGAGCAGGAAGAACGCCACATCGGGGTGAAACCAGGCTCCCGCGATCAGGCCGCTTCCCAGCGTGAGTGTGAGCTGGGCGAAGATGGCGTTGGTCGGAGTCTTGTAGACCGGGTGGACCTTGGCGAAGAGCTTGGGAAAGGCTCCGTTCCGGCCCAGCGCATACCACATCCGCGTGCTGACGTTCGCTGTGGCGAGTGACACGGCCAGGGTGGAGGACATGAAAGCGATGAGGACGAACCACCATCCTCCGCCCCACACGTTGCGGGCGAGAGCGAGGCCGGGCAGGTCGCTGGAGGTCTGAACACCCTTGATGTTGTCGGGGCCGAACCCGGTGATGATCGCCCAGTAGGTGAAGACGAGGAAAACGCCGAGGATCACGATCGAAAGCAGCACCGACCGGGGCACGTTGCTCTTGGGATCCCTGGTCTCTTCGGCCAGCGGTGCCGCGGCCTCCCAACCGGTGAGGCCCTGCACCGCGAGCACGATGGCGAGCGTGAATCCCGAGAACCCGTAGGCAGTGCCCACGCCGATGTTGGCTGGGTTGAACTCCGAGAGTGAGATGCCGCCTGGTCCGGGCTTGGCGAATCCTGTGAACGCCAGCGCGAGCACGATGAGGATCTCCGCGCCGCCCGTGATCAGCAGGGTCCGCGCTGAGAGCTCGATGCCCCGGTACTGCAGCAAGGCGACGATTGACCCGACGACGATGATTGACACCCACCAGAGCCACGGCACGTCCCAGCCGTAGCTGGCCTTCAGCTCACCGGCGGCGATGAAGCCGAAAAACCCGGACACCACCCCACCGGCCATCGGCGAGTAGAGGATGAACATCCACGACGTCAGGAACCCCGCCCGGGCGCCCAGCGAGCGACTGACATAGGTGTAGTACCCGCCCGCCGACGGCAGCTGACGCGAGAACTGGATCAGCGTGTTGCCGAGCATGAGCACAACCACGACACCGATCAGGTAGGCGAGTGGAGCGGTGAGGCCCGACAGGGTGACCAGGAACTGGGTGAAGAACAGAGCAGCAATCGCCGGTGCGATATGCGTGATCGCCTGCATCGTGACCGATACGAGCCCGAGGGAATCGGGCTTGAGCTCCGTTTGAATCCGGCCGGCGGTCGTTTCAGCCATCAGTCGTACCCCTCCGAATGAGCCCAACCCGGTGCTGCAAGATCTTGCAGCCTCGCCAGAATCGTGGAGCAGTATGGGTCGCCTTACCCATTTGTCAAGTGGGAAGACCTTGCCGCGGCCGGCACGGCCTCCAGGAATGCCCGGTAGGTCGTGATGTACTCGCTGATCCCTTCCCGGAGCGAGGCGTAGCGGGGCGCCCAACCGAGCTGCGTCCGCGCGTTTTCTATTGACAGCACGCCCCGGAACGACGCCTCCACCTCATCGTCCGGGGTCATGTCGTCAGAGATCTCGATGCTGCTTCCTGGCACCAGCTCGGCCACCAGCCTGGCCGCCTGCGCGGCGGTCACCAGCGGCCCGCCGGTGGCCGCGAAGAAGACCCGGTCTGCGTCGTCCGGGCAGCCGACCACGCGGACCGTCATCGACGCGACGTCGGCCACATGCGTGTAGTCACGCGGCAACCGGCCGCCTGACGCCAGCTTCACCGGCTCGCCGCGAACCGCAGGCTCCACGAACTGCTTCATGTAGTTGGCCGAGTGCCAACGCATGCCGAACCCATATACGGCCGACGGCCGCACGATGCGCACGTCGAGCTCGAACGCCTGCTGAAAGGCGAACGCAAACAGCTCACCGGTCGCCTTGGCGGCGCCGTATGCGCCGCTTCCCGGCCCGGAGCGCGCCAGGATGATCGGGTGTGCTGCATCGATGGGTTGGTACTGATTGGCGGCCAGCACCCCGATCGATGAAATGTCGACCACGCGTTCGACTCCCGTACGCCGGGCCGCCTCCAGCACGTTGACGGTGCCGCCGGCGTTACTGCGGAACGCCAGGTATGGATCGCGGTAGAGGTTGGCGACGTCGACGTTGCTGGCGCTGTGCACTACGGCCTTCGGCCTGATGCGACTGAACAGATCGACGAGCCCGTCCAGGTCCTCTACCGAGCCGACCTCCACGGCGAACTTGCCCGCGTGGTCCCGCAGGGCGTAAGCCATCTCGGGCGTGGGTGTATTGCTTCGTGCCAGCACTGTCACCCCGCGCCCGGCATCGAGGAGGTCTCGCGTGACGTAGCCGCCGATGAACCCCAAGCCGCCGGTGACGAGAACCGACATCAGGCTCGCCCGGCCTTGATGACCGCTCGCGCGGTTGACTCGTCAGTGACAAGGACGTCGAGCATCCCGGCGCGCAGGGCGCCAAGGATGGCGGCACGCTTTTCCAGGCCCGCGGCCATGCCGATCACGAGCGGGATGTCCTGGAGGGTGTCCCATTCGATTGAGATGAGCCGTTCGTCGAGCATGTGCACCGGCTCGCCGCTCGCGTTGAAGAAGCGCGTCGACATATCGCCTACGGCGCCCGCGTCGAGCAAGCGCTTCCGGTCGCGCGGCGAGATGTGGTGGTCGCGGATGAGCGGCGCGGTTTCGTCGAGCGTGCCGATGCCCACCAGCGCCACCCGGCTCGAG
>VBFO01000037.1:0-11883 GCA_005881025.1 Chloroflexota bacterium | reverse complement strand
CTCGCAGCATCGCCGCCTTGATGTCGGGCGAGTCGACGAGCACCGGCGCATGCAGGTAGTGCACGCGGCTGTGGGGGTGCAGCGAGGCGAGGTGGCGCGCGAGCTCGTGGCCCTGAATCCCCGGGCCGCCCCGGCCCACCCCGCCGTGGAGCATCGAGACGTCCAGGCCGGACACGGTCCCAGCCGGGAGCCTGTGGATTGCGGCCGAGAGCATCCGCCCCCAGGACAGGCCCAGGCGCATGCCGTTCAGCAGCTGGCTGTTCACGTACTCGGCGGCGGCCCTCGCGACAGCCTCATTGCCGGCCGCCCCCTGCCCACCGGCAACGACTACTGCCTTGCGGAGACCAAACGCGGTCGCCAGCTCGAGCGCCAGGTCTCCCTGCAGACTGCGCGGGCGGTGAATCTCGACGTGGACGATGCCTTCGTCGCGCGCCCGCTTCAGGTAGCGAGACACGGTCGATGCGTCCAGGCGGAGAGCGCGCGCGATCTCGACCTGGCTCTGGCCCGCGACGTAAAACCTCGTGGCCAGGTCCACCAGGATGTCAGAGGTCGGCCCGGCTGAGCTCCCCCTCATTCCAGGTTCGTGTGCCGCTCCCGCATCTCGTCCATCGTTTGCCCGGTTCGCTCTCGCAAGAGGATGGAAACGATGTCGAAGAAGACGAGCTGGGCCACCTCGTAAAGGCTGCCCATCGGTAGCACGCTCTTCTTCTTGCCGCCGCGGTCGTCGGCCATGGTCTGGGCTTTGATGTGAATCACCGCGTCGGCGGACTTCGGGGCAGGGCCGTCAGGCTGCGCTGTGATGACAACCGTCCTCGCACCTGCCGACTTCGCCACCCCGAGCAACGCGTCGACCGTCGAGAACGTACCCGGCCCGGCGCTCGCGACCAGCGTGTCGCCGGGACCGAGCGGCGGGGTGGTCATGTCACCGACGACGTGCGCGTCCAGGCCCAGGTGCATCAGCCGCATGCAGAGGGCGCGCATCATCAGGCCCTCACGGCCGACACCGTAGGTGGCGATGCGCTTGGTGTGCACAAGCTCGTCGCAGAGCTTCTCCGCCTCGGCGGCGCCACCGTTCTCGAGCACGCCGCGGATCTCGTCGATCGCACCATCGAACAGAGCGTTCGCGTCGGTCTTCGTCTCAGTCATACGCTCCTCCTGCCGACGCCAGCCTGCAAGCTCGCGAGATTTGCCCGCGCGTCGCCACCGTCGAACACAGCGCTCCCGGCGACGATGAGGTCGACGCCCATCGAGGCGATCGAGCCGGCGTTCTCTCGCGTGACGCCGCCGTCCACACCCACGATCACGCTGCGCCCGGAGCGCTCGACAAGCTCTTTGACCTCGTGCAGCTTCTTCTCCGTGCCCGGCGCGAAGCGCTGGCCGGACCAGCCGGGATTGACAGCCAGGACCAGGATGAGCTCGACATCGTCGAGCAGCGGCTCCACCGCGTTCGCGGGTGTTCCCGGATTGAGCGCCACTCCGCGGACGACGCTCGACCCCAGAGCCTGCAGCACGCGGTGCGGGTGCCGCGTCGCCTCGACGTGGAAAGTCAGCATCGACGCGCCTGCCTCGACGTAGGCGCGCACTTTTTCGACCGGCTCGTCGATCATGAGATGCAGGTCCTTCCGCAACCTTGTCTTGAGCGCGGCGATCACGGGTGGTCCGACGGTCAGCTGCGGGCAGAAGACGCCATCCATCACGTCGATGTGCACGAAATCCGCGCCCGCCTCCTCGATGCGCCGCAGCTCATCGCCCATGCACATCCAGTCGGCGGTCATGAGGCCGACGCTGAGGAGCGGCCGGCCGTCAGCGCGTGGAGCTGTGCCCAACCGGCGCTGCCCTGTGCGAACGGTAGATCTCGAGCGCCTCTTGCGGCGATTTGCGCTCGTGAACCACCGCGGTCACGGCCCGCATCATCCCTTCCGTGTTGTCACTCTGGAAGATGTTTCGGCCCATGTCGACGCCGGCCGCCCCCTCGGTCACCGCCCGGGAGGCCATGGTTAGGGCGTCGAGCTCCGGCAGCTTCTTGCCGCCCGCCATGACGACCGGCACCGGGCACGAAGCGGTGACCGTGTCGAAGCCTTCATCGCAGTAATACGTCTTCACGAACTGCGCGCCGAGCTCCGCGATGATGCGGCACGCGAGACGCAGGTACTTGGCGTCGCGCGTGAGCTGCTTGCCCACCGCGGTCACGCCCATCACCGGGATGCCGTAGCGCAGGCCCATGTCGACCAGGCGCGTCAGGTTGTGGATCGACTGCGTCTCGTGCTCCCCACCGATGAAGACCTGCACCGCCAGCGCTGCGACGTTGAGCCGGGCAGCGTCCTCGATGTCGATGGCGATCTGCTCGTCAGATAGCTCCTTCAGGATGCTGGGGCCGCCACTCGCGCGCATGACCACTGGCGTGCGCATGCTCGGCGGCACCACGGAGCGGAGGATCCCGCGCGTGCACATCAGCGCGTCCGCCAGCGGGACGAGCGGGAGGATGCTGATGTCGACGCGTTCGAGGCCCGTGGTCGGGCCCTGGAAGTAGCCATGGTCGATGGCCAGCATCACCGTGCGGCCGGTCTCCGGCCGGAAGATGCGCGAGAGGCGGTTGCTCATCCCCCAGTCGAGGGAGCCGGATCCCTTCAGGAAGAAGCCGTCCGCTGGGGGCGGCACGTCGGTTTGGAAGTTCTTGGCGTCGCCGCTGTCCGCTTCAGGCATGTGTGCTCACCTCCGGTGAACCGGCTTGCCGGTCCTGGTCTTGAGGAAGGCCAGCGCGTCCCGGGCGAGCTGCTCCTCGCTCTCGAACAGCGGCCGCCAGATCTTCGTGGCCGCCGCAAGGTTGGGCAGGAAGTTGCCGAACGCCTCGACCGTCAGCCATCCGTCGTAGCCGATGTCGCCGATCGAGTCGAAAGTCTCGTCCCACCTCACGCTGCCGGTCCCAGGCGTCCCACGGTCGTTCTCGGAGATGTGGACGTGGGCAATGCGATCGCCGGCGCGGCGGATCGCAGCCGCCGGGTCCTTCTCCTCGATGTGGGCATGGAAGGTGTCGAGGTGGAGGCGGCAGTTGGGGTGCCCCACCTCGTCGACGAGGCGCACACCCTGGTCGAGGATGTTCAGGTGGTAGATCTCGAAGCGGTTCACCACCTCCTCGGCAAGCACGACCCCCTGTCCCCGCGCGTACTCGGCGGCGTGGCGCAGGTGATCAACGCTGCGCTTCCACTCGTCTTCGGTCGGGCCCCGCCCGGTGAACACGCCGAGGGCGACCTGGTGCGGGCCGCACAGGATCGTCGAGCCGACGGCGGCGCAGCAATCGATCACCGCTTTCAGGTGCTCCAGCCCTGCCTTTCGCACAGCAGGGTCGTCGCTGACCGGGTTGTGCTCAGGGGCGATGACCGTGTTTGCCGTCCGCTCCAGCCCCAGGTCTTCGAGACGCCGGGCCCAGCGCTTCCATTTTTCCGTGTCCAGGTCGAAGATGGGCACCTCGACCCCGTCGTAGCCCATTCGCTTAAGCGACTCGAGGACTGGAAGGAGCCCGTCATGCATGTCGTCGGCCCAGAGGTAGAGGTTGATGCCGTATTTCACCGCGCTACCTCCCTCGACACCCTCGACCAGCTCCTGCAAGATTGTGCAGGATCGGCATGATCTGGAAGGGATTATCGGTGGCCGAGACGATTTGTCAAGTGAGGTTCCCGTGACCTTCAAGAAACTGATCAATGATCCGTTCGACGTGGTCGACGAGGCCCTCGACGGCTTCGTCTACGCGCACTCCTCGCTGATCGCTTTGCATGAGCCGCGCGTCGTGGTAAGACGTTCGCCCGCCGGCAGCAAGGTAGGCATCGTCGTGGGTGGCGGATCGGGGCACGAGCCTGCTTTCGGCGGGTACGTCGGTCTCGGGATGGCCGACGCCGCGGCATGCGGCAACATCTTCGCCTCCCCACCACCGAACGTCATCCTGTCCGCCATCCGCGCGGCCAACCATGGCCATGGGGTGCTGATGGCCTACGGCAACTACGCGGGCGACGTGATGAACTTCGGCCTGGCGGCGCAGCTCGCGGCCGCCGAGGGGATCGAGGTGCGTGAGGTCCGCGTCTCAGACGACGTGGCGTCCGCGCCGAAGGGTGAGGAGTCGAAGCGCCGCGGGATCGCCGGCGACATCATCGTCTTCAAGTGCGCTGGGGCGGCGGCCGAAGGTGGCCGGCCATTGGCGGAGGTCGAGCGCATCGCCCGCGACGCGAACGACTGGACCCGCAGCATGGGCGTCGCACTTTCGGCGTGCGAGGTTCCCGGCTCTGGGCGGCCGACTTTCGAGCTGCCCGACGACCAGATGGAGATCGGGATGGGCGTTCACGGCGAGCCTGGGATCAAGCGCGGACCCCTCCGGCCCGCCGACGAGGTGGCCGGCGTGCTCGTCGATACGATCCTGGCCGACGTCGAAAGCCTGCGTGGGGACGTTGCCCTGCTGGTCAACGGGCTGGGGGCAACCGCCTACGTCGACCAGCACATCCTGTTCAGGGCGGCGCGCAGGGCGCTCGAGGCACGCGGCCTGAACGTGGTCCGCGGCTATGTCGGCGAGTTCATCACCTCGCTCGAGATGGCGGGGGCTTCGGTCACGGTCACGTTTCTCCACGATGAGCTCCTCGCGCTGCTCGACGCCCCGGCGTCGGCACCGGCGTTCAGAAACTGAGAATGGCCGGTGTCCGCGAGTGCGCGCTCGCAGCGGCGGATGCGCTCGAGCTGGCGCGCGACGAGCTGTGCCGTCTCGACTCCCCCGCCGGTGACGGCGACCACGGAGTCACGATGGCGCTCGCAGCGCACGCGGTGCGCAACGCTCTCGACGCAGCCCCCGATGCAAGCGGCGCCGATCTCCTGGTGCACCTCGCCGCGGCCGCGGGGTCGGTGGGCGGCGCGAGCGGTCCGCTGTATGCCTCCGCTCTGCTCGCCGCAGCGACGACAGTGCGGCAGGCCGGCCCGGATACCGGGACAGTCCCGCTCGTCGCGCGCTGCGCCGAGGCTGCGCAAGCCGCGATCGTCAATCTCGGCCATGCCAAGCCGGGCGACAAGACGATCCTCGACGCGCTCGACCCGGCGGTGCGGTCGCTCCTCCTGGAGACGTCGAACACCGAGATGGGCGATGCGCTGGCGCAGGCTGCCACTGCCGCACGCGCAGGCGCCGCAGCCACGGCTCAGATGACGGCGGCGGCCGGCCGGGCTCGCGTCCTGGGGGAACGCAGCCGCGGCTTTGCCGATCCAGGGGCTACCTCGATGGCGATCATCATCGAGGCCGCGGCTAGTGCATTCCGCGGCCGCCCGCCACGATCAGCAACTCGCCCGTGATGAAATTCGCGTCCCTCGAAGCCAGGAACACGGCAGCGCCAGCGATCTCGTCGGGAGTGCCCCACCGGCCGAGCGCAGTCTCGCCGAGGATGCGCGCCTCTACCTCCGGATCGGTGTCCGCGATCATGTCGGTCTTGATCCATCCCGGGCAGATCGCATTGACCGTGATGTGAGGGCCCCAGGCCAGGGCGAGGGCCTTGGTCAGGCCGTTCAGCCCCGCCTTCGACACGACGTACTCGGTGAAGCGCATCGCCGACGGGTGATAGAGGCCCGAGTTCGAGGACATGTTGATGATGCGGCCGCCCTGCTGCTTCATCATCAGCGGCGCCACCTCCTTCGAGCACAGGTACGCGCCCTTGAGGTTGACGTCGATGGTTCGGTCCCAGTCCTCCTCGGAGGCCTCGAGCGCCGGTTTCGTGACCATCACGCCGGCGTTGTTCACCAGGATGTCGACGTGCCCGAACTGCTTGACGGCAGATTCCACGAGATGCTTCACGTCAGCCGACTTCGACACGTCGCCGCGCACCGCGATTGCCTCCGCGCCACCCTGCTTGATGCCATCGACGACCTTCCCTGCCTCCGCTTCGTTGCTGAAGTAGTTCACGACCACCTTCGCGCCTTCGGCGGCGAAGCGTTCCGCGATCGCGCGGCCGATGCCTCTCGACGCGCCGGTGACGATCGCGACTTTGCCCTCCAGCTCCTTGCCGCTCATGTCAGCTCCCAACTCGTCATTGAGAACTTCCGCGGGCTGTCACCGGCCAGCAGTCGACGATCTCGTCGCCACGTCCGATCCAAACCCGGTCGTGGAGATTGAAGGTGGTCCGGATCTGGCCGGGGATGAAATCGAAACGGCTTCCGAGCCGGGGCGGAGCTGTCCCGTCGAGCGTCACCGTTGCATGCTCATCGCTGACCGAGACTTTGGTTGCATGGACGCCGACCGGTATGGGCGGCCCGTACTCGAGGCCGACCACACGCCGGCCGACGTCGACCACCACCCGGTCCGCATGCCGGCTGATGACGGTGCCCCGGACTGATGTAGCGCACTTGAAAGGCAGGTCCATCACCAGCAGCTCCGGCTCCATCAAGCAGTAAACGCCGGCCTGGATCTCGGTGATGGTGGGATCCGCGATTGACTCGCGCAGGGTCGAGGTCCCGGCCGCGGAGACCACCGGCACCTCGTGGCCGGCCTGAATCAACGCATCGCGCGCGTCCTTCAATATGCGGTAGGCGCCGGCGATCTTCTTTGATCGGTTCTCGACGCTGAGCCGGACCCGACCCTCGTAACCCATGAGCCCGGCGAGGCGAACGCCTGGCGTTCGTTCGATCGCGGTCGCGAGGGCGACCGCTTCCTCTATCGAGGCGACACCACACCGGTGCAGCAGCACGTCCACATCGATCAGGACACCCAGGGTCACGCCACGCGTCTTGGCCTGACCTCCCAGCGTGCGCACCGCGTCCGGGTGGTCGGCGGCGATGGTGACCTTCGCGCGGCGTGCGAGATCTGCCACGCGGGCCAGCTTGCCTTCGTCCACCACCTCATTCGCGATCACCACGTCATCGATGCCTGCGGCGACCATCGCCTCCGCCTCGCCAACCGTCGCGCACGTCACGCCGCGCGCGGACCCGCCCAGCTGGCGCTTCGCGAGCTCGGGCGTGCGATGCGTCTTGACGTGGGGCCGCAAGGTCTTGCCGCTGTCTCGGAGCATTGACTCCATAGCCGCCACATTGGCCTCGAAGATGTCGAGGTCGACGACCAGCGCCGGTGTCGAGATGAGCTGGGTCATCTGCGCCGCTCCTTCAGGTACTTCGCACCCCGAGCGCAATCGGGTTCGAAGCGTCTCGACACCTGAACCAGCTGCTCGACCGCGGACGACACCGACGGATAGACCCCCACGCCGACGCCGGCCAGTACTGCGGCGCCAAACGCGCCCGGCTCGTCCTGGGCCACGACCTCAAACGGCACGCCGCACACATCGGCGTGGAGCTGCAGCCACCAGGCGAGCTTCGAGCCGCCTCCTGTCGCACGTACAAGTGTCGTATCGATGCCGCGCTCGCGCAGTCGCCCGATCGTGGCCGCGAACTCGCAGGCGATCGACTCGAGCAGCGCGCGCACGAAATCGATGCGTGTGCTGGCGAGCGTGAAGCCGCTGAAAACGGAGCTGCGCTCTGAACCCGATGCATGGGGAAGGGGCGTCAGCATCGCGTCCGCGTAGACGTGGCTGGGCTCGGACGGCGCTGCCGCCAGCCCCTCCTCGAGCTCGGTGATGGGCATCTGGAGCAGCTCGCGTGCCCAGTCGATCACGGAGGTGCCGTTGGGGTTGGTGTGCAGGAGGCCGAACCCGGTCGGGCCGGGATGTGGGCAGATGTTCATGCCGTCGTGCAGCAGGGCTTCCGGCCAACCGCGCTCGATAGGCGCGGTGAACGAATGCCAGGTCCCACAGGTGAGCGACACCACGCCAGGGTCCACCCCACCGCCGCCGACCGCGGCCGCGAATGCATCCCAGGCGCCGGTCACCACCAGCGTGTCGGGCGGAAGCCCGTGCCGTTCTGCGACAGACTTTTCGATGCGCCCGATGGGCGACGCGTTCGGCTGGATGTCAGGCAGCCAACGGGGGTCGATCCCGGTTTCCCGGATGCGCTCGGGAGACCAGCTCGCGGTCGCGACGTCGTAAGTTGCCCACGCGCCGGCATCGCTCCAGTCAACTACTCGCTTGCCGGTCATGTGCAGCGAGAAGTACTCGTGCCAGTTCATGAACCACCGCGCTTTCGCCGCAACGTCAGGATGCGTCTTGCGCCACCAGAGCGCGCGGTTCACGGGATCCATGCGGCGCGGCACGTGGCCTGCGACCCGGAACCACTCCTCGGGCGAGCGCCGCCCGGCCGTCACCGAGGCGACCTCGTCACCGCGCAGGTCGGCGGTCATCAGGCAAGGTCCGAGCGGCGTTCCGTCGGCGCCCACCGGGAACACCTCGCGGCCAGAAGAGCTGAACGAGACGGCGATGGGCGGGTCACGCCGGAGCTCTGGGTGCGCCGCCACCTCGCCCAGGGCGGAGTCGAAGGCCTCGCGCGACTCGCGCACGTCGATCTCCGAATGACCGTCTCGATTGTGTGTGGCCGGCACCGAGCGCCGGGCGCTCGCCAGCAGCCGTCCCTCGATCGAGTAGGCGGCGACCTTGATCGCGCTCGAGCCGAGGTCGATCCCGATCAGGCTCATCTAGAGCTCGGCATTCACGATGAATCCGGCGTCGGCCAGGATCGTCGAGCAGGTCAGGTAGCTTGCGTCGTCGCTCAAAAGAAAGGCGACGATGCTCGCCATCTCCTCAGGCTTGCCAATTCGGTGCAGGGCGATGCGCTCGAGGTAGTACTTGAGGGCCGGCGGATCCGCGAGCAGCGGCGCCGCCATCGGCGTGTCGATGCAGCCGGGCTCGATGGCGTTGATGCGGATGCCATGCCCGCCGAGCACCGCACCGAGCGCCTTCACCAGCATGCTCACGCCGGCCTTCGTACCGCAGTACGCGACCTGCGAGGGGGAGCCGACGTGGGCGGACAGCGAGCTCGTGCAGCAGATGGCGCCGCCATGGCCCTCCTTGACCATTTGCTTCGCGCCTTCCGTGCATACGAGCCAGGTGCCACGGAAGTTCGTCTCTGAGAGTGCGTCGAAATCCTCGACCGCCGTGTTGTCCCACGTCATGAACGGGTTGATGCCGGCGTTTGACACCACATAGTCGAGCCGCCCACCCCGCCGGGCGACCTCCTGGACCATGGCGACGACCTGATCCGGCCTGCGCACGTCCGCCACGACCGGAAACCCTTCGCCTCCGGCGTCCTTGATCCCCTTCAGAGTCTCCGACGGGTCCACGGTAGGCAGGTGGTTGACACCGACAAGAGCGCCCTCGCTCGCGAGGCGCACTGCCATCGCCTGGCCCATACCGGTGGCCGCGCCTGTCACGAATGCGACCTTTCCCTCGAAGCGCTTTTCCATTCCCACCCTCCTGTCGGTGTGCTCAGGCGTCCCGTTTGAGGTCGGGACTTCGCCGCCATTGCGGCAGCTGATAAACCGTGCCCGGTCTGGGGTACGTCTTGCCCTCGTCGAGCCGCCGCCGGTAGCTGGGGATCGGGGTCGCGCCCGGGTCGATGCGGACATCGAGCACCACCGCTCGGTCGCAGGCGAAGGCCTCGTCGATCGCAGCGGCCAGCTGCTTGGGGTCCGTGACACGCAGACCGCGCGCGCCGAGGCCCTCGGCCACGGCGGCAAAGTCTGGACCGCCGGCCAGGCCGCCGAGGTCGACCGACTGCTGCAGCCCGGCGAAGAACATCTTCTGCCACATGGCCAGCCACGCCAGGGTTCCGTTGTTGAGAACAATGTTGATTGTGCGCAGGCCGTGCTGGACGTGGGTCGCGAGCTCGCCGATCGCATACCCGAACCCGCCGTCGCCGCTGACCGTGAGCACCCTGCCCTGCGGCCGGGCCACTGAGGCACCGAGGGCGGCCGGCACGGAGTAGCCGAGGCCGCCCTGGCCGCGCGCGAAGAGGAAGTTGCGACGGGCCTCCCGCGCCTGGATGTTCGCCGAGATCCAGCCCGCGGAGAAACTGGCGTCGCTGATCACGACGTCGTCGGGTCCTAGCCTGGCTGCGACGTCTCGCATCACGCGGGGTGGATGGATCGGCACCGCGTCGCTGGCCTGGGCCTCAGTCCGCAGCTCGGCCGCGTCGTCTTTGATGCGCTGCGCTTCTGTGAGCCACTCGGCGCGCGGCTGCTTCTTGATGAGCGGCAGCAGGGCGGTGAGTGTGGAGCGCACGTCGCCGCACAGCGCCACAGTGGGCCGGAAGGAGCGCCCCAGCTCGCCCGGGTCGATGTCGAGGTGGACTGTCGCCTGCTCGGCGAGCGGCAGGCTCCAGTTGTGGGTCGTGTTCTGGCCGGCCTTGCATCCGCACCAGAACACCATGTCGGCGTGGCGCACGATCTCCAGCGACTCGGTGGGACCCAGCGGGTTCAGCACCCCGGCTGCGTTGCGCCCGGTTTCGGCGACGGCGCCTTTGCCCGAGAAGCTGGTCACGGCCATCGCACCGAGCCTTTCGAGGAGCTGCGCCAGCTCGGCGGTCGCCTGCGAGGCGTGCACGCCGCCGCCAGCCACCACCACCGGCCGGCGCGATGAGTTCAACAGCTCGGCGGCCGCGGCCACCGAGTCGGGCGATGCCACCGGCCGGTAGGCGGGGTACACGCGATAGCGGTCGTCGACCTCAGTTGCGGCGGGGTCTGGCTCCCAATCGGCGTCCATGACGTCGTGCGGGAGCACGAGGGCCACCGGGCCGGGGCGACCGCTGGTAGCCAGACGGAATGTGGAGCGGACCATCTGCGGCAGAGCAGCCACCGACGGCACCACAAGCGTGGCCTTCGTGATCGACTCCAGGAAGCGCACCTGGTCGAAGCCCTGCGAGGCCACGCCCTTCTCGCGATATGGCGCCCAGTCCCGCGGCAGCTCGCCGACCAGCGCGATCACGGGCACCGACGCATTCAGGCTCTCGACCAGGCCGTCGGCGAGCTTGGTCGTTCCCGGTCCGACTGTTACGTCGCACACTCCGGGCCTGCCCGTCAGCCGGGCAAAGGCGTCGGCGGCGTAGCCGGCGGACCGCTCGTCGCGAACGAGCAGGTGGGTGACCCGCTCCTTCCGCCGGTTCAGCCCGTCGTAAAGCGCGACGGTCTGGCCACCCGGCTGGCCGAAGACGTGCGTGACCCCGTACCCGGCGAGCAGCTCGGCGAGCAGGTCACCGGCATGGCTCATTGCGACCTCCTGGGACTCAATCAGTCGTCGTCGGTTTCAACCTCGAAGTATGTGAAGCCGTGATCGACGTTGGTGTTGCCGACGAAGAAATTGAACCCGATTCCGGGAGCGCCGGAGGGATACACGTCATCGGTGGCTGAGATCACCTCGCGGCCGTTGACCACGCCGCGGATGTGGTTGCCGACTATGCTCGCCTCGACTTCGTCGCCGTCCTGGACTCCGAACTCCGCCCCTATGAGCTTCTTGAGCGACGTGAAATCCCCGACCTTGCCGTTCCAGCGCACGATCTCCGCGTAGCCCTCGTCGGTCTTGAGGCAGCGCCAGAAAACCTCATAGCCGCTGCACCAGTGCGGCTTGATCGTGCTGCGCAGCCGAATCTCCACCTCCTGGAAGTATTCGTTGGTGGGCTTGCGACTGAAGACGCGTGCTTTCACGTGCTGGTTCCGGCCCCAGTCGCCCGTGAGCACTGCGGTCGGGTCGTCGTAGTCGCCTTCTGGCAGTGAACCCTCGGCGCCGCCTGCGCCGAGGGTCGCCTGCTCTGGGCGTTTCTCGCTGACCGCCATGCGAGTCACCGACCCGTACGCCTCGCCATCCTTCGTGATCACGTCAGCCCAGTCGATGCCGTCCTTCTTGCCGTTGAGCCATTTCCCGCCTTCACTGATCGGGTTCTCGTCGCGCTCGAACCTGGTGCGGTACGACCTCTTCACTTCTCCCGGCGCTCTTCGACGATCTCGCCCGCCTTCTGGAGCCAGTCCTGGCCGCCGCGAACGCTCAGCACCAC
>VBFO01000109.1 GCA_005881025.1 Chloroflexota bacterium | reverse complement strand
TTGCTGCTGCTGTTCGTCGGCCCGGACGTCTATCAGGTCCTCGTCGGTGGCCTCGGCTGGTCGCACGAGGAGTGGGTTGACTGGACAGTCTCGACTGTGGTGGAGCAGATCTTTGACCGAGCCCTCTCCTGAGGCGACCCCAGCTGAAAGGCCCCCCTCGCGCAATTCCATGATGCGATTGGGCCTTCGCCGGGTCAGTGACCGGTTACAGAATCCCAGCACCGGGAAGCTCTAGGGGGACACGGAAGCCGCCAGTCCCGCATCGCGCAACGAGGTCTCGAGTCGATGGCCTCTTAGCAGTCCGAGCACGGCGCTGCCGAATTCAACTCGCGAGTTCAAATAGTGTCCCCTCCCCCCGACCAAAGTTCCCTTATTTGAACTGGCCAACAAGAAAATGCCTGCGAATGGCTGCTTGAGCGCTACCGCTGTTAGCTGACCGAACCAGGCCGCGAACTGCCGACCGGATGGCCTGCCATTACGCGGTGCCGGCGGCTCCGGAACCCTTCGCCCGGCGGTAGCTACTCCGCCTTAGGGAAATCGAGGCCGGCGAAGACAAGAGTCTCAGACCCGGTTGCGAACCGCGCAGTCCCCCTTGGACTGTGCAACTGACTCCGTCAGCGGGTGAACCGGAAGCGGGTCTGGGCGAAGTCGCCCTTGGCGAAGGAAAGCACCTTCGTGGGGGCGACCGCGAAGACCAACGCGTCGCCGCCGTCTTGGCGGAACATGCCATCCCGCACCTCGAAGTCCCAGTCGCCGTGATACTTCGACCGCCAAGATTCCGCCAGATGGACCAGCAGCTTCTGGTCGGTGACGCGTACGGCGGTGCCTTCGACCACGACATCGAGCCCGGACTTCCACGCGTTGTTGCCGGTCGTGAGCACGCAGTTCGGGTTTCTCGCGAGGTTCACACACTTCTGTTCCTCGGCGCCGGTGCAGAAGTAGAGCGAACCGTCGACCCAGACTGCCGGCAACGGCGTGACATGCGGCCGCCCGTCGGACCGAACTGTCGAGATCCAGAACAACTCGGCGCCATCGATGGTGTGCTCGACGCGCTCCCAAGGCGTTGCCGATGCATTCGGGTCGCTGAAGCGGGCGTCGAGCTCAGCGGCCGGTATTGCTGTGGTCATCGCTCCCTCCTGCGTCACCAGTATGGAACGCCCGGTCCCGTTCGGCATCATGTGGGAGTTCGCCAACTTAAGTCACGTGCACCTGCTCTTGTATCCGATACGTTGTATCGTGACATCGTCAAGGGACGTCATCTAGAAGCAGCCGAAGATCAAGGATTCCGCGTCGAGCGCACTAAGAGGGGACATGTCGTGATCTACCCGCCAGACAAGCGCTTTCCGCCGGTGGTCTTTTCAGGGACGCCGGGCGATCAGCGATCGATTAAGAACGGGTTGGCCAGGCTGCGGCAGGCGGGATTTATTTGGCCCGGGGCCGGAAGGAGAGAGAAGAGACGGTGAAGACGGAGTGGACGGTGACGATCGAGGGCCGACCGGCGAAGGTAGTTGATCCGGAGGACATCTTGGACGAGCTGGCCGAGCTCAGTCCGGCAGTGCAGTTTGGCAATGGGCTCCTTTCCACAACCGCTACAAGGCGGGCGAACAGCCCTATCGAGGCATACGACCATATCTATGAGGCTCTGAACTCTTTGACTGGCAAGCTCGAAATTGAGCTTGTCGAGATCAAGACGACCGAGCGCCAGGATCGCGACCTCGAAATCTCGAATTTGCCCGAACTAGTCGGCCTGGCCGAGATCGCCGATATCGCCGGCACCACGCGACAGCGAATCTTCCAGATGACGGCGAACCGCGGCTTCCCGTTTCCAGTCATGGAACTCCGCTCTGGGCGGCTCTGGAATAAGGCAGCGGTTGAGAGTTATCTGGAAACCCGGAGGCCTGGAGTCCCGCGATTGCCGGGGATCGTCGCGAGGGCGTCCGCCAAGGAAAATCACAGACGTGTTCAGCGGGCTGTTCGTCGCGCTCACTAAGGGTTGCTCATTGCTAAGCGGACACTAGCGCTGCCTCGATAGACCTAACGCCGCCTTCCAGACCGATTGCAGCCGGCGAGCTGATCGCGCGACGCGCGTTGCGCACCTCGAAGCCGAGCTTCTCCGTGTAGAACGCCTTGGCGCGGTCCTGGTCTTCGACGAACACGTTCACGTGTGCCGGCAGAGGCGCTCCGGCACGCGGTCGGCGACATGCCCACGAGGTCGCGGAACCGCGAGCTGAAGGGATGGTTCTAGGTATCGAAACGTACATTGCGCTCCGCGATATCTACGCCGCGGAGCCCGAGGAGATTCGAGAAGTGTGGCGGTGGGCATGCAAGGCGATGCTTCGCAGCAGCGTCGGCGAATTGAGTCGCCCTTAGTCCTGCACCGCTTTCTTCACGAGCGCGCCGATCCTTGCCTCGTCGGCGGCTGTCAACTTCGTCAGCGCGTAGGCGTTCGGCCACATGGTGCCTTCGTCGAGCTTTGCCTTGTCGCTGAAGCCGAAGGTCGCGTACCTCGTTTTGAACTTCTGCGCGCTCTGGAAGAAGCAGACGACCTTGCCGTCCTTCGCATACGCGGGCATCCCGTACCAGGTTGTCGGCGAGAGGGCCGGCGCGCTGGCTTTGATGACGGCATGGAGCCGCTTGGCCATCGCGCGATCCGGTTCCGGCATCTCGGCGATCTTCGCGAGCAGGTCGCTTTCCCCCTCCGCCTTGCGCGCGGCCACCTTTTGCTCCTGGACGCGGTCCATCATCGCCGCTTTTTCCTCGTCCGTGAATCCCTCGTACCTCTTCTTGGTCGCGGTGGTGGTCTTGGCGGGCTGCGGCTTGGCTTTCACTGCAGTTCTCTTCTCGGCCAAGGTCAGGCCTTCGCCTTCTCGGCGACCTTCCCCTGCTGGAGGATCCGGATGGCGTTGCCGAAGGGGTCGCGGACGCCCATGTCGGTGCCGTAGAAATGGTCGGTCGGCTCCTGGGTGAAGTCGGTGACGCCGCGCTCCTTGAGGGTCTCGTATAGACCCCGGATGTCGTTCGCCTTGAACACGAGCCCGCCCAGCGCGCCCTTGGTGATCAGCTCGCGGAGCTTCGCAGCGGTGGCTTCGTCATGCACCGGGGGGCCCGGCTCCTCGAGGGAGATCTCGGTCACGTCGCCAGGGACGCGCACCGTCAGCCAGCGGTAGGAACCCTGCTTGACGTCCTGGCCCTTCTCCAGCCCGAGCTTGTTGACGTAGAAGTCCAGAGCCTCCTCCTTGTTGAGGACCATGATGGAGGCGACGTTGAGTTTGGTGATCATCGCTCGTTTTCTCCTTTCCAATACTTGATGGGCACGACAGTCATGCTAGGAGGCCGTCGCTGCGGCGGCGTCTCCAAAACTGCTCGATCGCCGCGCCTCTCCCGCCGCCACCACCGGCCGCGTCGCCCACATCTGGTAGCAGTTGGGGGCCACCATCGGTCCATTCCCCAAGCGATAGCTCGACGGCGTCTCGCCGACGACCTCTCGGAACGTGCGACAGAAGGTCCCCCTGCTGGTGAAGCCCACGTCGAAGCAGATATCGGTGACGGTGCGGTCGGTCTCGCGCAGCAGGAACATCGAGCGCTCCACACGCCGCCGCTGCAGGTAGCGGTGCGGTGTCTCCCCGAACACGGCTCGAAAGGTGCGAATGAAATGCGCTTCGGAGATATGGGCCACCGCGGCCACGGCGCGGACGTCGAGCTGCTCGGCGTAGGCGCGGTCCATGGCGTCGCGGGCGCGCAGGAGACGCCGGTTCAAGTCCTCGACCTCCCGGCTCACCGGTGCAACGCTACGACATCACCGATTAATTTCGGTCATGGGCGCAGTCTTAATGGATGACATTCGAATTCCAGGGCGCGTAAGGAGCTGACCATGACCACCGACACCAAGGGCACCGGCAAATACGCCAAAGTCAACGGCCTCAACCTCTACTACGAGACGCACGGTTCCGGGCGGCCGCTGATCCTCCTGCACGGCGGACTCATGTCGAGCGAGATGTTCGGACCTGTGATTCCACAACTGGCGCAGAGCCACCAGGTGATCGCCCCCGACCTCCAAGGCCATGGCCGCACCGCCGACATCGATCGACCGATCGACGTCAAGCTGATGGCCGACGACATCGCCGCCCTCATCGACCAGCTCGGGCTGGAGAAGCCGGACGTCGTCGGCTATTCGCTGGGCGGTGGCGTTGCGCTTCACACGGCCGCGAAGTACCCGGCCAAGGTTCGCCGGCTGGTCGCTGCCGCAGCGAACATCCGCCCCGACGCCATCTATCCGGAGATGCGTGTCCAGCAGGGCCAGGTCGGCGCGGCCGCCGCCGAGTTCATGAAGGACACGCCGATGTACCAGCTCTACCAGAGGGTCGCACCACGTCCCGAGGACTTTCCGAAGCTGCTCGACAAGATCGGCGCGTCGATGGCGAAGGACTTCGACTTCGGCGACGAGGTCCGCGGTTTGCAGGTGCCCACGATGATCGTCGCCGCCGACGCCGACATGGCTCCGCCGAGCCACTACGTCGAGGTGTTCAAGCTGCTGGGCGGCGGAGTCCGCGACGGCGGCTGGATGGGGGAGGGGCGGCCGGCGGGCGGTCACGCGCTGGCGATCTTGCCGGGCCTGACCCACTACAACCTCGGCGCCTCGACGCTGTTCGGCGCGGTAACGCTCGCCTTCCTCGACGGCTGACCGTTCGGGACCGGGAATGCGCGCTGAACTCAGCAATGCTTAGAAGTTCATGAGAGCCCGTGTCCCAGGGGTCCTGTAGGCGCGTAGTCGGCAGGACCGGCGCGTTTTGCCATCGGTAGGGCCCAGGCCCGCCACCGAACAAAGCGATGAACTTCGTAAAGCGGGAATCGAAGTGCAGTGATCGGCGCCCTGCCCGCTGGCTGGGCCTGCTGGCGGGAATCCTCGCCCTTACGTCGGCCGCATGCGCGCGTGGCGGCGTCTCCGACGCACAGATGTACTCGCCACCGCCGCCTCTTTCCCTCGTCGCCATCCTCGACCCGTCGCCCGATCGCCTGGCCGGCGAGCTGCACGAGCTGCAGGCTGTGGTCAGCGCCAACGCCACCCCGGGTGAGGCTCTCGTCGTGATGTTTCTCGAACCGTCGTTCGGCGCCACTTACGTCGTGCAGAAAGGCGACAGCCTGAGCACGATCGCGGCCGCGCATGGCCTTTCGCTCGCGGCGCTGGAGGCCGCCAACCCGCAGCTCGGACCCCTGTCAGGCCGCGATTGGAAGCTGATCTATTCGGGCGAGCACGTGATGCTTCCCGACGGCGCTGCGCAGGACTCGCTGGTACTCGTCTCCAAGGCGCCCGCGGGACCTCCGCCGCCATCACTCGTCCGACTGCCGACACTTCCCGCCAATCCCACTGACTTCCAGCGGGCCCAGTACAAGCGGGGCGTTGAGTCGGCCAATACGACCAACGCGGCTCGCATCGCGAGCTGGCAGGCGGCTGCGGCCAAGGCCACCGAGCCCTGGCAGCACGAGGTCGCCGCGCAGCTCAACGCGAAAGCGGGAGCCAGAGTCCCGGCCGCACCGGCGCCGAATCGGGGAATCGTCTCGGCTTCGGTGGAGGCCGGGTTGACCACGCTGCAGGGCCTCAACGGCCGGCGCGTTCTTCTCCTTCTGGGCGGCGGTGACATCGGACCCACGGCGATCGCGCAGAGCCTCGCGAATGTGAACCTCGTCATCGCCAACCTCACTGATTCGAAGGCGTCCGCGGCGTGGACAGCTGCTGGCACGAAAGCCGGCGCGGCGTCGGTGAGCGCACTCGATGCGGCGCTCACGCAGCTGCAGCTGCCCCAGGTGATCAACCGAGAGACTTAAGGAGGAATCGATGGAATCGATCGAGCGAATGGCGCCGCCGTCGCAGCTCGAGCTGGACGGCTCCGACACCCACATCGTCACCATGCGCGAATTCCTCGAGAAGCCGCGCATCGCGCGCGACTTCCAGGATCTGAAGGCGGATGCGCAGCGGCTCGACTCGATCGGGCGCGAAGGCGACCTCCTCAAGGCCGGCGCAGCGGAGGCCGAGCTCGAGGCTGGCAAGCTGGCGCGCACGCATGACGAACACCGCCAGCATCGCCTGGGTTTTCGTTTTGGGGTCATGCTCGCCGCCTTCTTCGTCGCCCTCGACGCCCTGCCAGCCAACCTGGCCGCCCAGGCCTTCGGCCTGGACGTCGTGCCCACATGGGGAATCACGGCTGTGATCGTCGGCGCACTGGGGGCCGGAATGTGGGCGGTCACCCACTACCGCAATGGTTGGGGTCGGGCGGTGACCATCGCCGCGCTCTCCGTTGGGCTCGTCGCCATCGGGTCACTCCGCTACTGGTTCCTGTGGGTGACTGCCGGCGATCTGCTGTCGGCGGTGCTGGAGGCGGTGGCGCTGACGGTCTTCACCACGATGATGGTGTGGCTTGGAATCCTCGTCCTGAGCTTCACGAAGTCACGACAGGTCTCGGCCGCCGACCGGCGTGCGCGCAGCCTGCGCCGCCGGGCTGACCGCAAGGCAGCGCTGGAGGCGGAGCTTGGGCGGAAGCTGGCGGCGGCACGGTCCGAGTTCCTGGCTGACGCTCAGCTGTTCTCGTTCCGGACTTTCCACAACGACGCGCGGCGCAACCAATTCCTGGAGTACGTGAGGGCCGAGCTGGCCCGCTGACGGCGCGCGTCGGGCGCGACAGCGCTGTCAGCGCGCATCTAGGCGGTGATGCGGACCGAGCCTCCCTGCATTGGAAACGGGCCGCTCCACGGAAGGATGGCCGCTCGACCGCTGGCCAGCTCAACCCCGACCACGCTCTCGCCGACGATGAAGACAGCCTTGCCATCCGCACGGAAGATGAGCACGTTTCGCGAGTACGAACCAGTCGCCAGGGCCGGCAGCGGCAGAGTGCGTCGAGCTCCGGCGACGTCCCACAGCTCGAGCCGATCCGCGAACAGCACCCCGACCTCGGAGGTTCCAGGTCGCCAGCCCACCGCCAGGATGCGCTCGTCACCGGTCGCCCTGATCTGGACTCCGCTCGCGTATGAACCCCGCGGCCACACGCGGACGATGCTGGCGGGGTCCCCGTGGCCGAAGACGTTCCGCCCGTCAGAGTTCGCCTCGACGATGTACAGGCCCGGGCCCGCGTCGCTGCGGCTGACCTTCCCGCCTTCCTCGATCACGAAGTAGCTGCGGCCGCCACTGGATGACGGTTCGTAGGCCGCGATGAGACGAGCCTGGCGATCCCACGCCAGCGGAACCACGTTGGCGCCGGAGACTCGAGCCACCTCGCGCGGCCGGCCGCCGGCCACATCGACGATTCGAATCGCGGTGTAAGCGGGAGGAACGTCGGGAGCAGGATTGGCCACCGGTGCGTTCACCCCGACTGCCAGTCCCGTGCCGTCGCTCGACCACGCGAAGTACAGAGCTCCCTCAGGGTTGGTCACGGTCATCACGGTGTGCGGCTTCTGGTTGGGCGCGATCTGGATCACGCGCAGCTCGTTCGCGGCCCAGTAGGCCAATCTACTTCCGTCGGGAGACACGACTCCGCTGACTTCACCGATGCCAAGGACGAACAGTGGCCTGGCGTCACTTTCGCTCCGTACGCCATCGCCGGCCAGGAAGCCGAAGTGGTCGTCGAGGATGCTCGCGCTAGCTGGACTGGACGGCGGAGTCGCCTTGGCTACCGTCGAGGGTGAGCTGCCGCACGCAGCCAGGAACGTGAGTGCCACGAGGGCTTGCCCGGCGATGCGCAGTGCTGATCTCATGACCGCGGTAACGGCGCCCTTGCCGGACGGTTACGCATCTCCTCGACTGGACCATCATGGAGTCGATGCTCGTCCTCGCCGGTGAGGCCCTGCTGCCGAGCCGGATCCAGATGGCTTTCACCCTCGCGTCGCACGTTCTGCTCGTCCCCCTTGGCGTCGCGCTCCCGACCCTGACCCTCTTGATGGAGGGCATCGGCATCTGGCGCAAGGACCCCGTCGCGCTGACCATCGCCCGCCGCTGGTCGGTCGTCATGGCCGTGCAGTTCGCGGTCGGCGCCGTCACCGGGACGATCCTCTCGTTCGAGTTCGGGATCCTGTGGCCGCGAATGATGGGCCGCTTCGGCGCCGCCTTCGGCCTCGGGTTTGCGATCGAGGGCCTCGCCTTCTTCATGGAGGCGATCTTCATCAGCATCTACCTCTACGGTTGGAATCGCCTGCGCCCGCGCGCCCACTTCCTGGTCGGCCTCACGCTTCCGCCGGCCGGGCTCCTGGGCGCATTCGGTGTCCTTTCGGCCAACGCCTGGATGAACACGCCCGGCGGCGTCACCATCGACTCTGGCCGCGTCGTCGACGTCGACGTGCTCCAGGCGCTTTTCACCCGCGCGCTCGGCTACGAGTTCTGGCACTTCCTGATCGCCCTCTACATGACAGCAGGGTTCGTGGTGGCCTCGGTCTACGCGGTCGCCTGGCTGCGCGGACGGCGCGACCACTATCAGCGTCTCGCCTTCGCAGTCCCCTTCACCATCGCGGCTGCCCTGACCCCTGTACAGCTGCTCGTTGGCGATCTCTCCGCGCGCGCCATCGCCAGTGACCAGCCCGCCAAGTTCGCGGCGGTGGAGATCACGTGGACGACGCGCGACCACAACCCCGAGGTGCTGGGCGGCTACATCGACGACTCGGGGGAGGTCCACCTGGGCATCGCGATACCTTCGCTGGACTCGCTCCTGGTCGGTTACTCGCCGAACACCGTCGTCCGGGGCCTGACCAGTTTTGCGGCGGACTCCCGGCCCAACACGCTCGAGGTGAACATCGTGCACCTCGCGTTCGACGTCATGGTGGGCCTCGGCAGCGCGGGCGCCGCGCTTTCGGCGTGGTTCCTGTGGATCCTGCTCCGGCGGCGCCGGCTGCCCGAGTCGCGCTGGTTCTACCGCCTCGCTGCACTTTCGGGCATCGGTTCCTACGTCGCGGTGGAGAGCGGATGGATCACGACCGAGGTCGGCCGCCAGCCGTGGATAGTCAGCGGCACCTTACGCGTCTCGGACGCGGTGACCGACGCTCCGGCGAACTTCGTCTGGACGTCGCTGATCGCCCTGGTCGTGATCTATGCACTGATCGCGTTCTTCTTCGTGACGCTGCTCATCAAGCTCGCGGAGCGCTGGAGGCGAGAGGACTCAGGTGTGGCCGCAGCTCCCGAGATGGGCGTCCCGTATGGGCCGCGATCGGTGCCCGGGGAATGAACGATCCGCTCGCGAACGCGAGCGCCTTCGTCTTGCTGCTGGCCATCACCGCGTACAGCACCGCCGGCGGTGTCGATTTCGGCGCAGGCATATGGGACCTCTTTGCCGGCAGGGGTCCGCAGAGCCGCCGGCCGCGCGAGCTCATCGACCATGCGATGGCGCCCGTCTGGGAGGTCAACAACGTCTGGCTGGTGCTGGGAATCGTCCTTTGCTGGACCGGATTTCCTCTTCTCTTCCAGTCCGTCTTTGCCGCCCTTTATCCCCTCTTCACGCTGGCACTGATCGGGCTGATCCTTCGCGGTGCCTTCTTCGCGTTCCGCCACATCGCGGCCGACCCTCGCGCTCACTACGCGGCGGACCTCGTCTTTGGTCTCTCCTCACTGCTGACCCCGTTCTTCTTCGCCGCATGCCTGGGCGCCATCGCCTCCGGAAGGCTGGCGTTCGACCAGATGTCGGTTGCATTCGGCCTCGTTTCACTTGCGGCCACCGCCTTCAGTGGCGCGTCGTTTCTCGTCGGTGACGCGCGTCGCTACGGCTTCGACGACCTGGTCGCGTACTTTCGCCGGCGGGCAATCCTCGCCGGTTTCGTGCTGATCACGATCGGCACCCTCGCCCTGGGTGCGATCGGCCTCGAGGCGCCCGCGCTGTTGAGGTCGATGCTGGCGGGCGTGGGGCTGCCATTTGTCCTGGCGACCATGATCCTCACCCCGCTGGTGATGCTTCTCCTATGGCGCCGCAGATACGTCTGGTATCGCGTGCTGACAGTGACGGGGATCGGGTCGATGGTGTTCGCGTGGGGTTTTGCGCAGTCTCCTTATCTGCTGCCCGGTCAGCTGACCATCTCGCAGGCTGCGGCCCCTCACTCGACGCAGCTTCTGCTGCTTGCTGTCGCAGCGGTGCTGGTGCTTGTCATCGGGCCCGCGATGGCTTTGCTCTACTACCTCGACCAGCGCGGCGCGTTGGAGCCGCCGGAAGCGTAAAAGGCGCTACCTCGGTCGCGGCGCCGGACCACGGGGCGCCTGCGGGATGGTGCTCCGTGTGCCAGGAATCGAGACACCGCCGGCTGTGATCGGCAGCCTCTGGCTCAAGGAGCTGATGTGGTCGTGGACATATCGCGCGTAGGCGGCGCCGGCGGGGCTGGTGGTGTTCGGTGAGCCGTTGTACGAGGAGATGAGGCTGAGGCAGTCGCCCCACGCATCCCACGTCCAGGCCGCGTAGCCGACGTTGTGCGCATCAGCCCAGGGAAGGATCACGCGCATGTTGGCGCTGGTGCACTCGGAGTCGTCATACGTCTCGCCGGTCTCGCCGAAGATCACCGGCACCGCTGCCGCGACCGGCGCGATGGTCGTGGTCAGGCATGCGCCACTGCTCTGTGCGCCGCACGAGTTGTTGCCGTATATGTGCGCCTCGGCGACAAGGGCGCCAAGCGGGTCGACGGGCTCGTAGGCGAGCCACTGCGTGAGGTCGTTCGCGTAGTTGATGCCCGGAACAGCGATTGGTTGAGAGGCTCCCGCGTTGCGGATCGCGGTGACCAGCTCCTGCGAGCCGGCCGTCTGGTAACCCGCTTCGTTCGAACATCCATTGAGGAAGCAGCTCCAGCTCACGGTGGGCTCGCCCCACACACCGAAGAACACCGAGGCGTTGGACTTGAATGTGGTCGCGACCGACGTCCAGAACGCGGGGCTGTGGTCCTGGTCTGGCGCGGGCGGCTGATACGTGGCCTGGTTGGTGCCGGGTGCGCCCCAGATGAGGCTGAGCTCGACGTAGATGCCGGAAAGGTTGAGAAGGTCGACGAAGCTGGCGATCGCGCTCCGATAGCTGGCCCCGCCGTAGGCGGGGTCCACGCCGTTGATTCCCAGCCAGCAGTCTTCGTTGAGCGGCATCCGTGTGTAGTTGATCCCCCATCCGGCCATGGCCTGGACGGAGGCTGCATCGGACGGCCCGTCGAAGATCCCCCACCCCTGGATGCATGCGTACTCGGGGCCGGATCGGTTCGCGCCCCGAAGCATCAACGGCCGCCCCGCCAAGTCGGTCACGCGGTTTCCGACCACCTTCAAACCGCTGACCGAAGCGGTTGGTCGCGTCTCGAGTCGCGTGGGAGCGGCAAGCATGAGGAGCAGCAGGGTGGCAGCGATGGGCAGGGCGGCGTGGGCGGGGCGGCGATTCATGGGGATGCTCAACAGACGCGACGCCAGGCCCCGTCCATTCTTGCGCTAGGGTTTTGCTTATGGCGAAGGTCACGATGGTGGGCGCCGGAAGCGCCGTTTTCGCGCGACAGATCATCACCGACGTGCTGGCCGTCGACGGGCTCGACAGCGGCGTCTTCGCGTTGGTGGACATCGACGCCACCAGACTCGAGCTGGCGAAATCCATCGCCGAGCGCCTGGTCGAGCTTTCCAGCAAGAAGTGGAAGGTCATCGCCTCGACCGATCGCCAGGAGGTCCTGGCGGGAACCGACTACGTCGTCAACTCGATCGAGGTCGCGGGCCTGCAGAATGTGCGCGCGGACTACGACATCCCGCTGCGTTACGGCGTGGACCAGTGCATCGGGGACACCATCGGACCAGGAGGCATCTTCAAGGCCCTGCGTACGGGCCCGGCATGGCTCGACATCGTGGCGGACTGCCAGCGTCTCGCGCCCAGGGCGATGATCCTCAACTACACGAACCCGATGTCGATCCTCACCCTGGCCGCAGCTCGTTCCACGAGCCAGCCGGTGGTCGGCCTTTGTCACAGCGTGCAGGGCACCTCGCGCCAGCTCGCGGGATATCTCTCGATTCCTTACGAAGAGCTGACATGGCGATGCGCCGGCATCAACCACAACGCGTGGTTCACCACCCTCGAGCACCGCGGCGTCGACCAGTACCCGCGACTGCGCGAGCTGGCGAAGACACACGACATCTTTGAGCAGGACCCGGTGCGGTTCGAGGTCATGCTGCGCCTCGGCGCTTTCGTGACCGAGTCCAGCGGCCACTTCTCCGAGTACGTGCCTTACTTCCGCAAGCGCCCCGACCTGGTCAAGGAGTACGCGCGCGCGGGTTACCTCGGCGAGAGCGGCTTCTACGCCAACAACTGGCCGAGTTGGAGGCGTGAGAACGACGAGCGCATTCGCGGGATGCTCGACGGCTCGGTTGAGATTCCTCGGACCAGGAGCCACGAGTACGCATCGAACATCATCGAGGCGGTCGAGAAGGAACATCCGACGAGCATCTGGGGGAATGTCAGCAACGCGCGCTCGATCGACAACCTGCCCGACGGCTGCGTCGAGGTCGAGTGCAAGGTCGACCGGGGCGGCTTCCACCCGGTGCCGTTCGGCAAGCTGCCCGAGCAACTGGCGGCCCTCAACCGCTCTCACATGGCCGTCCACGAGCTGGTGGTCGAGGCGCTGCTCGAGCACGACCGGCAGAAGGCCCTCTACGCGCTGTCATTGGACCCGCTCACCGCGGCCGTCTGCTCGCTGGAGGAGATTGAGCGCATGTTCGGCGAGATGTGGGAAGCGCAGCGCCAGTTCCTGGCGCCCTTCGAGCAGAAGGTCCGGGTCTAGCCCTCCAACCTGGCGCCCGGCTGCAGCCAGACGATCCTCGGTGGAGGCGGTTGCGGTGGGACCGGGGTGACCGGCGGACGGCCGCTGGACGGCGCCGGTGAGCTCGGTGCGACCAGCCGGCTGTTGGGCACGACCGCGTTGGAGGGCGCCGACGGCGGCCCGGTACCGACCACGTTTCGGGCGGTGACCGTGAAGGTGTACGAGGTGCCGTTGGTGAGACCGAAGACGACGGCGGCGGTGGCGCTGCCGCCGGCCACCGCCGTGCCCCCCGGAGTTCCGGTGATCGTGTAGCCCGTGATGGGCTGGCCGCCGTTCGCGGGCGGGCTCCAGGTGACGATGGCCCGCCCATTCCCGGGGGCTGCGGTTGGGGTGGCCGGCTGTGCCGGAACCGTGCCGGCCTGCGCCGAGTTGGGGTTGACCATCAGCGCCGACTCATCGACCGCCTCGAACTGATTGACGGGAACCTGCTTGAGGTCGGAGATGATCTGGTCGTCCCAGCTCGCATCCTCCGTGCCCTGGAAAAACCAGTCGGAGCCGTTATCGGCCACGATCAAGCCGTAGTGCTTGAACGCGGTGAGCACCACCTTCGCCTCGGTGCCATAAGAGGAGATGTCATAGCCGGACTTCAGGCGGAACCGCGCGCCCATCGGTGGCAGAGTCGCGTCGCTGATGCCAGCGTGGTGGCGAGCCGGCCACAGGTAGGTGTCATTGGTGTTGTGGACCGTGAAGCGGATCGCGTGGCCGATGAAGCCCGCCTGCACCTCGTCGAACCGCACCAGCCCAGGAAAGATGGGAAGGCCCGCCGCGTCGGCTGACGTCCACCCGGCCGGCCGCAGCGCATCGGAGGTCAGATCGAAGATCGCGCCCGACCCTGCCGAGGGCGGGTTGGTGCTGAGGTCGGTCGCGAACGTCTCGTAGAGCTTGCACGTGTCCTTGTTGATCACGAGCATGTGGCTGTCGGAAGGGGCCTCGATCTTCGGGCTCGCCGGGATGGGGTATGGCCCGGGATCGCTCTCGGATGCGTACAGGAAGTTGAATGACTTGAAGGTGTCCGAGTTGCTCGCCACGTTGAACGGCATCCCATACGGGGGCCGGCCGAAATCGGGATGCGTGAGGCCGGAGCTCGGCATCGTATGGCTGATCCACGTGTTGCTGCTCGAGCTGACTGGCAGCTGCGAGATGTCGGTGTTCCAGATGTTGTCCGCCGGAAACACGGTGCAGGAGGTGCCAGGCACCGCCGCGGCGCGCACGACAGGCGACGTCAGGACTGCAGGCAGCAGCACGATCGCCAGGGCATACAGGAACCTGGTCTTCATCCGCTGACGCACAACGCCGCGAAAGCCACGTTCTTACGCGGCATCCTTCACGGGCGGCAATTATCCTGTCCGTGAAATGGGCGATTTTCGAGGCTGGCCCGAGGACTGCCAGCGATTCTTCATCGGCCTGGAGCTGGACAACTCGAAGAAGTACTTCGAGGCGAATCGCCGCATCTACGACGAATCGGTCAAGGCGCCGATGGTGGCGCTCCTCACCTCACTCGAGAAGGATTACGGGACGGGCAAGGTATTCAGACCCAACCGCGACATCCGCTTCAGCAAGGACAAGTCGCCATACAAGACCAACATCGCGGCCACCGTCGGCGAGGGCGAGAAGGGCGGCTACCTGTCGCTTGACGCGCGCGGCTTCACCGTCGCGACAGGGCGGTACATGTTGGCCCCGGAAGAGCTGGCGAAGTTCCGCAAGAAGGTCGCAGCAGAAAGCAGCGGTGAGAGCCTCGCCACCATCGTGAAGAAGCTGGCGAAGTCGGGTTACGAGATCGGCGGCGAGGAGCTGAAGCGGGTTCCTACGGGCTGGCCGCAGGACCACCCACGCGAGGCGCTCCTCCGCCGCAAGGCGCTGTACGTCTGGAAGAACTTTGGCCTGCAGCCATGGCTCGGCAGCGCCGCCGCCCGCAAGCAGGTGGTCAAGGTGTGGACCGACGCCGAGCCTCTGAACGACTGGTTCCGGCGGCACCTTTAGCCCTTTCGACCAGGAAGCGCCAGAACTGCTCCAGGGTCGGACCGCCCTGCGCCGCGCGCCGGATCGCATGTATGTCCCGGACCGTCGAAGGGGCCGGGAGCCGCTTGAGGATGCCGGAGTCAAGGTCTGCCTGCACTGCCTGCAGCGGCAGCGCCGCGTACCCGAGCCCTGCCAGCGCCGCGGCGCGCACGTACTCGGGGTGGCCCAGGTTCATGACCTCGGCGCGGTCGTAAGCCTCACCGATCATCTCGCGGACGTCACTCTCCGCGGCCCACATCCGGCCGCGCCCGAGGTAGCGGTGCTCGGAGAGCTGGTCGGCGTTCACTCGACGCAGTCGTGCAAGCGCGTGCCTGGCGTGAACCACCAGCACCAGCTCATCGCGTGTGACCACCACGCTGACCAGATCCGGCAGTGGCCGTCCCTCGATGAGCGCGCAGTCGAGCGCGCCGGCGTGAACGAGACGGTTGATCTCAGACGTCGGCTCCACCGTCACGTTCAAGGAGACCTTCGGGTAGCGTCGCTCGAAGCCGGCCAGGGTCTCGGGGAGATACAGGCTGGCGCAGGTCGGGGTTGCGCCGAGGTGGAGGGTGCCGGCTTCGAGCATCTTCAGGTCACGGGCCGCCTCCTCCACGACCTGGACCGACCGGATGGCAGCGCGACAGCTGGTGGCCAGCGCCCGGCCGGCATCGGTGAGCCGCACGCCTCTCCCGTCCCTTTCCAGCAGGCGAACCCCCAGCGCGCGCTCGAAGTTGTGGACCTGTTGGGTGACCGCGCCCTGGGTCAGGCTCAGGGAGGCTGCCGCACGCGAGACGTGCTCGTGGTCGGCGACCGCCAGGAAGGACCTGACCTGCTCGATCGTGAACGCAGGCTTGCTCACGATCGAAGATATTAGTGCAGCTTATGAGATGTATTAAGAATCATCGTAAGACTGACGAGTAAACCGGGCTCAATTCCCGTCTTCATAGCTGAATGTTCGGAGTCCACATGAGGGAGGTGATGAGCAAGATGGTTTGGCGCAAGGGTCGCGTTTCGCAGCGCGGCCAGGGCATGGTCGAGTACGCCCTGATCCTGGTTCTCGTTTCGATCGTGGTCATCGTGATTCTTTTAACCATGGGGAACCAGATACAGAACGTCTTTTCGAACGTCGTCGCAGCACTCGGCTAAGGCGAACAGCAGTCGTTTGACCTCGTTCGGATGCTTAACCCCAGGGGCATAGGCTGCCCCTGGGGCGCTCATACAGGGCCCGAACAGGCGCTCGCCCCGAGATCGCTAAACCGCGGGCCAAGGCCCCGCCCCCACCCGGTAATCTTGCGTCCGTGGCGCTGGGTGCCCAGGCAGACCTAGATCAAACGGGCCCTGTTCTGGGTCCGGAGATGCCCCGTTTCCTCAATCGGGAGCTGTCCCGGCTCGACTTCGACGAGCGCGTGCTGGCGATGGCGGAGGACCCGAAGCTGCCCCTGCTGGAGCGGGTGCGTTTCCTGGCCATCTTCAGCCAGAACCTGGACGATTTTTTCCAGGTCCGGGTCGCAGGCCTCAAGGAGCAGGTGCTGGCGGCGGTCGCCATGGCCTCACCCGACGGGATGTCCCCTCTGGAGCAGCTGCGCGCCATCCGGACCCGGGTGGAAGGTCTTGTACAGCGGCAGATGGACATCTTCAACGACGAGCTGGTGCCTGCGCTGGCTTCGGCGGGCATCTCGCTCGTTCGCGGCGAGGACGTGACCAAGAAAGAGCTCAGCCAGCTACATACGGTATTTCGCCAGCAAATCTTTCCCGTGCTCACCCCACTCGCGGTGGACCCGGCGCACCCATTCCCATACATCTCTCATCTCTCGCTGAACCTCGCCGTGATCGTGAGGGACCAGCAGCGCAACCAGACCCGATTCGCGCGGGTCAAAGTCCCGCCGGTGCTGCCGCGTCTGATCCCGCTGGTCGAAGGACAGCGCTATGTGCCGCTGGAGGACGTGATCGCGCTGCACCTGCAGTCGCTCTTCCCCGGCATGGAGGTCGTCGACCACCATCCGTTCCGGGTCACGCGCGACGGCGATCTCGACGACGTCGACAGCGACGCCGAGGATCTGCTCGCCGCCATCCAGACCGAGCTGAGGCGGCGTCGCCGGCACGCCCGAGTGGTGCGGCTGGAGGTGAACCCGGGCATGTCACCGGCTGTCCTCGAGCTGCTCACGCGAGAGCTCGAGCTGCAGCCGTCGGACGTGTACTCGTCCGGCGGGCTGCTCGACCTCGCGGCCGCCGGCACGCTGACGCAGCTGGACCGTCCAGACCTGAAGGAGGAGCCCTGGACCCCGACCACGCAGCCCCGGCTGCGCGGCCTTGGCGCTGAGGTGCCCGATCTATTCGTGGTCCTTCGAGCCGGGGACGTGCTCGCGCATCACCCGTATGACTCTTTCGCCACCTCGGTCGAGGCGTTCATCGACCATGCAGCCAGCGACCCTGACGTGCTCGCCATCAAGCAGACGCTCTACCGCACGTCAGGCCCGGCCAGCCCTATCGTGCGTGCGCTCATCCGCGCGGCCGAGGCGGGCAAGCAGGTGGTGGCGCTCGTCGAGCTGAAGGCGCGTGGTGATGAGCAGGCGAACATCGCGTGGGCGCGTGCGCTCGAAGAGGCGAACGTGCACGTCGTTTACGGCCTGGTTGGATTGAAGACGCACGCGAAGGTCACGTCGGTGGTGCGGCGTGAGGGGAGGCACATCCAGCACTACGTGCACGTGGGGACGGGAAACTACAACCCGAGCACTGCCCACCAGTACGAGGATGTGAGCCTACTTTCCGCCGACCCGGACCTTGGCGCCGACGTGACCGAGCTCTTCAATCTGCTGACCGGCTACAGCCGGCAGCAGCGCTATCGCAAGCTGCTGGTCGCGCCGACGAGTCTTCGCTCCGACCTCGCCCATCTCATCGAGCGGGAAGCCAAGCCTGGTGGCCGCGTGGTGATCAAGGTCAACAACCTGGTCGACCCCGAGCTCATCGACACCCTCTATGAGGCCGCGCAGCGAGGCGCGGAGATCGATCTCATCGTGCGCAGCATGTGCTCGCTGCGGCCCGGTGTGGCAGGACTCTCCGAGCGGATCAGGGTGCGCTCGATTGTGGGCCGGTTCCTGGAGCACTCGCGCATCTTCAGCTTTGGGCGCGGGGAAGAGGCCGAGCATTACCTGGGCTCGTCCGACCTAATGCCTCGCAACCTCGACCGGCGCGTCGAGGTGGTGGTGCCGGTGACCGACTCGAACCTCAGGGCGCGGATACAGGACATCCTGGACATCTGCATCGCCGACGACGTGCTGGCGTGGGAGCTGCACGCAGACGGGAGCTGGCACCGAGTGCCGACGGCTGTCGGGCTCAACTCTCACCGGCGCTTCCAGGAGCTGGCGCTGGAGTCGGCCCGGAGCGACAGCGCCGTCGCTCGCGTCGTCCCGCATGCTTGACCTGAATGCTCGAACGTGAGGTCAAGCTAGGGGCGGGCCCTGCATTCCACCTCCCAGATCTGGGGGGCGTGGTGGACGGCGCCGTTGCCGGCGCACCGGAGGTGCTGCGCCTGGAGACGGTCTATCACGACACGCCAGACCTGCGCCTCGCGCGATGGGGCGTCTCGCTCCGTCATCGAGCCGGTGAAGGCTGGACGTTGAAGCTCGCACCGCAGCCTGGTGCTGGAGTCGCGAGCGCGGTGCTGGAGCGCAGCGAGCTGACGTATGCGGGTGGGCCGAAGAAACCACCCGACGCCGCGCTGGCGGTGGTTCGGGCCCTCGTCCGCCGCAGCTCGCTGGTGCCCGTGGCGCGCCTTTCGACCATCCGGCGGCGCGTTCGCCTCACCGACCCGTCGGGCCATCGCCTGGCCGAGGTGGTCGACGACGAGGTTTCGGTGCGCGACGGACGCCGCGTGGCGACGCGATTTCGGGAGATCGAGGTCGAGGTGCCGGAAGCGCATCCGGCCCAGGACGCCAATGGCCGGCCCGGTTCCGTTCTAGATCCCCTGGTCAGCCGGCTCCGCAGCGCCGGTGCGGGCGCACCCGACCCCACGCCCAAGCACATCAGGGCGCTGGGACCGCGTGCGCTCGAGCCGCCGGAGGTGGCGCCGGGCAAGGTGCTGGCGGACTCGCCGGCGCGTGAGGTGATCAAGAACGTGCTCGCCGACTCGGTGGCCGCGCTCCTGCGCCACGACCCGTTGGTCCGCACCAGCGGCGACCCTGAGGCGATTCACCAGGCTCGCGTCGCCACACGCAAGCTGCGCTCGCACCTGCGCACCTTCGCCCCGCTGCTCGACCCGGAATGGATCGATCCCCTCCGCACCGAGCTCGGCTGGCTGGGCCTCGCTCTCGGCGCGGTGCGGGACCGCGAGGTGCTGCTCGAGCGCCTGCGTGAGCGTGCCAAAGGGCTGCCCGAGCATGACCATCGGGCAGCCGCCTCGCTGCTGGCGATCCTCGAGAAGGAGATCTCAGACCTGCGCAAGAAGCTGATGGCCGACCTTGACTCGGAGCGATACGTCGAGCTCCTCGAGCGCCTGGTCGGGGCGGCTCTCAATCCCGCCACTCTCCCCGACGCCGACCTGGCCGGGGTCGGCACCCTGCCGCTTCTGGCCACGGGTCCGTGGAAGCGGCTGCGGTCGGCGATCCGACAGCTGCCCGACCATGCGACGGATCCGGAGCTTCACCGGATCCGCATCCTGGCCAAGCGCGCACGCTACGCGGCGGAGGCCGTGGCGCCGGTCGCGGGCGCTGCTGCTGCCGCCTTTGCGAAGGCGGCAGCGCGGCTGCAGACGGTGCTGGGCGAGCACCAGGACAGCGTCACCGCGCAGGCATGGCTGCGCGGGGCGAAGGTGAGCGGCCGGCGTGCATTCGCGGCGGGCGAGCTCATCGCGATGGAGCATGTGGCCGCGGCCGACGCGCGCGCGAAATGGCCAAAGGTCTGGAACAACCTGAACCGCAAATCGTTGAGAAGCTGGATGCCCTGAGCACTTTCTATTTCATCCGGCACGCGAAGGCCGGGAGCCGCAGCCACTGGAGCGGTGACGATCGCAAGCGGCCGCTCAGCAAGAAAGGCCTCAAGCAGGCTGACGAGCTGGTGGACCTGTTTTCGGACTTGCCCATCACCCACGTCCTGAGCAGCCCGTACCTGCGCTGCATCGAGACCGTCAAGCCGCTTGCACGTGCGCGCCGGCTGGAGGTGGTGCAGAACCCGATCCTCGCCGAGGGGCAGGGCCTGAAAGCGTATGAGCTCTTCCAGGACAAAAAGCTCGAGCACGCCGTTCTCTCCACACATGGCGACATCGTGTGGGAGCTCGTGGAGGACCTGGTCAAGCGCCAGGTGCTGGCCAGGTTCGAGGAGCAGTTCGAGAAGGGCTCCACCTGGGTTGTCGACGTGGAGAAGGGATCTCCGGTGCGCGCACGCTACATTCCGGCCCCGTGACCGAAGCCCTTCTCGTCCGGCTGCGCGCTCAGATGCAAACAGAAGCCGACGCATCTCGAGCGCCGGGCATGCAGGCATACATGAAGTCGGTCATGCCGTACCACGGGCTGAAGCAGCCGCAGGTGCGAGCGATCAGCCGGCGCGTCTTCGCCGATGAGCGCTACGCGTCATGCCGGCACTGGCAGGAGGCGGTGCTCACGATCTGGAGGCATGCAACATTTCGTGAGGAGCGCTACGCGGCGCTCATGCTCGCCGCCGACAAGCGATTCGTGCACTGCCGCACACCCGAGTCGCTGCCGGCGTTCGAAGAGATGATCACCACTGGCGCATGGTGGGACTACGTCGACGAGGTGGCGCACCTGGTCGGGCAGATGCTGCGTTCATTCCCGGCACAGATGAAACCTGAGATGCGGGCCTGGAGCACCGACGAGAACATGTGGAAGCGGCGCGTCTCGATCATCTGCCAGATATCGTTCAAGGGCCAGACCGATCTGGCGCTGCTCTACGCGAACATCGATCCCAACCTAGCCGATCGCAGGTTCTTCATCCGCAAGGCCATCGGTTGGGCCTTGCGCGCGTACGCGTGGACCGACCCTTCAGAGGTCGCGCGCTACGTGCGCGAGCATGAGCACCTTTTGAGCGGGCTCAGCCGGCGGGAAGCCCTCAAAAACGTGCCGACTGCGTTGCGCTAGGGTTCGGGGACGTGACTGTCACCCTGCGAGGCGTCGGGCTGGCCGAGGAGCAGGTGGTCGCAGTCGCCAGGCACCACGAGAAGGTCGTCCTGAGCGAGGCCGCACGCACGAAGATGGAGCGGAGCCGCACCCGCGCGGAGCGAGCCTCCACGTCGCGCGAACCGGTCTACGGGGTCTCGACGGGATTCGGCGCCCTGGCCGGAACGCGTGTGGCTCCGCTCCGGCAGCCCGAGCTGCAGCTGGCGCTCATCCGCTCTCACGCCGCGGGCGTGGGCCCGCCGGTGGATGTCGAGGTCGTGCGGGCGATGATGCTCCTGCGCGCGCGCACGCTGTCGATGGGACTCTCCGGCGTGCGGCCGGCGGTGGCGGAAGCCCTGGTCGCGGCCCTCAACGCGGAGCTCACGCCGGTCGTCCCGCGATACGGATCCGTGGGCTGCAGCGGCGACCTCGCGCCGCTGGCACACATGTCCCTCGCACTGGTCGGCGAGGGCGAGGTAGTTGCCGGCGAAGGCGGCGCTATACCTGCTGCCGCGGCGCTCAAGGCCGCAGGGCTGAAACCCTTGAAGCTCGAGACCAAGGAAGGGCTGGCGCTCATCAACGGCACCGACGGCATGCTCGGCATGCTCGCCCTTGCGTGCGCGGACGCCGAGCTGCTGTTCCGAACCGCCGACGTCACCGCGGCGATGTCGGTCGAGGCGCTGTTGGGCACCGATCGCGCGTTCCAGGCCCACCTCCATGAGATCCGCCCACATCCCGGCCAGGTCGCAAGCGCAGCCAACCTCTTCGCGCTGCTCAGCGATTCAGAGATCGTCGGATCGCATCGCAGCTCGCGCCACGCGGTGCAGGATTCGTACTCGATCCGCTGCAGCCCGCAGGTGGCGGGCGCGGCGCGAGACACGCTCGGTTTCGCCCGCGGAATCGCATCGGTCGAGCTTTCGTCTGCCGTCGACAACCCCGTGGTGCTCGAGAACGGCAGCGTCGAGTCGACAGGCAATTTTCACGGCGAGCCGCTCGCATTCGCCGCCGACTTCCTGGCCATCGCGGCTGCCGAGGTGGGTGCGATCTCCGAGCGCAGGGTGGACCGCATGCTGGACCCGCACCGCTCGGAAGGCCTGCCTCCTTTCCTCGCCGAGGAGCCGGGAGTCAACTCGGGGATGATGGTGGCCCAGTACACGGCAGCGGCGCTCGTGGCCGAGAACCGGCGGCTGGCCGCGCCGGCGAGCGTCGACTCGATCCCGACCTCGGGCATGCAGGAGGACCACGTGTCGATGGGCTGGGGCGCAGCGCTAAAGCTCCGCTCGGTCATCGACAACCTGACGCAGATCCTGGCCGTCGAGCTGCTGGCGTCGGCGCGAGCGCTCGATCTGCGCGCGCCTCTCAAGCCCGCACCCGGCACAGCCGCCGTGCGCACCCTGCTCAGGCGTGACGTCAAGGGCCCCGGACCCGACCGCGTGGTCTCGCCTGAGCTGGCGGCGGCCGCGGCTCTGATCCGCACCGGCGCCGTCGTCGAGGCGGCCGAGAAGGTGGTCGGCCGGCTGAGGTGAGCCGCACCATTCACGCGCCCCGGGGCGCGGAGATGTCCTGCCAGGGGTGGCCGCAGGAGGCCGCCATGCGGATGCTCATGAACAACCTCGACCCCGCGGTGGCCGAGCGTCCCGAGGATCTTGTCGTATACGGCGGGACCGGCCGCGCCGCGCGCTCCTGGGAGGCGTTCGACGCGATAGTCCGCGAGCTGAAGACACTCCGCGGCGACCAGACGCTGCTGGTCCAGTCGGGCAAGCCGGTGGGCGTCTTCGACACGCATGAGTGGGCGCCCAGGGTGCTCATCTCCAACTCCATGCTCGTCCCGGAATGGGCCACCTGGGATGAGTTTCGCCGGCTCGAGGCGCTCGGGCTGACCATGTACGGCCAGATGACGGCCGGCTCGTGGATCTACATCGGCACCCAGGGAATCCTGCAGGGCACCTACGAGACCTTCGCGGCGGTGGCTCGCAAGCGATTCGGAGGATCTCTGGCCGGAACCATCACGGTCACTGCCGGTCTTGGCGGGATGGGCGGCGCACAGCCGCTCGCAGTGACGCTGAACGGCGGAGTCGCCATCTGCGTGGAGGCTGACGACCAGCGCATCGCACGGCGGCTTGAGCATCGGTATCTCGACGTGCGGGCGAACGACCTCGAGCATGCGCTGGAGCTGGCGGCGGACGCGAAGGCCAAACGTCAGCCGCTTTCGATAGGACTGCACGGCAATGCGGCCGAGGTCCTGCCGGCGCTGGCCTCCCGGAGGTTCGAGGTGGATGTGGTGACCGACCAGACCCCCGCCCACGATCCGCTGAGCTACATCCCCGCGGGCTTGAGCCCTGACGACGCCGCCGAGCTGCGCCTTGACGACCCGGACACATACGTCAGGCGCGCGCGCGAGAGCATGGCCCGGCACGTCGACGCGATGGTCGAGTTCCTCGACCGAGGCGCCGAGGTGTTCGACTACGGCAACAGCCTGCGCGCCGAGGCCAAGCTCGGCGGCAGCGCCCGCGCGTTCGCCTTCCCGGGTTTCGTGCCGGCCTACATCCGCCCGCTCTTCTGCGAAGGCAAGGGCCCCTTCCGATGGGTGGCACTGTCGGGCGATCCTGCGGACATCACCGCCACCGACCGCGTGATGACGGAGGAGTTCGCCGGCGACGAAGCGCTAGTGCGCTGGATCAAGTCCGCGGCCGAGCACGTGCACTTCCAGGGCCTGCCCGCGCGCATCTGCTGGCTGGGCTACGGCGAACGAGCGCGTGCCGGCCTCCGCTTCAATGAGCTCGTGCGCAGCGGTGAGGTGAAGGCACCGATCGTGATCGGCCGCGATCACCTGGACTCCGGGTCGGTGGCCTCGCCCTATCGCGAGACGGAGGCGATGCAAGACGGCTCGGACGCGATCGCGGACTGGCCGATCCTCAACGCTCTTCTCAACACATCGAGCGGGGCGTCCTGGGTCAGCGTGCACCATGGTGGCGGAGTCGGCATCGGCCGCTCGATCCACGCGGGGATGGTCGTGGTCGCCGACGGAACCGAGATGGCCGCGCAAAAGCTCCAGCGCGTGCTGACCAACGACCCCGGTACTGGCGTGATGCGTCACGCGGACGCCGGCTACGATCGGGCGCTCGAGGTCGCGCACGAGCGGGGCGTGCACATCCCCATGGAGACATAGGCAAAGCAGATGCGAGGCTCCGGGCTCTGGCACGCGGACTACGCATGGCTCGGCCACGTCGCGACCGACGTCCTCATCGAGGTCGAAGACGGGCGCATCAAGTCCGTCACCGAGGACGCGAATCCACCCGCCGGGGCCCGGCACCTCAAGGGCTTCACCTTCCCCGGGCTTGCAAACGTGCACAGCCATGCGTTCCAGGAGTCGCTGCGTGGACGCACCGAGGCGGGCGGCGCCGACTTCTGGGAATGGCGGCGTCAGATGTTCGACGCGGCGCAGGGCTGGGACCGGCCGAGCTACTTCGATTACGCGCGCACAGTCTTCCGGGAGATGCTCCACGCGGGCATCACCGCGGTCGGCGAGTTTCACTACCTGCACCGCTACGGCAACGACCTGGGTGAGGCGCTCATCGAGGCCGCGACCGCGGAAGGGATCCGCATCACGCTGCTCGATGCGTGCTACCTGCGCGGTGGCGTCGACGGCCGCCCGCTCGAGGGCATCCAGCGTTCGTTCTCGGACGGTGATGTCGAGCGCTGGGCGGCTCGCGTGGAGGAGCTGCGCGGCGGCGACGGGGTCCGGATCGGCGCCGCCATCCACAGCGTCAGGGCTGTTGACCCGGCCTCGATGCGCGTGGTGGCCGCGTGGGCACGGCAGCGCAAGGCGCCGCTTCACATACACCTGGCCGAGCAGCCGGCCGAGGTCGACGAATGCCTGGCCATCGAGGGCTGTACGCCGGCTGAGCTATTGGAGCGCGAGGGTATCCTTGGCCCTGACCTGACCGCCATCCATGCGATCCATGTCAACGACCACGACGTCAGCCTGCTCGGGTCGCACCGCGTCACCATCTGCGCCAGCCCGACCACAGAGCGTGACCTTGGCGACCGCGTCGGCCCGCTTCGGAACCTCGCGGAGGCCGGCAGCCTGCTCTGCCTGGGCAGTGACTCGAACGCGGTGATCGACGTCCTCGAGGAGGCCCGCGCGCTGGAGCTGGACCAGCGACGTGCCAGCGGGCGCCGGGTGATCCACCCTCCGGAGGCTTTGCTGGAGGCCGCCACCGCCGGCGGCATGCGAGCCCTGGGGTGGGAGGCGGGCGAGATCCGTCGCGGCCAGCTGGCCGACTTCGCCACCGTGCAGCCGCCGAGGACCGAGTGGCGCGGACTTGGCCTCGGTTATCTCATCTTCTGCTGCTCGGCGAGGGACATCACCCACGTAGTGGTGGGCGGCAGGGCTGTAGTCGGATGAGAAGGCTTTACAACATCGGCCGGCTCTTTACAGGTGGCGACGAGGGCGTCATCCCTGGAGCCGCCGTCATCTTCGAGGGCGACCGCATAGTGTGGCGCGGCCACGAGGGTTCCGAGCCGCACGTGCTCATGGACTCCGTCACCGAGGACTACGACTGCGGCGGCGGGCTGGTCACCGCCGGCCTCATCGACGCGCACAGCCATCCCCTTTACGCGGGTGATCGCATGGCCGAGCTGGCGATGCGGAGCGCAGGCGCCACTTACACAGAGATCGCCAAGGCGGGCGGCGGCATCAGAGCCACTGTGAAGAGCACGCGCGCGGAGCAGGTGTCCAGGCTGGAGTCAGCGGCGGCGGCGAGGCTGGCGTTGTGGTTCGACGGCGGCGCCACCACCATCGAAGCCAAGACCGGCTATCACCTGACTCGCGAGGGCGAGCTGGCCGCGGTGCGCATCCTGCGCAGGCTGAGCGAGCGCGCAGACCTGCCGCGTGTGGAGGTGACCTTCCTCGCAGCGCATGCAGTGCCGCCGGATCGCGGCAGCAGCCTCGCGTCCTACTCCGCGGGCGTCGCCACGTGGTGTGCTGATGCGCAAGCGGCCGGCGCTCGCTTCTGCGATGTGTTCTGCGATCGCGGCTACTTCACGATTCCGCAGTCGCGCAAGATCCTGAAATCCGCAGTCGACGCGAAGCTCATCCCGCGCATCCACGCGGATGAGCTGGCGCGTACAGGTGGATCCCGGCTGGCGGCCGAGCTGCACGCAGCGTCGGCCGATCATCTGCTGTTCGCCGACCGCAACGACGCTCGCGCACTGGCTCGCGCGGGTGTCGTCGCAACGCTTGCGCCCGTGACCGCGCTGTCAATGGGTAAGCTGCCCCCGGTCAAGCAGCTGATGGAGGCCGGCGCCGTGATCGCGCTGGGAACCGATCACAACCCGGGCACAAGCGGGATCACGAGCATGAGCCTGGTGGTCGCGCTCGCGGTCAGCGTTTTCAAGATGTCCGCGGGCCAGGCGCTGCTCGCGGCCACGGTGGGGGGAGCTCAATCACTGGCGCTCGCCGACCGCGGCAGCGTCACGCGATCGCTTCTGGCCGACCTCGTGTTGTGGGACGCAGAGCACGAGGGCGCGTTCGCTTGGGCGTTCGGCCTGGCGCCGCGGCAGGTGTGGAAAGGCGGCGTTCCGATCGGCTGAGATCGAGTTCGCGTCCAAGTTTATGTGCGCTTTTGTGTTGCAAGAACCGTGCATTCCGTGTACAAGAGGCACTGCAAAGACCGCGGACTCGATGAAAAATTTCCAACCTTTATGCGGTCGAGAGGAGCCTGCTCGTGTCTAAGTGGAATCCCCTGGCGTTGAAGCTTCTGATGTGGTTCATGGGCGTTCTACTCGTTTTCGGATCGGCGTACGGCTTCGTCGGTGGGAGCTTCTTCCCATTCGACCAGTACATCGGGGTCACCGGGTCTGTCGCGGGCATCGCTTTCGGAACGGGGCTCCTCATCGCGGGCTTCGACCCCGAAGGCAACGTCAGCTGGGTCCGCGCTCTGGTCCTCTACTCGATCCTCGAGATCGTCTACCAGATTGCTGATCAGATCGCGCTGGCGCGTTTCGACATCGTCGCCTTCTTGATCGCGATCATCGTCGGCGGCTTGATCCTGTGGCTGTACCCGAACAAGGCCGAGCTCTGGATGAGCGCTGGCGGCATGAAGACCGGCGGGGGCGTGAAGGCCCGCGCGTAACCAAACGACTCTCTAAAGGGCAGCCGCCGCGGCTGCCCTTTCTTTATTTCTGACGTTGCGGGGGCGGCTGGGTTTAACCCAGCCGCTTCTTTGTTTCTTCCTCTCCCAGTCGTCGCCGGGAGTGAGTTTCAAACAATCCGATCCTTACACCGGAAGGAGAGCAGCCCGGCGCGGAGCGCCCGGCGATGAGAGGAAACCATCCGGGTTTCCTCTCATATTTACGCCGTGCCCGGTTCGTCGCCGCTGATGATCCAGCGGCCGCCGCCCCCCTTGGCGACCAGGTCGTCCGCGGCCTGCGGTCCCCACGACCCGACCTGATACGGCTCGGGATGTCCCTCTGATTCCCATGCCTTGAGGAGAGAGTCGACGATCTCCCAGGAAAGCTCGATCTCCTCGCCGCCCGGAAATGCGGAGTGGCCGCCCGCGAGCACCTCGCTGAGGACGTTCTCGTAAGCATCCGGCAGCGCAGTGCGTGTGAGGCGGGCGTAGTCGAGTCTCATCCCCGCCGGCACCATCTCGAACCGCACGCCAGGTCGCTTCGCACCGATGCGCAGCGTGATGCCTTCGTCGGGCTGGATGCGGATCACGATGAGGGTCGGAATCCCGCGCTGCCTCCGGCCGCCGATCCGCAGCATGGGCGCATCTCTCAGCTTGATGACGATCTCCGTGGCGCGACGCTTGAGCGCTTTGCCGCTGCGCACAAAGATGGGCACGCCATCCCAGCGCCAGTTCTCAATCGACACGCGCGCCGCGGCGTAGGTCTCTCGCGTTGACTCGGGGGAGACGCCCTTCTCATCGAGGTATCCCTCGTACTGCCCGCGCACGGCCAGGCTCGGATCCAGCGGCGACATTGCACGCAGCGCTGCACGCTTCGCGCGCCGGATGTAGTCGGCGTCGAAGGTGGTGGGCGGCTCCATCGTCACGAGCGCAAGCAGCTGAAGGACGTGGTTCTGGATCATGTCGCGAACAGCGCCGATGTGGTCGTAGTAGCCGGCGCGGGTGCCGATGCCCTCCTCCTCGGCCGCGGTGATGAGGATTGTCTCGACCAGGTTGCGGTTCCACACCGGCTCGAAAAGCGAGTTCGAGAACCTCAGCGCGAGCACGTTCTGGACGGTGTCCTTGGCGAGGTAGTGATCGATGCGGAAGATCTGCTCCTCGTCGAACGAGGCTGCGAGCTGAAGGTTGAGCTTTCGCGCGGATGCGAGGTCGTGGCCGAGCGGCTTCTCGACCACGATCCGGCGCGAGGGATCTCCCTTCGTCGCCATGCCGGAGTGTCCGACCGCTCCAAGGATGTCGGAGAAGGTCTCGGGCGGCGTGGCGAGGTAGAAGATCGCGGTTCCGCCGCCGTCGATCAACGACTTGACGGGTGCGAAGCTGGCGGGGTCCTTGTAGTTGAGCTGAACCCATTCGGCGGTCGATGCGAGCTCGCTGCTCCCGCTCGACGCGTTGACCAGGTCGCGGAACTCCTGCTGCGACGGGCTGCTGCGTCCCGCCCCGATGACGCGGAGCCCCGTGCCGTTGCGCGCGGCCAGGTGCCTCAGCGACGGCAGGATCTTGCGTCGCGAGAGATCGCCCGACGCTCCGAAGATGACCAGGTCGACCCCTGACGGCATCGCTTGAAATGCTAGAAGGGCTAGTCCTCGAGGACGTCGGTGGCGGCGAGCTCGTCGTGGATGGCGCGCAGCTTCACCGCCGCCAGCGGCAGCGCCAGCATGCGCAGGACTGCCTGGACCAGCGACGGCTTCGTCCCGTCCACCGCGACCACTCGCTGGCCCATCGCGAACCCTCCCACCGTGCGTCCCGATGTCGCCCAGCAGGTCAGGTGATAACCGGCGGCGATGCCCAGCACCGCAGTCAAGCGCCGGCGGCGCGCGAAGACCAGCGCCACGGCGGCGCAAAGCCCGATGTCGATGCCGGCAGCCAGTCCGCGGCGGATGGTGTCGGCGGGGACGCGGGCGGCGGGGCTGCGCCCGCGGATCCAGAGCAGCTCCTGCCGGACCAGGCCGTGATGAACCTGCAGCTGGGTCAGCTCGTAAAGGCGGGGTGGGAGGGAGGGCCGGTACCCGGTGATCCTCGCGGTCAGGCGGCCACCGTCTCCGCGAATCGTGAAGTAGCCTCCCGGCGCGGCGGCGAGGAGTCCGCCTTCGATGGGCCAGGACACCTCGTTGTCGGCGACAACCGGGTCGCCGAATACGAGCAGCCGAAGGGGACCGAGCCAGAGAGTCTCGAAGCGGAACTGGACCAGGCCGAAGGTCGCGTCCGAGATGCCCTTGAAGAAATGGCCCCCCAGCCACTCGCCGCTGACCGGCCTCGGCGCAAGCACGGAGTCCTCGACGGTCACCCGTCCCTCGGCCCAACGCATATCGTCATGGTGTATTGCCAAAGCTAGAGCTCTCGATTCCGGTGGTGGTGGCCTGCTCCCCCGAGGAGGCCTTCGACTATTTTGCCGACCACAGGCACGTGGCGCAGGTGCTGGAGGGGGTCAGCCGGTGGGATCCGATCGGAGAGCAGACCCAGGGTGAGGGCGCGCGCTACGAGGTGGAGATGGTCGCGATGGGGGTTCCGATGCGCAGCATCCTGCGCCTCGACCGCTGGAGGAAGCCGCATGAGATTGGATGGATCTCCGAGTCGGGGCCGATCGAGCAGCAGGGTGGCTTCACCTTCACCAAGGTGCCGAAGGGCGTTCGCATCGTGCTGAAGATCCAGTACGTGCCCCCGGCGTCCGCCATCGGCGCTGCGATCGCGAGCCGCATCGACGGTTTCATACGGAAGCGCCTGGCGAACGCGATGGAGCGCATCCGCGAGACGCTGGAGAGGCGGTCCAAGGGCTAGCTCTCTAAAGTTGGTCGCGTGCGGCTGAACAAGGAGTCGAGCGCAGTCCTCGGATCCGCCCGCATCGGCCTGCTCGCCCTGCGCTCAGGCCGGCTGCCGCTCGTCAACCCCGCCGCCTTTAACTACAGTGCCGGGTCAATCTGGATGACCACGTCGAGGTTTGCAGTCAAGACCGCGCTCGCGCGGCGCGACCCGCGGGCGGCGTTCTTCGTCGACGGCGGCTCACGCGCGCTGCTGCTGCGCGGGACCATGGAGGTGTTCGATCCGCTGTCCGTCTCCTCACAGGTACGGGCCGTGCTGGGAGGTCCGGCGGTTTACCTCGGGATGGCCGGCTACACGCTCAAGAACGCACCCTTCATCGCCGGGTACCTGCTGGACATCGCGCGCATACCGCGCGAGTGGCTGCCTTACAACCGCGTGGTCCTTCGTCTGATCCCATCCGAGGGTGAGCTGGTCGAGGTCCCCTCTTTTCCCGAGGCCCAGACCGCGCGGGTGCCTGCTGTCCCGACCGAGATCGGACGCCGGCTGGCAGGCGTCACGCGTGGATACGCGTGCTGGCTCGAGGGGCCGAAGCCGGTGATGAGCCCAGCCTTATGGGAGGTCGACCGCGGCCAGGTGATGGTGGCGCCGATGGGCAATCGCAGGCCGCGTCCGGGCGCGGGGGGCGCGCTGGTGGTCGAGTCACATCACAGGTACCGTCCCTCATTGATGGTGGGCGCATGCATCAGGGGAACGTTCGGCGCATCGATCAGCGGAGAGGAGATCGCGGAACGGTATGCGGTTGAGGCCGCGGACGTTCCGGGCGCTTTCGAGCTGCAGCCCGAACGGGTGACATCCTGGCGCGGCTTTGCGATCACCAGCACTGTGCCGCGCTCGGCACGGCGGCTGCGCGTTGCGCAGGGCTGAGGTGGCAGGAAAGCCTTCGGCGCCCGATCTGCGCGTGCGACGATGGGAAGGCGGCTCGTGGTCCGAGTCGCCGGACTCGGTGGTGATGGAGGAGCCGCTCCAGCTGATGCTCGACGGTGAGCCGCTGTCAGTGGTGATGCGCACTCCGGGAGCGGACATCGAGCTCGCCCTGGGCCTGCTCTTCGCGGAGGGCGTCCTGCGGTCGGCGTCGGACGTGAAGCTGGTGCGCATTAGCGCCGAGGCCGGTGAGAGGGAGCCGGCTCTCGATGTCGACGCGAGCCTCATGGAGTCGAACCAGGTGGACGTCCAGCTCGCGGTCGCCCCGGCGCGAAAGCCAGAGCGCTCGATGCTCTCCAGCTCGGCATGCGGGGTGTGCGGGGCGGTGATGATCGAGGACCTGAGGCGGGGCCTGGCGCCGCTTGCACCGGGCATGATGGTCGACGCGGCGGTGATCCCGCCGCTCGCCGATGCGCTGCGCGCGCGCCAGGGCGTTTTCGAGAAGACGGGTGGCCTGCATGCTGCGGGGCTCTTTTCGCCTGCAGGCGAGCTGGTATGCACCCGAGAGGACGTGGGCCGCCACAACGCGCTCGACAAGGTGGTGGGACGGGCGCTGATCGATGGCAAGCTGCCCGCGTCTTCGAGCTTGCTGGTGGTGAGCGGGCGGGCGGGCTACGAGATAGTTCAGAAGTCGATCACGGCGGGGATCCCTCTGCTGGTCGCGGTCGGCGCTCCCTCCAGCCTGGCGGTGGCGCTGGCCCGAGAGTTCAACCAGACCCTGATCGGGTTCTTACGCGGCAGCCGCTTCAATGTCTACTCGTGTCCCGAGAGACTCCGCTGACGGCAGTCGCCCGGCCCGCGCTGCGCGCGGGCGTGCTTCTGGTCTACATCGTCGGCGTTGAGTGGGCCCGAGCCCTGGTCGGGACGGCACCATACGCGGCGATTCCGGCGCTTGTGCTGGGTGGTCTCGCCCTGGGGGTGACTGCATGGGGATGGAGCCAGTCCTCGCTCGGCCTGAGCTCGTCTCGCTTGGGCCTTCGACTTCTGGGCGGCGTGGCGATCGCGGCTGTGCTGCTCCTGCCTGCGGCGGTGCGCGCGGGCGCTGCGCCGATGCTTCCGGTTTCGGTGGCGGCCGCGGCGGTGGTCGTGTCGGTCGGAGAGGAGATCGCATTTCGAGGAGCGCTCTTCGCGGCGCTGGAGCAGGTCGGCGGCGCACCGCTCGCTGCCATTGGCACCACCGTGGCCTGGACCGCTGCGCACGCGCTGTCGCATCCGCCTGAGTTCCTCGGTGCTGTGGCCGCCGCCGGACTCCTGCTGGGGCTGTGGCGCGCCGTTTGTCGCGACCTGGTGGCGCCGATCGTGGGCCACGTGATCGCGGACCTCGCGCTGTGAAAAAGGCAGCCCTGCTGGCGGCCGCGGCGATCCTCTACGCGGGCATGGCCTGGATGGTCGCGCCCGGGTTCTATGACGGGTTCACGCCGCCCCAGCCGTACAACTTCGTGTGCCCGCCGCCTCAGGCGGGCGCAAACCTGCCGCCGACCTCGGGGCACCTGGTCATCAAGGTGATCGGCGGGGTCAGCGACGCGAACTCCGCTTTCACCGATGACGGCCAGGTGGTGATCGGGTTCCTGCCAGGCTCCTTCAAAGTGAATCCAGGCCAGACCACGATCACTGTCGACATCACGCCGGTGAGCCCTTGTCCGAAGCCGGCCGGCCTTCACTTCTCGACCAATGCCTATCACGTCACCGCTGACGCCACGCTCGTGAAGCCCGCCACGCTGGTGATGGTCTACTCCAACCTCACGACCGACCCGAGCTTTGTGTACCGGGCTCAGAGCGGGGATGGGCCGTGGGAGAACATCGGGGCGGCCTCGCAGGCGCGGCTGTGGACCATCGACACCAAGACGAGCACGCTGGGGTACTTCGCGGCTGGATTTCCTTCGAATGCCGTCTCGCCCAACGGCGCCGGCAGTGGCCAGCAGGTCCTGCCGTTCATCGTGGCAGCGCTCATCGCGGCGGTGCTGCTGGCGGGCATCCCGCTGACGATCATCCGGCGGCGCCAGGCGGCGGGCGGCGGGGACGCCGACGAGAAAGAGGACGAGGAGCCCTAGTACTTCAGCGCTTCGAAGACAGTGCCGCACGCACGGCAGCGGTACTGGAGCGTCATGGCCTGGGTCCCGAACAGCGAGATGACCTCGGCATCCCGCGCTTTGCAGTGGGGACAGGCAGGCTCGGTCTCGCGGCCCTCAGGCTTGCTTTTCGGTCGTGGCGGGCGCAAACCGCTTCTCCTCCAGGCCCCTCAACATGCCGAAGGTGAGGTCGTCGACGGCGCCGGGCCGGGTTCGCCGCCGGATCGGATCCCACCCGTTCCAGTCCAGCCTGATGGCGGGCGCCTTCGTCTCCACTCGTTCCTCGAGCCGTGCCTTCAGCTCGACGGGGCCCATGCTGAGCTTGCCTTCGTTGTGAAGGCCGGCGGTGTCGCCGTCCGGAGGGCCGAACCACTCGATCGCTTGCTTCCATGCCTCGTCGAGTGGGCCCTTCTCGATCCCTGATCGAAGCCAGCTGCGGCCGTGGAGGAAGTGGTAGCGCTCCTCGGTCAGCATCTTGCGCAGGCGGTGCCGGAGCACCTCGACCTTCCCATTGACGCAGGCCTCGACCATCACGGTGAAGGCCGTGTCGAGGATCGCGTTGGCGGCGACGAAGTGCGCCCACGAGCTCCAAGGCTCATCGAAGTAGGGCAGTGCGCTGAGGCTGGCGGGATCGGTCTCGCGGTTCGCGGTGCGGGGGTCCTCGCCCAGTGGGTCCAGGCAGCCGTACAGGACGCGGCTGTGACCGAGGTCGTCGAGGCCCATTGCGGCCGCAGCGATGTCAGCCTCGAGCGAAGGCGCGCGCGTGGCCCATTCGGCGTAGCGCAGGCCGAGCATCTGCTTGTTGTCGGCGATGCTGAGGACGAGCCCGGAGAGGCTCACGACTCTCCCGGTGTCCAGAGCGCTATCACATGGTCCTTGCGCACGATCGCCATCTCGATCCAGCGCTCCTCGTCGTAGGTCGCGCGCGCGTAGGCCGCGGCGAGGTCGTCATCCGGGGCCACTACGCTGCCGACCTGTCGCAGCGGCTCGGCGCGCGTCTTGCGCGCGAAGACCGCGTACTCGACCGCATCGCCACTGACCCGCTTGTACTTGACGGCCAAGGTCAGACGGCCAGGCCCCACGCCTCGAGCGTGTCGCGCCCAGCCTGCGTCATGCGCGACGTGGTCCATGGTGGGCTCCACACGACGTTGATGTGCACCTCGCGCACACCTTCTTCGCGAAGCAGCCGCTCGCGCACGTCATCGAGGATGAAGTCCGAGGCCGGGCAGCCCATGGCGGTGAAAGTAAGGTCTACCTCGACGACTCCATCGCCCTCGTTGATGGCGTAGATGACTCCGAGGTCGACGAGGTTCACCGGCATCTCCGGGTCCTGCACCTCGGCCAACGCCGCCCACAGCCGTCCGTTTTTCATGAGCCGTTCTGGTGGTGCGTCTTGCGGAACCTGTGGAACTCCTCCTGGAACATGGCCACCATCTCGGCGTTGCGCGGCCCGCGCTCGCGCCACCGGGCGAGCACGTCGTCCCAGGTGATCGGCTGCTTGAAGTCCCATTGCTTGGATTCCGCATCGAACTGGCAGGGGAAGGGGTAGTCGAGCTCCCAGACGTCCTTGCCCTCTTTCGTCTCCTTGTGCGCCGGGACCTTGATGCCGATCTGCTCGCAGTACGGCACCACTGTGGACAGCCACCATTGACGGAGCTGGTCGTTGGTCAGCCCCTTGAGGCGGTACTCGAGCTGGGTCGAGTGCATCTTCAGCGAGTCAGGGAGGCCGAACCACTCGACGCTGAGCGGGAACATCCAGTCCACGGCGCGCTGCAGCTCGTCCTTGGCGGAGCCACCCGCCTGGCTGATGCGCTTCATCCAGGTGCGGCCGTTGCGGAGGTGGAAGTTCTCCTCGGCCATCACCTTGTTGAGGCCGCGTTTCCACGGACCGTACGAGCACTTGTCATGGATGTCGCCGAGGAGGCAGAAGCCGGCCTGGTCGTACATGCCGTTGGCGACCACCAGCTCGGTCCATGAGTCGAGGGGGACGTCGAACGCGTACGGGTAGCGGAAGCTCTTGGGGTCGCGGCTGAAGATGAGCTTCTCCTGGTCCTCGCCGAGCTCTTCGAGGATGTGGTAGGCGATGTGAGCGTGTGCTAGCTCGTCCTGGATGATGGCGATGCCGGTCATGAAGGCGTTGATGCTCGGGGCGCGCTTCGCAGCCAGGTAGTAGGCCGGGGCCGAGATCAGCTCGGTGTCGCCGGAGACGATGAGGGTGTGCTTCAGCTCGCGCAGGTACTCGGGCGTCATCTCCTGGGTCGACTCGATCAGCTCGCCCGATTTGATGGTCTGCTCGAACTCGGCGGGGGTGGGCATCAATTCATTGTCTACCACGGTCGCCGGGTAGAATCGTGCTCTCCCCCAGGCCCATTGATTTGGGCCGCGCCGCGGTGGCTATAGCTCAGCATGGCAGAGCACCAGATTGTGGATCTGGGTGTCGCGGGTTCAAATCCCGCTAGCCACCCCTGAC
>VBFO01000036.1 GCA_005881025.1 Chloroflexota bacterium | reverse complement strand
CCTGATAGGCGGCGGGGGTCGCCGAAGCCGCTGCCGCCATCGGGACGACAGGGCCCACCGGCGTCCCGCATGTCCCGCAGAACGGCGCTCCCGGCGTCAGCGCGGCGCCACAGCGTCCGCAGTACCCAACCTGCACCGCCATCAGGCGACAGTTCCGATCCGCGACGAGCGCGGGGCAGCGGCGCGAGCTGCACCGCAGTTGGGACAGAACCGCATGGTTGGGACCACGTGGTGGCATTCAGGACACGGCGCAGGGGGACCGATCTCACGAACCGACCCCTCGGCCAGGAGCGCCTGGTGGATGACCTGGCGCACGTACAGCGTCAAAGCAAGCGCCGCCAACACCCAGACCAGCACCTGGATCCCCAGCTCCGGCAGCACGACTGTGACCGTCGCCAGCAACACCTGCGC
>VBFO01000035.1:555-13584 GCA_005881025.1 Chloroflexota bacterium | reverse complement strand
CGCCGAGCAGCGGCCAGAGAGTGGTCAGCTCCGTCGCGAGCGAGAAGCCGAGCGCAGAGGCCGCACCGAAGGTCAGTCCGTCGAGAGGCTCGCGGTAACGGCCGCGAAGCACGTAGAGCGCCAATGGACCGGCGAGCATGAGCAACTGACCGACGATCGGGATCGCGATCGCCTGGAGCGCGAAGGCACCACTGCTGTCGCCGGTGAGATCTAGGGCGGACGCGGCGCTGCCGACCACCTGGGTGAAGACAAAGCCGAGCACGCCGCCCGCGACCATGGTCGCCCCGATGAGAAGCCACGGTTCGTCGGCATAGACCTCGACCTCATATAGATAAAGGAGATAGAGGGCGGGCAGCAGTACGGCGGCGGCAACGGTGGCCGGGGCGAAGAGGTGCAGCGCGGCGAGAAGCAAAATCAACAACAGGCCTGCGATCAGCGCCCAGCGGAATGGTCCACCGCGCCGGTGTGGCAGGTGCGGCAGCAGCGTGCTGATGACGTTCAGGTGGACGACAGGCTCGTTCGGCATCGCAGCAAAAGCGTTTCGTCGCGCCGGGTCGGACGTCCGCAGGTGCGTGCCGCAGTGCCCGCAGAACTCGCCCGCCGGCACTGTGCTTTCACAGTTTGGGCACAACACCAGAGGTGGCGTGGCTGAGGAGCCGGCGACCTCGCCAGCTCGCCGGCCGGGCCCGTGTCTTCGCTCACCGATGGGAGGATTCGTGCTCATGCGCCACCGCTCTTGATGTAGGTGATCCAGGCGGTGTCGAGGGCTGCCCCATCCATGCTTCCCCATCCGGTGCCGAAGTCCCACCCGGGCGCACCGCTATAAGCGAGGTTGTTGCCCGTCGTCACGTCGTGGTAAGGCGGCGATGCGAACCTGGAGGCGTTTTCCCCGATCCAGTAGAGCGCGGGGTTTGCGAATCCAATCCGGCGCAGGCCCTTGGCGGCCAGGTCCTGGTTGATGAGAGCGACTGTCGCAGCCCAAAGCGGCGTCGAGGCCGACGTTCCGCCGGCCTGCGTGTCGCGGCCATTGAGGACGATATGGAATCCGGTGATCGGGTCGGCGTCGCCGGCGATGTCAGGCACCTGCCTGAAGCCGTGACCGCTGGCATCTTCCACGTTCTTCTGCCACGCGGGGATTCCATAGAAATGACTGGGCCCGCCCCCCGTGCCCGTCTCATCGATGGGGCTGCCCCACACCGATTCCTTGAAGTAGCTGCCGTCAGTCGACTCGAAGACGGTGGTGCCGCCGACTGCCGTGATCGTCGGCAAGGTGGACGGAAACATGGAGGCGGGCTCCTGGTCCTCGCCGCACATGTAGGCACCAAAGTCACCGGTGGCTGCGAAGTGGGTCATGCCCAATGCGACCGCGCGGTCTTCGACGCTCGCATAAGCGTCGCGTTGGCCTTTGCTGGTGTTGGTCTCGCAGATGCCCAGGCTCTCGGAGATGATCGATCCCAGGTGATCACTGATCATCTGGTCGAAGGCACGATTGATGTACACGAACTGTGGGCCGGCCGTGTAAACGACGAGCCTCGCGTTCGGCGCGATCTGATGGACGACCTCGAGGTCGAGCACCGCCTCGCCTTCCGGCTTCATTGGAGGGCCCCAGCTGGGGTCGTGCTTGATCGTGAGCAGGTTGTCGAAGGGAGGAAGGCCAAACTCCTTCGCGAACTTGTTCAGGTCGTTGATGTTGCTCTGGGGCAGAGACTCGATCTCGGGAAACAGGATCGTCTCGCCGGTGCCATCGAGGCCCCGGTCCCGGAGGGGCTTGAAGTTGTAAAACTTCAGCACGTCGACCGGCTTCAGACCGCCTGGATTGACCGCGGCGCCCGTCATCTGACGGTAGCTGTCGAGCCCGGACACCGCCGACACCACAGCCCCGAGCGGCGGGGCCAGGAAGGGTGTGTCCACGGAGGCGTAGAAGACCTGCCCGGTTCCGATCCTGTAGTTGACGATCCCGATCTCGAGCAGCGCATCCACCGCCGGGGCCGGTCCCTGGGCCTGGATCAGGCTCGAACCTCGCGACCAGGCAGCCTGGAGCCCGGACGAACGCAGGTATGCAAGCGCCCTGGACACAAGGGCGGGGTCAGGCCCGAATTCGGCGGAATACTCATCCGGCGTGACGGTGTGGCCTGAGGCGACGAGTGCGGCGAGGCTCGTGGCGTGGCGCGATTTGAGCGAGAAGTTCAGCACCACCTCAGTGCCGGCGCCCGCTGGGCCGAGCCTCGTGGCCCTGGAGATGGCCTGGGCCAGCGTGATCGGAGGCGGGCTCGCTTTGGCGGTGGTGGCTGCTTGGCGGTCGGCGGCGCTAGGGGCGCCGCAGGCGGTGAGCACGAGCGCGACCAGTACCAGCCTGCCGGCTCGAGAGGCGAATTTCACGGGCCAGTAGCTTCCCAGACCTCGACCCCTCGTGTCACCTGGACACAGGGTCGCCGCCCTCACGTCGTCGCTCTGGCGACCACTTCTCGGACCTCCGGTACCGCCTCGCGGATGCGGCCCTCGAGCTCGGTCTCGACCTGGTGTGCGTGCTCGAGGCTGACGTCGCCCGAAAGGGAGGCGACGACGTGGGCGTAGATGTGGCCGTGTCGGTCGCTGAGCTCGACGTCAACGCAGCGACGGACCTCGGGGTGAGCCTCCACGACCTCCCTGATGCGCGCGGCCAGCTGGGCTCGCCTCTGCGTCACGTCCTCGCCCAGCACCTCCGTTGGTTCAAGAGGCTCGAGGTGGATGTCGATTCGCGACGCGTCAGGCAGCTCCTCGCGAAGCGTCCGCTCCAGCTCTGCGCTGGCCCGTGTCGCGGTGGCGAGTGTGATATCGCCGTCCAGCTTGGCGTGCATGCTCAGGTGCAGCGAGCCATCGTTCTCGCGCTCCACGGTCACGTTGTGGAGGTCACGAACGCCACCGTTGCGCGCGGCCGCTGCATGAATGCGCTCGACGAGGTCGCTGGAGCGTGTCTGCCCTTCGACCAGCACCGTCAGGTCGAGCGCGGGCAGCGCCTCGCGAGCGACCCTCTTCACCTCGTCGACCATCGCACCCGCGGCCTCGACCGGCAGCATGCGGCGGGTGGCGATGCTGGCGTCGCCCAGGAGCTGTCGCCCAGATCGCCGCACCCGGACCGAACGCACCTCCCTCACGCCGTTCACGCGAAGGATCGCGTCTCGCAGTCTCGCCTCAGCACCGGCGGGCGCGCGATCGATGAGGATGTCTCCTGACCGCCAGATCAAAAGCAGCGCCGCGCGGGCGATGATCACCGACACCAGCAACGCCGCCAGGGAGTCGGCCCACACCAGTCCCATGCGAACACCGGCGAGGCCCGCCAGCACCCCGATCGATGCGAGCACATCCGAAAGGCGGTTGGTGGCGTCGGCCTTCAGCGCTTCGCTCTCCACGGCGCGCCCCACCCGCTGCAGCACCGCGGCCCGACCGGCTTCGATCAAGAGGGTCGCGACGAGGAGGACGAATGCATACCACGCGGGGTTGACGCCCCCGCCACCGGTCAAGAGCCGGTGAACCGCCTCGAGAGCGATTCCACCCGCAGTGACGACGAGGACCACGCCCTCCGCAAAAGCCGCCAGGTTCTCGGCCCGGCCATGCCCATACGGGTGCTCTTTGTCGGCGGGCTTGCGCGAGGTCCTGACGGCGACGAGCGTGAACGCGCTCGCGGCGAGGTCGAACAGGGAGTGAACGGCCTCGCTGAGGATCCCAAGGCTTCCGGTCAGGAGGCCGACGATGAGCTTGGCCACGACGAGCGCGGCGCCGACAGCGACCGAGCCGAGCGCGACGAGCTCGGGGCGCCGAGAATCGATGCTCACGCCGAGCACCAGTCAACGATGCGCTGCGCAATCTCCTCGCCCTTGTCCTCCTGGAGCATGTGGCTCGCCCCTTTCACCTCGTGCACCTCGCCGCGCGCGCCGGGCAGAAGGCGCGCCATCGCACGGCCGGCTGCCGGCGGGAAGACGGGATCACCGTCGCTCCAGCACACCAGGGCGGGGATCTCCCAGTCGCGAAGCTCATCCATGACGTGCAGCATCGCCGCAGCGTTGGGGTCGTCCGGAGTGAGCGGCACCAGCAGCGGAAACGCAGCCACTCCTGCCCGCGCCTCACGCACCGGCCATGGGGCCTCATAACCGCGAAGCGTCTCCTCATCCAGCTCGCTCGTGGTGGACGCCTGTATGACGCGGCCCACCTGCATGTCCAGCCCGACCCTTTCCGCGAAGTTGCGCCACTGCATGAATCCTGGCGTCGGCCAATTCTTGGAGGAAGAGAACAGGCCTGTGTTCAGGGCGACGATGCGAGCAAATCGGTCCTTCCGCTCGGTCGCCACGCGGAGCCCGATCGGACCGCCCCAGTCCTGGACGACCACCGTGGCCTTGCGAAGATCCAGCGTCTCGATGAGAGATGCGATCGATCGCGTATGAAGGTCGTACGTGTAATCCGCTATTTGCAGCGGCTTGTCGGAGCGTCCGAAACCGAGGTAATCCGGTGCGATGACGCGAAAGGTAGATGCGAGCAGCGGGATCATCTTCCTGTACAGGTACGACCACGTCGGCTCGCCGTGAAGCAGCAGGATCGGGTCGCCATGGCCCTCATCGACGTAATGCATCCGCATGCCTTCGAAGTCGGTGTAGTGCGGCATGAATGCATACCCCGCCAGTCCGCTGAACGCGCCGTCGGGCGTCCGGTAGCAGTCCACCGTCGAGTCCTTAGTTGAGTCTGGCCGCGGTCGCGAGCAGCTGCTGCTCCGAGCCGAGCGCGATCACCAGGTCGCCCTCCTCCAGCTTCAGCCCGCCGTCCGGGTTGACGTGCAGCGATCCGTTGCGCCTGCGCACCGCCAGCAGCTTCGCGCCTGATGGATCGAGCAGCCCCGCGTCAGTCAGCGTCTTGCCGGCCGCGTTTGTACGCGGGTTCACAAGCAGCTCCTCGAGGCCGATCTCGGATTCTCCGTGATGCAGGGTGTCAAGCACATCGACCAGGGCCGGGCGCACGGCGAGCTCGGCCATCAGGTGTCCGGCCATGCGGTAGGGCGAGATCACGCGGTCCGCGCCGGCAAGCTCGAGCCGCCGAATGGACTCGGGATACCCGGCCCTGGCGATGATGTAGAGCTTCGGATTGAGGGCCCTGGCCGCCAGCGTGATGTAGACCGCGCGCTCGTCCGAATCGACTGCACAGATCAGACCTTTCGCGCGCTCGATGCCTGCCTGCTTGAGGATCTCTTCGCTCGCCGCGTCACCCTCGACGTGCAGCTTCTCCTCCTTGTGAAGCCTGTCGAGGGGCTCGTCATTGCGCTCGACGATCATGAAGGACACGTCGTGCTCCTCGAACTCGTGCACGATCTCGGTGCCGATGCGGCCGTAGCCACAGACGATGAAGTGGTCGCGAAGGTCGCTTAGCCGGCGCTCCATCTGGCGCTGTCTCCTGAAGATTCCAAGGCTGTTGTCGGCGAGGATGTCGGCGAAGACGCCGAAGCCGAAGAGCAAGATACCGACCCCGGTCACGATGAGGGTCGAGGTGAAAAGCCGACCCACAGAACCCTGCGGATGCACCTCACCGTAGCCGACGGTGCTGATCGTGATGATCGTCATGTAGAACGAGTCGATCAGGCTCCAGTGGTTGATGAGCACATAGCCCACCACGCCGTAGACGATCACGGCTGCCAGCAGCATCGCCGGCAGGCGGAACCGCAGTAATGGGTTCGCGATCCGGCGCCGGTTCACCGCCGCTCGGTCCGCCTCCGCTCCAACCGCTCCACCGCGCGCCAGTGTGCCGGTGCCGTCCACGTGCGCGTGAACGATTTGATCGCCTCGGCCGCGACCTCGGGGTTGCGCTGAGGGCGCACTGAGTCCACCGATCGTTTGATGCCGGCGACAGCCGCGGGAGGCGCCGCCGCGATGGAGCGGGCCAGCTCCTTCAGGCGGCTGTCGAAGCTGCCGCTGGGGACGACCTCCTCGACCAGTCCCGCCGCCAGCGCCTCGTCCGCGGTCAAAACCTTGCCGCCGAGAAGGACGTGAAGTGCGCGCCCGCGGCCGACCAACGCCGCCAGCCTCTCTGAGGCGCCCCAGGCCGGCATCAACCCGAGGTTGATCTGGGTGAGGCCAATCCGCGCGTGGGCTGCCGCGACGCGGAAGTCGCATGCGAGCGCCAGCTCGACCCCGCCCCCGAAGGCGTCCCCGTTAATGGCGGCGATGACCGGGATCTTCGTCTCCGTGATCGCGTCCAGTGTCGTGCGCATGTGGCGAGCCATTGACGCCGCCTCTTCCGCCGAGCGCATCCTCTCGAGCTCCTTGAGGTCTCCACCGGCGCAGAAGGCCTTGTCACCAGTGCCGCGGATGACCATGACCCGAGCGCGGGTCGCTCGCACAGCCTTGAGCGCTTGCGCGAGCTCGTTCATGGTGCGCGGGGCGAGCGCGTTGCGAGCCTCGGGCCGGTCGATGGTGAGAGTCGCGACGCCTCGATCGACATCCAGCCTCAGGTCCTTCATGCCTGTGACTAGCCGCCCCCGCCTGGTCCCTCCAGGCCTGGTTTCGTCATCTTGCCAAGGTCGAGAACCTTGGTGAGGGCCGGTTCCGAAACGCCGCGGCCGCGCGCCAGCTGGCGAATCGAGCGTCCGGTGCGGATCGACTCCTTAGCGATCTTCGCCGCCTCGTCGTATCCGATGACAGGGTTGAGCGCGGTGGCGAGCATCGGGCTGCGCTCCACCAGCTCTGGGCCACGGTCGGTCGCCTGAAGCCCGTCGATGCAACGCTCTGCGAAGTTACGCGATGAGGCCGCGAGCAGCGCGATCGATTCCAGGGTCGCGACACCGGCTACCGGCATCATCACATTCAGCTCGAACAGGCTGCCTGACTGGCCGCAGATCGTGACTGTGAGGTCGTTACCGTACACGCGAGCGATCGCCATCGTCAACGACTCGACGATCACAGGGTTGACCTTGCCGGGCATGATGCTCGAGCCGGGCTGCGTTTCCGGCAAGCGCAGCTCGCCAAGTCCCGCGATTGGCCCTGTGCCCATCAGCCTTACGTCGGAACCGATCTTCCAGAGGCTCGTCGCGATCGTGCGCAGGGCGCCATGCGTGGCGACCATCACATCGAGCGTCGCCTGGGCGTGGAAATGGTTGGAGGTCTCGCGAACAGGAATTCCTGTGGCCTTGGCCAGCCTCACTGACGCGAGGCGCGCGTACTGGGGATGCGAGTTGAGCCCAGTGCCGACAGCGGTCCCGCCAAGCGGTACGCGCGCAAGCTCCTCGATGGCCGCGCGCGCGCGCCTCACGGACTCCTCCATCTGGCCTGCGTAGCCGCGAAATTCCTGCCCGAGCCGGATCGGTGTCGCGTCCTGCAGGTGGGTGCGGCCCGTCTTGACCAGCGGCCAGAACTCGCGGCTCTTCGCATCGAGGGCCTTGCGCAGCTGCTCGAGGGCCGGGATCAGCTCGTCCTTGATCGCCATCGCGGCCGAGAGCTGAATCGCGGTGGGGATGACATCGTTGGAGGACTGGCACAGGTTGACGTGGTCGTTTGGATGCACGACCTTCGAGCCCTTGACTCCGGCCAGAATCTCGTTGGCCCGGTTGGCGATGACCTCGTTGGCGTTGGTGTTGGTCGAGGTCCCCGAGCCGGTCTGGTAGATGTCGATCGGGAACTGGCCGTCAAGCGTGCCTTCGATCACCTCCTGTGCCGCTGCGGTGATCGCTCGCGCCCGCCTTCGGGACAGCAGCCCCAGCTCGCGGTTGGTCTGGGCGGCCGCCTTCTTGACCATTCCCAATGCGCGGATGAAGCGCCGTGGGAAAGGCTGTCCGGAGATGGGAAAGTTCAGGACGGCACGCTGAGTGGAGGCGCCGTAATAGGCGTCGGCGGGAACCTCCATCTCGCCCATCGAATCCTTTTCCATACGGGTCCCCTTCTTGGCCGCCACGGATGCAGATTGTGTCACTCTCCGCTCGTGAGGCTCGCCGCGGTAGACATCGGCAGCAATACGGTTCACGTGCTGGTCGCCGACGTCGTGCGCGGGCGGCTCGAGGACGTCGCCCACTACGTCGAGATGCCGGAGCTTGGACCGCACGTTGTCCGCACCGGAGCCATCGGCTCTCGCTCGCGGGCCGTTATTCGAGCCCTTCGGTCGGTGTTGACGCGTGCCGCCGCTCACCGCTACGACCAGCTGATCGCCAGCGCCACGCAGGCCGTCCGTCAGGCCTCGGACGGAGAAGAGTTCGCGCGCCAGGCCGGTGTGGCGATCGGCACGCCGGTGCAAATCGTCTCAGCCCAGCGTGAGGCCGAGCTCAGCTTCCTGGGTGTCGCCAGCCGGCATGCCGCCAAGCGCGAGTGGGTGATGGTCGACCTGGGTGGGGCCTCAACCGAGGTCGCCATCGGCCGCGGCCGGGAGCTGGTCCGTTCGAACACCTTAACCATCGGGTCCGGCGTGCTGGCGAGCACGTTCCTGGCCGACCCGCCCCGCCCCGAGGAGCGGGCGCGCCTGCGAAAGGCGGCGCTGCGCGAGCTGGCGCAGGCGCCCGACGGCGATGTCGAGAAGCTGGTCGCCACCGGCGGCACGGCGTCGAACCTACCGCTGATTCTGACCAGGCGAAATCCGCCTGCGGTGCTGACGGCCGCCGACCTGCTCCACTGCGAGAAGCGACTCGACGGCGACCGCGCGGCTGACGTGTCGGCGCGGGTCGGGCTGCCGGCCAACCGGGTCAAGGCGATGCGAGGGGGCGTCGAGGTCCTGCTCCTGCTGCTCGACTGGTACGGCCTGGCGGTGCTGGCGATCAGCCACCAGGGCCTGCGCCACGGGATGCTCCTGGCGTACCTCGAGCGGGGCGACGCGTGGTGGAGATGACCGCCTTTCTGCACAAAAGCGCGTTATTCGGGCCGAGTTTCCTCCTTTTGCGCACAAAAGCAGGTTGGATGGCGTCGTCGCGTTTTAGATAGGAATTTGAGCCCCGTGGGTACGATGAATTGGTGGAGAGAACAGCCGGTCGCCAGGTAGGCCTGAAGCGGGCTTTCGCGCTCACTTTTGTCGTGCTCCTGGTGGAGCTCGCGGGCGGCCTGGCGTCCCACTCACTGGCTCTTCTCTCCGACGCCGGCCATGTGCTGATCGATGTTTTCGCCCTCGGCCTGGCCTGGTTCGCGGTCCAGCAGGCCCGGCGCCCCGCCGACCAGCGCCGCAGCTACGGCTACCAGCGCGCGACCATTCTTGCGGCGCTGCTCAACTCGGCGGCCTTGGTCGTGATAGTGCTGGCCATCGGCTACGAGGCGGTCCGCCGGCTGGCCGCTCCGGAGCCGGTGCAGGGCGGCATCGTGGTGGTCGCAGCGCTGGTGGGAATCGCCATCAACAGCTACGTTGTCCTGGGGCTGCGCGGTCACACCGCAAACCTCAACATGCGTGCGGCCCTGCTGCATGTGACGGGGGACGTTGCAGCGTCAATCGGGGTCGTCATCGCCGGGATGGTCATCCTGCTCACCCATTGGCTCTACATCGACCCCCTGCTCTCAATTGGAATCGCGGCCCTCATCGCCTACGGCGCCTGGGGCATCGTGCGCGAGACTGTGAACCTGCTGATGGAGGGCACACCACGCGAGATCGACCTCGCGACCGTGACGCACGAGATCACCGGCACAAAGAAGGTGATCGGAGTGCACGACCTGCATGTCTGGGCGCTGTCATCAGAGGCGATGGCCCTGAGCGCGCACGTCGTGGTCGATGATTGCCCTCTCGGCGACGCCGAGCACCTGGTGCGCGACCTCGAGCAGCGCCTGTGCGATCGGTTCTCCATCGGACATACGACGATCCAGGTCGAGAGCTGTCATCCATGCGGGGACATCGAGCACGGCGCGGGTGCGCACAACCACCCGCACGAGCACGTGATAGTTACGTCTTCAGCACGCCCTCGCGCTGCAGGATCCGGCGGGCCAGCGCGATAGCCGCCGCATACGTCGAGTCCATCCCCCGATAGCTCAAGCCGCGCGCGCCGAGCGTGCGTGCCTGCGTGTACGGCGTGTCCGATGCGTAGTGGACGATGCCCAGGTCGAAGTTGATCCGCGCCATGTTCACGCTCTCGTTGAGCGGATAGCGATCGGGCTGGCCGATCTCATAGCACGCGTCGAGGTACGGGCCGGCCTCCATCTCGACAACCGTGTAATGCCCCTGGTAATAGAACTCGAGGTAGTCCCGGTTCTGCAAGAACGTGCCGCGTACTGCGACCGCACGCTGATTGTCCACCGCAGAGCCGTAGACGAGGTGCGGCTGCACGTCGGCAGCAGAGAGCGCGTTGTCCAGCCAGTACGTGTTGCCTGAGTGCTCGTTGTAGACAACATTCGGGATCATCACGTCACCGACGTCTGAGTTAAGAGTCGCGGCCTTGCCCATCACGTACACGCCGGCGACCCAGGATGCGTTCTCGGCCACCTGGCGGAGTATGTGGTAGGCGGCGTGACCGAGGGGGTAGTCCACATTGAGGATGCAGGCATCGGTTGCGCGCAGCCTCTCCACGTCGACGGCACCAACCCGAGGGTCGATCGCGGACGCGTCAAGTGCGCACAGCTTGAAGATCTGGGCGGCGCTGTCGACTCCGGTCCCGCGCGCGGGGATGTGCCGTATACCGCGCGCGGCCTCGATCTCGACCCGGCGCTTGCGCAACCGCTCGCGGTCCTGATGCTGGTCGAAGACCTGGCGCGCCCCGAAGTAGAGCCAGTTCTGACGCGACGCGCGGCTATGCCCGAGCTCCAGCTTTTGGCGTTCCTCCTCGAGGTCGGGGTCGTTGTTGCGGGTCCATTCGAGGATCTCGGGTTCGAAATCGCCCGCCGTACCGCTGAGCACGTTGACGAGGCTGTGGGAGTTGGAGGAGACGAAGTACACGGGGGACTCGCGCACCTTCAGCTCGTCCATCGCCGCGGCGATGGGAAGCCACCACCGGCTCGCCATTCGCGCGTAACCGAGGTGGCTGCCGCCGATCATGCGCAGACCGATGTGACACTCGTCCTGCTTGACCGCCTCGAGGGTGGCATCGAACGTGGCGCCCCATGCTTCGTGGAGCCGCTGCCAGTCATCCTCACTGGCTCCGGCGGCCTGGCGGGCGGGCTCGTCGGCCAGATCGACGTCCTGCAGGGATCGGTGGAGCTTGTTCCATTCGATCTGGTAGGCGACCAGTGAGGGCACGAGGTCATCGATGTCCGAGGTGGATGCGATGAGGACCGCGAGGGTGGCGTTGCCATCCTGGTACCAGCGCCGGCGCCGGGCCGGAGCCTTGACCGGCTGCCAGTCCAGGATGTCTGCGCCGAGCACGGCCCGGAAGCCTTGGGCGCTCTGGCCCATGACGACGTGGCGGCAGCGCTCGATCGCGCGCGGCAGCCGGCGCACTCCGTAGAGGAGCGCGCCCATATCGCTCTGTGGCTGGCCCGCGAGCGGGTGCAGAACTGAACCCATCCGGATGTGGGTCTGCACGAGGGAGTCGATCTTGATCTCGCCCGAGCTCTGCAGCATGGTCGTGTACGTACGGACGTACAGCTCGACAGCGTGCTTGCCAGCACCCCAACCGGTGCTGGTCTCGGGCGGCTGTTCCATCGCAAGAGTCTAGAACTGACGTCGTGTTCAGGCCAGGTTCATCCCGGCCGTCACCTGCGTGCTGCTACCGAAGCGCCTCCATGCGGGGGCGGGGTGGGCCGTGGCTCATATAACGCGAACCGGTCCCTTATCGTTGCGGGTTGCGAATTCGCCGTTTGACACAGCCCGACCAAAAACTGCTCGAACGCACGCACGAAACGGCAGGATCGCCGACACGACGAGCGAGGACGACTACGTCAGGCTCCCTACCATCGGTTGCTCACGAGCGCTCGACGTGCTCTCGCCGATGTACGAGATGCTATCGGCGGGCCCGGAGACAATCGACCCTAGTGAACTGCCGGTGTCGTTTGCCAAAGGCGGGATGAGAAATTGCGTGATGACACCGGAGGTCGTGATCCGGTCCAGGTTGTTCAAAGCGATGAACCACAGGTTCCCGTCCGGGCCTGGTGTGATCATCCCTGGCCGCGGGTCGCGTAGCAACTCTTGGCTAGCGAGGCGTTTCGCACTTGGGATCGGGTAACTGGTGAATGCCCCAGACGTAGTCATTTTGAAGACTTCGCCTGGCCCGCCTGGCAGCATACGTTGTGAGGCGCTGACCCAAAGGTTTCCGTCGGGACCTGAAGCGATGCCCCACGGCTCGCTGCCGTCCGGGGTCGGAAACTCGGTGATGTTCCCGGATGTCGTTACTCTCGCAATCCGACCCGCGTCTGACTCGGCGAGCCAGAGGTTTCCGTCCGCTCCGGACACGATGGCCGTCGGATCACTATTTGGCGTTGGAATCTGGTAACGGTTCGCAGTCCCGTTTGAAATCCGGACCACATCGTTGGTCCCAACATCCGCAATCCAAAGGTTGCAATCTGGTCCGGTTGTCATTGCGGACGGAGTCATGAAGGACGTCGCGAGTGGATACTCACTAAACCTTCCGGATGGGCTCACCTCAGCGACGATGCTTTGGTTCACATCCCGGGCGCCTGTCGTGACTGGCGCCCCGCCCTGACTCTCGAGAAACCAAAGATTGCCATCGGCGCCAAGGGTTAATCCAGCGACAGATGGGTACTGGTTCGGGATCGGGTAGTCCGTGAACATGCCGGCGGTCGTGATCTTAAGTATCACCGACACCGAACCCATCTCGGTCGTACTGGCCAGCATCCAAATGTTGCCGTCTGATCCGACCGTGAGGCCGCCTACGTTTACAGCTGATCTAACGAGGCTCTCGGTAACCATCCCCTTGATAGCACCCCTAGGCGGCACCGATGCCGCGGTTGAACCGCAAGTCGCACTGGGTGCGGATTTCGTCGGATTGAGGTGACGAGCGAATACAAGTCCCACGACTATGACTAGCGCCAACAGCGCAACTACAACACCACTTAACGTCGTGACCCATCGAGGAGTTCGATGCATTGGTGCTGTCCTCTGAACTGGCCGCACGCCTTTCGCGAATCCGGTATCCCGGCCCGAACGCTGTCAGCTTCCGCCGAT
>VBFO01000035.1:0-444 GCA_005881025.1 Chloroflexota bacterium | reverse complement strand
TTTTTCTCGATGGCCTCAACTACTAATTGCAGCGCTGTTGTCTTTATGGTTGTTCAGCCTCGGCGCCACTCCGGTTAGTGCCACGACGGGCTGCGATACCTCGCTTGCCACCTGCTGGGCAGAGGCCGGCAACAATACAAATGTGCATGCCAGTGCTATGTGGGCGCAGTGGAACTCCGCATCAATCACCCTCGGCGATGCCGTTCAGGTTGGCCAGGTAATCTGGTTCACCCTCATAAACCGCGACCTACTAGAGATGGGGGTAAGGTCCTCAGGCGGCGTGTACGGCGAATACATCGCCGAGAACACAACGGTCGTTTGGAGCCACGCTATTTCGGCCAACAACAGTTCGCATACGGATTACATCACCGACGTTGGAGGCGGCTATTGGTCCTACTACATCGACGGCTACGCGGTTACATGGGGCGGAAGCACGCGACATCA
>VBFO01000034.1 GCA_005881025.1 Chloroflexota bacterium | reverse complement strand
ACTGGTCGTCCTCGCCCCGGCGCCGAGCAGTGCGATCAGGAACAGGAGCAGCGCGACCAGGCCCGCAAAGCCGAGGCTGAGCGACCGCAGGCGCCACGACTGAACCGCGGGCAGGCCGCGCGCGACCAGCCAGAACCTGATGACGGGCTCGATCACCGTCGCCGACCAGACCAGGATGAGCCCGATCGCGGCCCACAGCAGTACCGCGGCGGGCGCGCTCACTGCGGTGGCGACGATGTATGCGAGCGTGACCACCGCCATCAAAGCGACGACTACGACGTGCCATCGACTGGACAGTGGTATCAACGAGCCGCGGTAGCGGAAAAGTGCGTAGCCCGATCCGACAAAACCGAGAAGGCTGAGCTGGGACAGCAGCGGTGGCGTGAAATGCAGAAGCGCCGGCACACGTCCCGCGGCGATGACGAGTGACAGCAGAACGATGGCGAGCGCGAGCCAGCCCGTCGAGCCGTCGCGGTTCCTGAGCCACGTGATGCCAACTGCGACGCCGAGCAGTACAAATGCCGCCGCGTCGACGTTCTGCATGAAAGCGACTATGTCGTTCATCGCGACTCAGGCGACCCCGAGCGTCCTCATGTTCGACATCTCTGACGTCAGCACCTCCACCGCTTCGGGATCCCATTGGTGGCCGGCGCCGTCGTTCAGGATTGCGATGGCCTCGTCGACCGATTTGGCCCGGCGGTAAGGCCGGTCGGTCACCAGAGCGTCGTACGCGTCACACACCGCCACGATCCTGGCGAGGTGGGGGATAGCTCTCCGCGCAAGACCGTCGGGGTACCCGCCCCCGTCGAAGTGCTCGTGGTGGTGGCGGATGATCGGGAGCAGGCTCGCACCAGAGCGAAGCGGCCTCACGATGCTCTCGCCGATGATCGGATGCATGCGCATGGATGCGAGCTCGCGCGCGTCGAGCGGTCCCGGCTTCAGCAGCACGGCGTCGGGGACCCCGATCTTGCCGATGTCGTGAATGATGCCGCCGCGATAGAGCGCGTCCAGCGCCCGCTCCGACAGCCCCATCTTCTCGCCGACGTGTCGCGCAGTCTCGGCGACTCGATGGGTGTGCCGCTCGGTATACGCGTCCTTCGCCTCGACCGCGGCCGCGAGCGAGAAGATCACCTGGTCGGCGCTGTCCAGGTTGTCGTAAAGCGCCTTCAGCCGCAGCGCCGAGCGGACACGCGCCACGAGCTCGACGCGGTCGACAGGCTTGCTCATGAAGTCGTCGGCGCCCGCCTCGAGCGCGAGCACCCTGTCCTTCGGATGGTCGAGGGCGGTGATCATGACCACGGGCAAAAGCCGGCCCCGTGGGCGCGCTTTGATACGCCGGCAGACCTCATAGCCGTCCATGCCGGGCATCTGTACGTCGAGCAGGACGAGGTCGGGACTTTCGGCGTCGATGGCGGCCAGCGCCGTCGGGCCATCCTCTGCCGTGCGGATCCGGCAGTCGAGATCGCCGAGGTAGGCCTCGACCAGGGCGCGGTTCATCTCACCGTCATCGACGACCAGCACCAGAGGCGCGGAGTAGGTCGGCTGGCGGCCAATCGAGTTGGTCACTGGCGCAACCCAATGAGGTGCCGCGGAAAAGGTGCGCCGAATCCGCGCCAGGCCTCGGCGCTGATGTACCCCAGTCGGGGCACCGTGACGGTGCGCATTCTCCCTTCCGACTTGGCCATGTGGGCAGGTCCGAAATCGGCGCCGGCGCCGATCGCGTCCAGCTTCTCCAACAGGATCTTAGGAGTCGCCAACCCGCGCGGACCCCATCTAACTGAACTTGTCGGCGCCATGACGGAACTCAGGAAAAGGCCAGGGCCACGGCGATCGGATCCACCAGCAACCTCACCGCGAGGAAAAGCGGCGCGGCAATCGCGACCAGGGCCAGAACCGTGACCGCCACGGCCCCGACGCGGTAGCGCACTGCGAGCTGCTCCGTTGCGATTTCCGGGCAGGCGACCGCCGCGTGATCCCGGGCGCTCGCCTGGGCCCAGCCGATTGAGGTCGCAGTGTGGGCAGCCATCACCTGTGCGCCTCGAGTGCGCCAGCCTCACGCTATGAATTCGCACTCGGGGTGCGCCTCTCTCCAAAGGTGTAAATCGACGTCAAGTGGTCAATTAACATTGACCTAACGGTCAACAGGGCTACAGCCAGCCCTCTCGTGTGACGACCCGGGCCAGCTCCGTCCGGTTGCCTGCGCCGACCTTTTGCAGGATCTGCCTGACGTGGAACTTGACAGTGCTCTGGCTCAGGTGCACTGCCTGAGCGATCGCAGAGTTGGTTGTTCCTTCGACCAGCAAGCCCAGGACCTGGCGCTCGAGCGGGCTCAGCCGTGGCCCTCGATCACCTGCCACCCGGCTCGGTCGAGGGGCGGACTCGAGACGCTCGTGCATCCTGGCCCCGTCGATGGCAATGGCGGCATATGACGCCAGGGCCTCGAGGAATGCCACCCATTCCTCGTCAGGATGGAGCGCGGATCGGTGCATGACCTCGAGCACACCGATCGCAATGCCACGCGCGACGAGTGGTGCTGCGCAGTAGGCCCGGAAGCCCTCGCGAGCGAACAGCGTCCGGCGCCTGAACTGCGACAACGCCGAGCTCTCGGTGACTGACTCGACCTGTGGTCTGCGGAGGAGCCTGCCAGGCAGGCGGTCGTCGACGGGCAGCCTGTAGGCAGGAATCGAGGTTGATTGGAAGCCGGCTTGAACGGCGACAGCGAGCGTGGTCCCGGAGTCCTCCAGCAGCAGCAGGTCGGTCGCATCGACCGCAAGGCCGCTCAGGGCCTGGTCGAGGATCACCTGGAGGGTGAGCCGGAGGTCGGGGCTGCCTGACATGGCAAGGCCGATGCTTCGAAGGGCAGTCAAGCGCACCAGGCGGCGTGAGGCATCCGCGTAGAGCTGCGCGTTCTCGGCCGCCACCCCGGTTCGATCGGCTATCGCCTGGATCCAGTCGATCTCCGGCTGGGTGAACCGGGACGCCTGGCTGGAGTCGAACACGCCGAGAGCTCCGACCGTCGCACCCCGCGACCTCATCGGCACCAGGGCGGCGGCCACCCTGCGCGGCTGGGAAGACATGGGGGGAGTCTTCATGGCCACGTAGTCGCGGACGTCAGTATTGAGAAGCTCGAAGAACTCGTCCAGCGGGACTGGTGGCAGCACAAAAGGCTCGCCTGTCTCTATCACCTTGGTCGCCAGGTTGAACTCCGAGCCGATGCCCGACGCGTACATGTCCTCGACATAGCGACTCATCAGCGGATCGCCCTGATTCGCAGTCACTATGCGCAGGCTCCGCGGATCTTTGTCGAGCAGCACGGCAACCCAGGTGCCGGGGCGGAGCCGGCTGAGGGAGCTGGTGACCGAGCCGAGGATGGCCTCGGGCCCAAGGCGCGCGTCAGTCAGCCGGTCGAGGATGGCGGCGGAGACGTCCTCCTCGCCAAGGTCGGTCAGCCAGCTCACGCCTTCCGCCTCAGCAGGTTCACCCAACCAGTAGCCCCCTTGTAAAGTGACGTTGCCCGCTGTCAAGTATAAGCAGGCCTTGGTGAATTCAGCCTCGCTAGCCAGCGGGCCTCTGTGACACTTGTTATGTATTGCTTGACAGGTGACACAGTTGAGTCTCTACTGGGCTCCTCCCGTCCCGCCGGGACGGACAACCCGCAAGGAGGAGTCCCATGCGCCGTTTTCTGATCTCGTTGATGTTCGCCGTGTCGGCCGTAGTCGTGACGGCGATGACGGTGGCGGCGGACAGCTGGCCGTCCGGACACTAAGAGAGGCAAATTTGTCAAGGGAACGCCGGCGGGCTTGCTGTTATGTAGGGCGGCTGTTAGGCTGTCGATCGGTGTGGTAGTCACGTCGCCCGCGGCCGGCAAGCGCCGCCGGCTTCCCGGCCTCTCCGTACGACCCGGCTCCATCCGCCAGGCGCGGGCCGACGCTGGCCTTTCGCTTGGCCAGGTGGCCTCCGGCAAGATCAGCCGCACCGCCATCTTCCTGGCCGAGACCGGCAAGACAAGGCCCACGCTGCCAACGGTTCAGCTGATCGCAGCGCGCACGGGCAAACCCCTGGACTATTTTCTGGACTCGGAGGGCGCCGCCCTCGCCGGCGGTCGCCTGGACCTCGACAAGCTGCGTGAGCTTGCGGCCGCCGAACGCTTCGATGACCTGTTGGAGCAGGCGGAGACGGCCAAGTCGGCTGCCGTCGACGTTGTCGACCGCGCCTGGGCCGCCTTCTACGTCGCGCGTGCCCAGGTGGCCCGAGCCGTTCCACACGCCGCCCTGCGCGAGCTGAGGGAAGCCCAGGCTACTTTCGAGGCGTCGGGAGACCGGTGGATGGTGGTCGAATGCATGGACTGTCAAGCCGCTGCCCTGCATCTTCTCGAGGAAAAGTCCGCCCTGACGACTGCCGAGGCGGCTCTCGATGCCTGTCGCCGGCTGCGGCCGGCCAACCGAGCCCTGGAAGCTCGCATCCTCGGGCGTCTCGGCGCCATCCACGTCGGTATGCACCGCTACCCCCAGGCTGTCGAGTACTACTCCCAGGCGGTCGACGTGGCCGGGGAGCTCAAGGATCTGAGCCGCGTCGGCAAGATGTACAACGACCTGAGCATCGCCTACGAACACCTGGGCGACCTGTCGCGGTCGCGCGTGTTCGCACAGAAGGCGATCACAATTCACGAGCTCCTGCATGACCGGCTCTCGGTCGCGCGGGCCGAGAACAACCTCGGCCTTGTTCTCTTCAGGCAGGGTCAGATCGACCAGGCACGCGAGCACCTCAACCGCTCGCTTGGGATCTGCGACGAGATGGGCGTGGAGGTCGGCAAGAGCCACGTCCTTTTGAGCCTCGCGGAGATCGACCTCGTCGACCATGACCCGGACGGCGCCGTCAGGCGCATCCACGAGGCGCTCGCACTGAGCGAAAAGAACAACCAGCACGGCAGCATCGCCCAGGCCCACCAGGACCTCGGCCGCGTGGCGGAGATGAGCGGTGGCCACGCGGAGGCGGACCGCCAGTTCGCGGCGGCGATTGGGATCCTTGAGCGAGCCGGACTCAGCGACCGGGTCGTGAGCTGTCGTGCCGCCTATGCGCAGGTGCTCGAGCGTCGAGGCGACACGCAGGGCGCATTGGAGCAGCTGAAGGTCGCGATCGCGCTCAGCCGCCCCGATGTCGCCCCGCCTGCGGCGGCAGCCCAGACCGAAGAGGAAACCGCCTAAACCTCTTTCTCTTTTTCTTATCTAATCCGTATCCGGCCGCTTATAACTCCAACCATGTCCGCCCCACCACGCGTGCTCGTCGTCGAGGACGACGCTCGGCTGGCCGCAACGCTGGAACGCGTGCTGGTGGCGGAGGGACACGAGGTGGAGGTCGCGGGCGATGGCCTGGACGCGTTGCGCCGGGCCAAGCTGCGCCCTCCGGACCTGGCGGTGCTCGACGTCATGCTGCCCGGCGCAGACGGGATCACAGTCTGCCGGCGCCTTCGCGAGACCGCCCAGTTCCCAATCCTCATGCTCACCGCCCTGAGCGGAACCGAGGAACGTGTGCGCGGCCTGGACAGCGGCGCTGACGACTACCTGGTCAAGCCGTTCGCATATCAGGAGCTGCTGGCGCGGGTGCGGGCGCTGCTCCGAAGGACGCGCCCGGCAGACAGGCTTCGCTTCGCCGATGTTGTGCTCGAGCCGGCCGGCCGCACCGCCTGGAGGGGCGTCCGGCAGCTCTCGCTCACGGCCACGGAGTTCGAGCTGCTGGCCCATTTCATGAGACATCCGCGCCAGGTTCTGACGCGTGAGCAGCTGCTTGCCGCGGTGTGGGCGGATGAACCCGAGAACGACAACGTCGTCGCCGTCTATGTGGGTTATGTCCGGCAGAAGCTGGAGGAAGGCGGCGAGTCGCGACTGCTGCATACCGTGCGCGGATCCGGTTACTCGCTCCGCGAAGCCTAAAGCCGTGTCTCTACGCCTGAGGCTGGCGCTGTTCGGCGCCGCGGTCGTCGCGCTGACGCTACTGATCTTTGGTGGGCTGCTCTATGCCCTGCTGTCTCGCAGCGTCAGCTCCAATCAGGACGACGCGCTGCGGGCTCGAGCGCAGTCCGCTGCGCACGCGCTGGAGGGTACGAGCTTCACGGCACAACCGGCCATTGCGCCCGCCGACCTGGGCAGCAGCACTGATATCTACCTCGAGGTTCTCGACACGAACGGCCTGCCCCTGTACACCACCGCCCAGCTCAACGGCACGCCACCGCCCATACCCGCCGGCTTGCTCGACCAGGCGAGCTCGCATCACGGCGCGTTCGCGACTGGCGGCGATTCGAAGCAGGGAACGCAATTGCGGATGTATGCGCTTCCGTATTTCCACGGTTACGTGGTCACCGGGCAGTCGACGCGCGTCCCCGCGTCGAATCTGTCCGGCGTGCTGGTCTTCCTGGTCGTTTCCGCGGTGCCGGCGCTGCTTGCCGCGCTGCTGGCGTCATGGCTGGTTGCCGGTCGCGCGCTGCGCCCGCTGCGAGTCGTGGCAGGCACCGCCGATGAGATCGCCAGGACGCGTGATTTCAGTCGCCGGCTCGCGGCCGGCAGGAGTCGCGACGAGGTCGCGCTGCTGTCGGCCAGCTTCAACCGCATGCTCGAGGCGCTTGAGGACGCCTATCGCAAGGTGGCGGCCGCTCTCGACGCGCAGCGCCGGTTCGTCGCGGACGCCTCTCATGAGCTGCGGACGCCGCTGGCCACCATCCAGGGCAACGCCGGCCTGCTCGTTCATGGCCCTGACGTTGGCGAGGACGTTCGCAGATCCGCGGCGGCGGACATCGCGGGCGAGAGCGACCGGATGGCGAGACTCACCGACCGGCTGTTGACGCTGGCGCGCGCCGACTCGGGGCTGAAGCTGCAGCTGGCGCCAGTAGAGCTGCGGCCGCTGGTGGCGGAAGTGGTGCGTCAGGCCGCGTCGCTTCACGACGGAACCACGTTCTCTCTGCAGGCGGCCGAGGTTCCGGTCGCGGGCGACCCCGATGCGTTGAGACAGCTGCTGTGGAACCTGATCGACAACGCTGTCCGCCACGCCCGCGCCGCTGTCGTGGTGACGCTCCACGAGGAAGGCAGCTGGGCGCGGCTGATGGTGGCAGACGACGGCAAGGGTGTGCCCGCGTCGGAAAGGGAGCGGATCTTCGAGCGCTTTTACAAGGTCGATGCGGATCGCGCGGATGCGGTCAAAACCGAACGTGGCGCGGGGCTGGGTCTCGCCATCGCGCGCTGGATCGCCGAGCAGCATGGGGGCAGGATCATCGCCACCGACGGCCCGACCGGTGGCGCGGGATTCTTCGTCGACATCCCGCTCTTATCGCCTTCTTAGCTGCCGCCCCGACACTGGCGCCATGTTCGACATCGAACCGTCACATGCGGTTGGGCTGGTCGCGGGACTGTTGATGCTGCCGGTGGCTCTGGCATTGGTTCGGCTGAGTGCCCCGCATCGGCGCCTTCCCATCACGACGCAGATCGCTGTCGTGCTGATGGCGATCACGGGTGCGATCCACCTGGCCCTGATCCCGAATCACCTCGAGACGGACCCGATCACGTCGGGGCTGTTTTTCTTCAACGGTGTCGCGTTCATCGCCCTCGCCGTGCTGGTCGAGCGGCGCTGGTGGCGCCTCGAGTCGTCGGCGCTGATCGTCCTGACGGTGCTGGGCTACCTGGTCTACGTGGTGGCGGGCCTGGAAGGTCCCGACCAGGTTGGGCTCGCGACCAAGCTCATCGAGCTGACAGCACTCGGGATGATCCTGGTCCCAGCCCGGATGGAGAGGCGCAAGCGCGATCGAACGTGGTACTGGGCTCTGCTCGCGGCGGGCTTGCCCGTGCTCATCGTCTTGAGTGGAGCGTCGGTCTGGATCACCGACCTGGCGCATCCTGACGAGAGACACGCCCACGCGGGTGCGTTGCTTCAGTCGACGAACGCGGTGCCGACACGCGCTCAAAAGGCGGCTGCCACTCAGCTCTACGAGGACACTGTGGCGGCGCTCAGGCGGTACCAGGACTGGCGGGCGGCGTGGGCTGCGGGATACAGGCCAGGCGGGCCCGACAACATGCCTTCGACGCACTGGATGAACCAGGCCTACGTGAAGGCCGGCTACGTGATGGACCCAAAGCACCCGCAGGGTCTCGTCTACGCCAACTCACACCACGGCCCGGTGCTGCTGGGCGCGATGTTCCAGATGCCACGCCTGAACGAGTTCGGACCTGATCCCGGCGGGCCGCTGACGGCATGGCACCAGCACGAGAACATCTGCTTCACGCCTTTCGGGTTCGAGTTCAGCCTGATGACGCCGTTCGCGATCTGTCCCCTCGGGGCCATCGACATCAGCGCGCCGCCGATGCTTCACGTGTGGATCGTCGACAACCCTACAGGGCCATTCGCGGTTGACATCGACGACAAACTGGTCGCCGCGATCGACAGGACATGAAAGAGATGACAGACGAAACCAGCAGACCTGAAGCCGCTTTCGTCCTCCTCGTGCTGCAGGCCACTTTCTGGGCGACGGCCGGTCTTTCGGCGCTGCCATTCGTTCTCGGCGGCGAGGTCTTCATGCTCGTCCTCGGGGCGGTGTCGATCGCTCTCGCCGGCGCAACCACGTGGCTTGCCATCGGTTTGGTCCGCCACCGCAAGTGGGCCCGACGACTGACCCTCATCCTGGAGTGGATCACGCTCGTGGCCTCGGTCCTGCTGCTCGCAAGCCCTCTGGGCGCGAACAAAGGCCCTGTGGCCCTGCTGGTGAATCTCGCGCTGCCGCTGGCGGTCATCCTTTTGCTGCGCGGCCGAAGGATGCGCGCCGCGTTCGGAATAACGACGCCGGCTCCGCGGTAGCGAGCAGTTGATGATCGATCCCCGCCACGACGCAGTGATCGAGTACTGCGTCCCTTGAGACTATCTGGACCGGGCCGTGAGCCTGGCCGCCGAGATCCTGGACGGCTGGGCCCCAGTCCTTCGCGGTGTCGAGCTGCGTAGCGGAAGCAAAGGTCGCTTCGAGGTGAGCCTCGACGGCGAGCTCGTCTTCAGCAAAGCCTCCCTGAGCCGCCACGCGCACGAAGGTGAGGTGGTGGCGGCGTTCGAGCAGCGGCTGGGCACGCGTCTCAAGTGGCGCAAGGCGTAGCCGACCACGGGAAAGCGCCTGCGCCACATGGCGCCAGGCGCTTCGTGACCCGAAACGGGTTAGTCGCTTACCAGTAGTACCAGCGGCCGCCGCCCTCAGCTGCCCGGAAGAAGAATCCGAGCACCCATAGGACGAGCCCGATGATCAGGATCCACCACAGGAAGTTGAGCGACGTAGCAAGCAGACCTCCGCCCCCGAACAAGATCAGGAGCAGGATCAGCACGATCAGCGCAACGAGCATCCGTGATACCTCCTTTGCGATCCGCCGGTGTCCGGCGCTCGCCGAATGGCTCTATCTCGGTAATGCCTGAGAAGAGAGGGTTACTTAGCCTGGCTCGGCGGCGAGATCGGGCCCAATCCCGCCTCGAGCCGGAGGGATTTCAAGCCCCATGCGATCACCCCGCCGATGGCGGCGCCGATGCCGGCCCCGACTGCGACGTCGCTTGGAAAGTGGTGTCCCAGGTACACACGCGAAAGCCCGACGCCGGTGGCCAGTGAGAAGGTCAGCGGAGCCGCTGACGGGTAAAACACGGACAGCGCGGTGGCGGCCGCGAATGACGCGGCTGAGTGCCCGGAGGGAAACGAGGCGTCGGCCGGCTTGATCCCAACCACGAGCACTTCGCGGTCCACGAACGGGCGCCGCCGGCGAAACACAGGTTTCATGAGCCGCTGCACCAGGTATGTGGCTGTCAGTGGCGCCAGGGCGGCGGCGATCCCTGCCCGCCGGCCTCTGGTTCCGCCCAGCCACACCAGCCCGATGCCGGCAACGACCCAGCCAAGGCCCTCGCCGACGTCTGAGACCATGCTTCCGTAGCGATCGCTGACCGGCGAGTGCGGCAGCTCGTGGAGGAGCACGAACAGCCGGCGGTCGATCGTGGTCGGCACCGGCCGGACCGGATTCGGGGCTGGTTCCACAAAGGATCAACGCGGCGCCATCGGTAATGCTTCGGACCAGTGCGTTGACGACTAGACGATGAAACCTTCCACCGCCGATATCGAGAATCGCGTGAAGGTGGTGCGGGACAGCGTCGAGAGCGGGATCGAGAAGCTCGATCAGTACCGGCCCGTGGTCGCCCGCCACCGTTGGACTGTGCTTGCGGTCGCGCTTGGCGCGCTGGTTGCGATCGGCGCGGTGGTCATGATCACCCGCCGGCGGCGCCCGCGCCCGCTCACCGTCCGCCTGAAGCAGGCACTGCCCGACTCGGTCAGCGAACGGCTCGAGCGACCGCTCTCAACTGTCAGAGCTCGCCTGGGCAGGTAGAGAGCCCGTTCTCACGCGAAGGCGAAGGCGCAATGCGCCCGAGCCCGCGCATCTCCGACCGCGTAGAGCCCTGCCCCGTGTGCGTTTTCTTTACAGGCGGCATGGCCGCCGTGGCGAATTCATTCAGGAGGTCTTGGCTCTTTTGGGGACTTTGCTTTTCATCATCCTGGTCGTGATCGTGCTCGCTGCGCTCCTGGGCGCGGGCGGGTACAGCGTGCGGCGCTACTGGAGTCCCGCTGGAACCGAGGTGGTCGAAACGGGTGGGGACGTATCAGGTGCCGGGGCAGGCATCGCAGCCGCGATGATCGCGCTGCTGGTGCTGATCCTGCTGTTCTTCGGCTTCACCCGGTGGAACTGGTTCGGCAGTGCCGTTCCCACCACCACGCAGAACAACCCGGCGGTGACATCGCCAATGCCGAGCTCAGGCGGCGGCGGTTCATCGGCGTCGCCGGCGGCTTCTCCAAGCAAGTAGGGCTCGAGTCGGTACCAAGGGCCGGTCGCTCCGGCCCTTTCTCCTTGGCTTCGTGATGCACGATTAGTTTCGTGAAGTTCGGGATCGCGATCTTTCCGACCGACCACGCGATCTCGATGACCGAGCTCGCACCACTGGTGGAGGAGGCGGGCTTCGAGTCGCTGTGGGTGGCGGAGCACTCCCACATACCCACGAGTCGGGCCACTCCTTACCCCGCGGGAGGGGAGCTGCCGCGCATGTACATGCACACCATGGATCCATTCGTGGCCCTGACCGCGGCGGCGGTTGCCTCCAAGTCGCTGCTCCTGGGCACTGGCATCTGTCTTTTGATCCAGCGCGACCCCATCCACACCGCCAAGGAGGCGGCGAGCCTCGACTGCATCTCCAACGGGCGCTTGCTTTTCGGCGTGGGCGCCGGATGGAACCGAGAGGAGATGGCGGACCACGGCACCGCCTTCGAGACGAGGTTCAAGCTCCTCCGAGAGCGGGTGGAGGCTGTCAAAGCCATCTGGACGCAGGACGAGGCCGAGTATCACGGCGAGATGGTTGATTTCGGACCGATGTGGTGCTGGCCGAAGCCGGTCAGCAAGCCGCATCCCCCGGTCCTCCTGGGCGGCAACGGGCCCAATGTGTTGAAGCGGGTCATCGCTTATGCAGACGAGTGGATGCCAAATCGAGGCGCGGCGCTCGAGCGCATCCCAGAGCTCCGCCAGATGGAGGCAGAGTCAGGGCATGCCCACGTACCGGTGAGCTTCTATCCGCGTGATACCGCTGCGGACATCGAACGTGCGGCGGGCGTTGGGGTAGAGCGCTCCATCTTCTACGTCCCCGCCGACGGCCGTGCCCCCGCTCTCACCAAGCTCGACGCACTGGCAAAGCTGATCGGGCCTTACAGGTAGTACGACAGAGGTCGAAGGACCGGGCGTGGCCCGGTCCCCCGACTGGTGTGGTGAATTTTCTCTACCAGACCAAATCAGTCGTCAACGCCCGAGTCGTTCTCCGTGTCGTCGGCCGACGGCTGGTTGTTGTCAGCGTTGTCGTCGTTGGCGTCGGTCTCGTCCGGGTTGTCCTGAGTGTCAGTGTCCGTATCGGCGTCCGTATCGGCCGGCTCGGTCTCAGGTATCGCCGTCGGCTCGGCCGCCTCGTTCGCGTCGGCGACTTCCCCAGTCGCGGTCACATGCGCCGACACCGCGGCCTCCGACGATTCGTGAGCGGTGTCCAGCTTGACGAAAAGCCTGCTGATGGAACCAACGGGGTGGCCGCTCTGCGCTTGAGCAGAGATACCAAGGCCCACGATCAGGGCTGCTCCGGTGATCACGCTGACGAGGATTGATCTTCGCAAGTCCCACTCCTCAACTCGTTCTCCGCGCGCCCTTGCGGCGCGCAACTATCAACGCCCTGGGTCCCGGATGTCGGAAGTTCCTGGATGGCCGGAGTTCAATTGTCCGGTGAAGGCGATGAGCCTGAGCTCGAGTGGTCCCCGTCGCCGCCACCAGATGAATCGTCTGGCTCAGGAGTAGGTGAGGCCTCGACGCTGTCATCACCGGACTCTGGGCTGGCTTCGGGAGTCTCGTTCGCATCAGGCGACTCCACAGCTTGCTGCGAGCCCGAAGCCGCAGGTCTCGACCCGGGCGAGTTGACCGCCGGGCGCGGAGAAGCGTGAGGCTCAGAGCTCGCCGGTGATTTCGACGGCGTGCCCTGCCCGAGGGTGACACTGACGTCGTGGGCAACGTTGTGCACCGACTCGATGACCCACTGACGAGGCTGCTGTGGGCCGCCCACCGCCACGAGCGCCAGCGCGACCGCAGCCGCGAGACCGACCGCCACCATTCGACCTCGCGGCCGCCAGATGGGGCCGTTGTGCCGATGCTTGTAGCGGGCGTCGGCGGGTGACGGCGCCCGCAGCGGCGCCCCGGTCGTGAGGGCGACGGAAAGCCTCTCCCTCAGGTACTCGGGTAGGGAGCGTTCAGGCATCGGAGACTCCGCGCTGCTCAATTGCAACTACAACGTTCCGGATGGTTGAAGTCGGAACCTCAGCACGCCACTCGGGTCCGAGGATGCGGGCGAGCACTTCGCGGGCCTGGTACGCCCTCGAGCCGAGCGATCTCGCGGTTGTTGTAACCGTGGTGATAGCGCAGCACAAAGTCGGCCGCGACCCGCGGCGGCAGCGCAGATAGCGCCTGGATCAAATCCGAGGTGGTCGCGCCGTCCGCCGGGTCCGGGCCAAGGCCTGGACGTCCAAGCCTGCGCAGTACCTCGCCTATCCGCCGAAGCTTCGCCCGGCGCCGATGCGAGATCGCTGTGTTGATCGCGATCTGATAGATCCAAGCCTCCGCGGCCCTCTCGGGCCTGTACCTCGGCCACGCTTTGAAGGCACGGAGGAACGCCTCCTGCACGCAATCCTCTGCGGAAGCTGCATCGCCCGTGATGGCGTAAATGGTGCGCAGCAGGCGCGGGTAGCAGGTGCGATAGAGACGATCGAAATCGTCGCGGTCGCCCGGCCTGTACGCGGCATTCTCCTGCGGATCGCCGTTGATCGTCATCACCCGCCTATCCAACGATTACGCCGTCCGGTTACCAGCGTCGAAGCCGAATAGACTAGCCAAGAGGC
>VBFO01000033.1 GCA_005881025.1 Chloroflexota bacterium | reverse complement strand
GCGCGCCATCCTGCTGATGGTCAAGGCGGGCGCGCCTGTCGACGAGGCTCTGAATGAGCTCGCTGGACTCCTCCAGGCGGGCGACGTGGTCATGGACGGCGGCAACTCGCTTTTTCATGACACGAGGCGCCGCGCAGCGGCGGCGACCAGGACCGGTCTCGTCTTCATGGGTATGGGCGTGTCCGGCGGTGAGGAGGGGGCGCTCCACGGGCCCAGCCTCATGCCTGGCGGGACGCATGAGGCGTACTCGCGCGTCGAAGGCATGCTCACG
>VBFO01000032.1 GCA_005881025.1 Chloroflexota bacterium | reverse complement strand
GCGTGCGGCCCGGGCGAGACTCAGCGTTGACCTCGCCACCGGCCGCGATCACGTGCAGCTTGACGATGGCGAGCCCTATCCCGGCGCCGCCAGTCGCCCGGTCGCGTGATTTGTCAACGCGGTAGAAGCGTTCGAAGACTCGCTCCAGCTCGCCCTCCGGTATTCCCGGCCCACTGTTCAGCACCTCGACGTTGACGCGCCTCGCCTGCACATCGATGCCGACGTGCACCTCGCCTTCAGGGTCCGTGTACTGAGCAGCGTTCTGCATCAGGTTGGACAGGATCTGCGCAAGGTGGTCTGGGTCGACGTAGGCGACCGCGGAGTCGGGCATGTGGGTGGAGGTACGAATCGAGCGGCGCTCCAGTAGCGGGCGCACAACGTCCAATGCAGCATTCGTCGCCGGCACGACATCGATGTCGCGGGGTGACGGCTCGCGTCCCTCGCCTCGAGCCAAGGCTTCGAGTGAGGCCGAGAGCCGCACCAGGCGCTCAGCCTCTTCGAGCAGTGACCTGAAGACATCACCTCCTGGCGCGATGACGCCATCGCGCAGTGCCTCGATGTACCCCTGCAGGTTCGTCAGCGGGGTGCGCAGCTCGTGGGCGGCGTTCTCGATGAATTCCTGCCGTACGCGCTCTTGCTGCTCGAGCTCCGCGCCGAGCTGGTTGAACGATCGCGCCAGCGAGCGGACCTCCCGCGGACCGGACTCAGGCACGCGCAGGTGATACTGACCGGCCGCAAGCTGCATCGCGGCGTCAGCGACGCGCATGACCGGTCGCGCCATCCAGCGCGCGAGCCACGCGGCGAGAAACACCGTAGTGCAGATCGCCGCTGCAACTGCCGCCAGGAGGACCACTGTGACGCTGCTTTCGAACATGTCGCGGGCAGCGGCAACGCTGGCGCCGTGTTGGATCATCAGCTGCTCGAACTCCGCACCGCCAACCTTCTGGACCCCGACGCCGACGATTACGAGCGCGAGGGCGGAGACCCCGATCGCGGCCGCGGCGATGTGGAGGCCGATTCCAAAGCGCTTCATTGCTCCCCGGCTCGATAGCCGCCACCCCTCACCGTGGCCACGTAGCGTGGCCGCTTGGGATCATCGCCCAGCTTGGCGCGAAGCCTTCCGATGTGGACGTCGATGGTTCGGTCGAGGGCTGGACCAACGCCTTCCTCATAAAGAGCGTCCTGCAATTGCTGCCGGCTCAGCACGCGGCCGCGCGCCGCGATCAATGCCGACAGAATCCGGAATTCCGCCGAGGTGAGCTTCACGTCACGGTCTCCCTGCTGTACTCGGCGGCGGCCGAGGTCGATCGTCAGGTCACCGTGGTGCAAGATCGCATCTCTGGTACCGGCCCGCCCGTCAGATGCCGACCGCCGCAGGATGGCCTTGACGCGCACCACCAGCTCCGCGGGTGAAAACGGCTTGCCGAGGTAATCGTCAGCACCCTCGGTGATGCCGAAAACGCGATCCGACGTCGAGCCGCGCGCGGACAGAATCAGCACGGGCACATCGGATTCCTGGCGCAGCTGGCGAAGCAAGGACATGCCGTCGAGACCTGGCAGCATCAGGTCGAGCACCACCAGGCGCGGGCGCGAGCGGCGGATCTCCTCCATGGCGACGGTTCCGTCAGAAGCCGTGACGACTCCCAGGCCTTCGCGCTTCAGATAGGCACTCACCAGGGCCTGGATCTTGGGATCGTCGTCGACCACCAGCACCGGAGCATCGAGCTTCGCCTCGATCGCCATATTCGACAAGGCTAACGACTGATTGTGACGGGCTCGTGACGGCCCACGATCCTGGATCGCTGCCGGCCTTCACGTAAATTTCACGCAGCCGTCATCCGAGTGTGACTCGCGCCCCGAATCCTGGAGACATCACTTTCCAGGAGGCAGCCATGCTCAAGAAACTCTTGCTCGGTCCGGCGGCGGCCCTCGTTCTTCTAACTGTCAGCGCGGCTCCCGCGCTGGCGGCAAGCCAGGTAGGGAGAGGAAGCTTGTTCCTCGACGGCCGAGTGGTCGGCACGGTGGTTCCGCCGGCGAACATGCCGGCTGGAACAGGCCAGGACCCGTTCTACAAGGTGACCAATGGTGCTTCTGATCAGCTCGGGATCGCCGGCGTCGGGCCGGGCGACTCAGGCGCGTTCCACGGTGGCTCGTGGCAGGTGTGGACAGTCACGTTCAACTCGGGCGTCACTCCCTATCTGCTGACATCGGCATCGGCCGTGGCAGCGGCGCTCGCGGCAGGGGACGTCACAGTCACGCGGGTGCCGGACGCCGACTTCCGGTGCCCCATCACCCAGCAGCACTAGAGGGCCCCGATGAAGATCTTCGATTCGCTCTTCGACCTGGCGCAGCGGATCGGCGAGCCGCTGCTGCGATTTGCGATGGGCCTGGTCCTGCTGTGGATCGCCGCGCTCAAGTTCGTCGATCCGGCGCCAGTGCGCGGCATGCTCGAGGCTTCACTGCCTATATTTGCCTCCAACGGCTTCGTCTACTCGTTGGGCGTCCTGGAGATCCTGGCAGCGCTGCTGCTCTTCGCGGGCCTGTGGGTCCGCTACGTCGGCCTGGCGCTGCTTCTGCTGTTCGGCGGCACGCTGACAATCTTTCTGGTCGCTCCGGCCATCACATACGGATCGCACAGCTTCCCGATTCTTTCGCTGGCCGGCCAGTTCCTGTTGAAGGACACCGTGCTGGCCGCGGCCGCGATCAATCTGGTCGCGATGGACAGTGCCAGGGCGCGGGCGCGTAGCGCGCCCTTGATGAAGGCGCGGACGGCGATCCAGGCCTGAGCGCGGGTCGACATGGGATGCCGCCGCCGGGCGGCACCCATGTCACAAGACCGCGCTCACCTTCAGCGCAAAGCGCGCGAGCGATCTCAGTCGTAGAGAAGCGTCGCCCACTGCTCGGCCCCTAGCAGAGGCCCTGCCGGTCGCTGCCTCAGCCCTTGACGCAGAAGCGCCGCCAGCTCACCTTCTCGAAGCCGAGCCCGGCCAGGATCGGGGCCGACATGTGACCGCCCCACACGACCAGGCCCGCGGCGCCCGCCTCGCGCGCCATCCCCAGGCGCGCCGCCACCATCGCGCGATACACGCCGAGGCCGCGAAAGCGCGGCCGCACCGCGCCCGCGTTGATGATCGCGCCGTGGGGAGGAAACAAGGTCACCGACGCAGATCCGGCCGGCTCGCCGTCAACCGTCGCGAGGATTCCCTTGCGGTTGTGATAGGCCCGCGCATCCAGGAAGCGCTGGTCCCTGGTCCCGTCCATCGGCATGGGCTCGCCGAACGGGAGGCCGGCGAAGGCTTCGGCCGCCACCCGCTCGGCAGCGGTGAACGACTCCAGGTCGTGGAGCGAGTCCTCGATCACGAGTCCCTTCAGCGCCGGCGCCTGCAACTCGGCATCGGCCGGCAGGATCATGACCGCCGCCTCGCTGTCCATCGGGTCGGCCACGATCCCTCGCGTTTGCAGTCGCTCCTCGAGGTCTGATGGCTGAGTGTCGGGATCGAGGATCCAGTTGTAGGGCAGGTTCCGCTCGGCGAAGACCGCCTCCACGCCATCGATCACCTCGTCGACGTCCTCGGCGCCACACCGGATGAAGGAGGCGCTGTTCGGTCCCGGGATCGGAAACGACGCCACGATGCGGACGATGTACCGAGGAGTGTCGATGACGTCCACGCCCGGTTCGGGCCGGGGACGGTGCGTCATCGCAAATTCTTCAAGCTGCGACAATCCCCGCATGGCGTCATTGTGGCGAAGACTGGTGCGCATGGAGCCCGCGCGGGCGTCAGCGGCGGCGCTTGCATTGCTGCTCGCGGCGGCGGTGGGCGCCTTCATCTTCGCCGCCGTGAGCTCCCTTCCAGGCTACGGAGCGCTCATCGCGGCGGCGGCGCTGGTCGCCGTGGCCGGATCGGGCCTCCTGTATGCTTGGCGCCTTGCAGCCGGCGGTCTCGGCGACTAGCCGGTAAGGCTCACTCAAACACGGAGTCCGGATTGGATTCTCCCCACGCGATCGGCTTCTACGTGTCCTCCGCGCTCTCGGTTGGTGGCGGCATCGCGGTGGCGTTCCTCGGCACCCGGACGCGGCGCGCGCTGGCCCTGCTGGTGGCGGGCGTCGGAGTCGCCGGTGTCGACGCATCTCTTTCAGCGGGGTTTGCTGCCGCCGTGGTGCTGGTCAGCTTCGCCGCCTGTGCGGCGCTGCTCGCGCGACCCGACCTCAGAGCGGTGGAGTGGGCGACCGCGAGCGGATGGCGGCAGGCCGGCTCGCTGTCGGCGGCCCTGCTGTTCGTGGCCCTCGCCTACGCGGCCTATCGCGGTGCCTTCGCTCACGTGACCTTCAACGGTGGCGAGCTCGGTACTGCAGCCGTCGGACGGCTCCTGTTCGCGCACGACACGCTGGCGACGGAGGCGGTCGGCGCGCTCGTCCTGGTCTGCCTCGTGACCGTGACCATCGCGTGGCGCATGCGCGAGCGCGGGCAGCGCTGATGACGGTAGGGCTGGTGGCGGTGCTGTTCGTGGCCGCGGCCCTCGTGGCCGCCGGGGCGTTCGCCATGGTGTGGAGGCGTGACGCCGTCGCCGCGCTGGCAGGAATTCCCTTGATGTTCGGCGGGGCCGGCGTCGCGTTCGCCGGCGTGGCGCGATTCTCCGCGCGTGCAGCGGCTGCCGGCGCACCACCCACGACGCGGATCGTCATCGGCGTCTCGGGACCCCCACTCGGTCAGGAAGCCGCCGTGCTGTTCGCGGTGGTGGCCCTGGCGGCGGTGGCGTTCGGCATCGCTCTCTCAGTACGCGCTGCGATCACCTCGTCGCCGGATCGGGAGACCCGTCGCTGAGCGCCCTGATCACGGGCGCCGGCAGCATCCTCGCGGCGGCTTCTCACGCGGCCACCAGCCCAAGGGCAGGTGGCGGATTCCACTTCGACCCCGCGACAACTCTCGGCTGGGCGGTTCCGCTGATCATCCTCGCCCCGCTCGCCGCGTTCGTGATCGCCATCTCGACGGTCCGCACGAGGCGCGCGGCTGCGAACACGACCCTGCTGGGCATCCTGGTCTCGCTGGCCGCCACCCTGCTGGTGGGTTGGGGCCTGGCGCGACGGACCGCTCCGTTCGTCGCCAGCTACGTGTACCTGAACAGCAGCGTCGCGTTCTCTGGTCCGCAAAACTTCCAGAGCTTCGAGATCGACATCGTGCTTCGTGTCGACCACCTGACAGTGGTCGCGATCGCACTGATCGACCTTTGCGTCGGGCTGGTGCTGGCGTGGAACCGCGTCATGGGTCGAAACGAAACCGGACCCGCGCGGTTCAACGCGGTCATCAGCATCTTCCTGTTCGGCGCCTTCGGCACGCTCATGAGCTCGGACCTGGCGGAGATGTTCACCTTCTGGGCGCTGTGCGGCGGGGCCACCTACCTGCTGCTGGCGCACAGGTGGGGGACCGAAGACGCCGCCCGCGCGGGCCGCGTCGCGCTCGCGCTGCCGTTCCTCACCGACCTCTTCCTGCTGTGCGGCATCGCGACCCTCTACTCCAGGTACGGCAAGCAGAACCTGGCCGACCTGGTGCCCATCCTGCACACGACCGCCGGCTGGACGGTGCGGCAGCTGGTGGTGGCCTCGGTGCTGCTGTTCGTCGGTGTCGCAGGCCGGCTCGCGCTATGGCCGCTGCATTCATGGGTCACGTCGACGGCGACCACCGCGCCGCCCGCAGCCTCGGCCATCGTGCAGGCGGTGTGGCCTGTGGTCGCGATCACGGTGCTGTACCGGCTGCTGCCGATCTTCCATGCCTCGAACCAGCAGACGATGCGCGACCTGGTTATCGCGTGCGGTGTGTCGGCTGTGCTCGCGCCGCTGGCCTCATTGATAGGACGCGAGCCGAGGCAGGTCTTCGCGCTCGCCGCCTCCGGGCTGGCCGCGCTCGCGACAGCGATAGTGATCCACGGCTTCCAGTACCCGGCCTTCACATTCGCTGTGGCCGGTGTCGCCTGCATCTACGCCGCGGCTCCTGCGCGCGCTGCGGCGACGCTGGCAGCCTCCTCGATCGCAGCGGCGATGCGCACGCTCGACATGGGCGAGATGGGTGACGCATTGAGGCGAATGCGCAGCAGCGCTGTCGTGCTGCTGGGCGCAGCGCTGGTGATCGGCTTCAGCGCGGTCGGCGCGCTTGCGCTGGGCGTCGACACCAGGTCGAGATTCGGCGTCACGCTCGGCGAGGCCCTGTTCCTGATCGTCATCGCCGCGCTGCGCGTGTTCCTCTCGGTCGGCATCGGACCGCTGCTGCGGCGGCGTGCCTTCGACCCGGATCGCGTGCGCGATGCGCCTCGCCCTGCCCTCGGCTGGCCCTACTGGCTGCTGCTGCTCGCCATCGCGCTGACGCTGGCGTCGCTGCTCACCGCGTCGCTCGGTTTCGTCGACGCCAAGACACACCACGCAGCGAAGCCCGGCGCCTACGCCATCTGGCTCGCAGTCGCAGTCGCCGGCTTCGCCGCCGCGGGCTTCGCGTACGGGACGAGCCGGGAGGGCGCCATGCGGGCCGCTGCATGGTTCAACGCCGCGGTCGATGCACGGCTGGGCGCAGCGGCAGCATTCCTCGACCGGTTCGTGGTGGTGCCTTCGTTCAAGGTCGTCGACCGCGCGACCGAGTGGATTCCTGCCGGTGATGGAGCGATCGCTCGGGCGTCCTTGATGTCGGGCCGTCTGGCCAACACCGCGGTGCGGGCCCCGGCCGTCCCGGTGCTGATCGTGATGACGGTGCTGCTGGCGCTGCTCATCGCATTGCTGTCGCCGGGGGTGTTGAGGTGATGCTCGCCGCGCTCGCTGCGGGGATCCACCTCCAGACGGTCCCATCGCCGACCCCTCACACGATCCCCGGCGCGGGGATCTTCCAGTCGTCTTACATCCTCAGCCTCGCGATCTGGATCCCGGTCGCGGTGGCCGTCGTGATCTCGGTGCTGCCCAACCCACGCGGCAGATTCGACACCGTGATCAAGCAGATCGCCTTCTTCACCAACCTCGGCCTCATGTTCATCCTCTTCATCGCCTACAACCAGTTCTCGACCTTTCTGCCCAACGTCCAGTACGAAGAGAAGATCGCGTGGCTGCCGGCGATCGGCGCGGTCTATCACCTCGGGGTCGACGGGCCGGGCATGGTCATGCTGGTTCTCTCGGGCCTGATCGGCATCATCGCGGTGCTCGCGTCGCAGGGCGTTCGTGAGCGGGTGCGCTCCTACTTCGCCCTCCTCCTGCTGGCCCAGGCGTGCGTCACCGGCGCGATCGCCGCGCACGACCTCTTCGTGCTGGTGCTGTTCTGGTCAGCGGCCACAGTGCCGATCACGCTCCTCATCCTCGGGTGGGGAGGGGCGAGACGAGAAGCCGCCGCCTGGCGGCTGGCCGCTTACTGGGGAGCAGGCTCGGTGGCACTGATGCTTGCGGTGATGGGCATCTACGCGGCGACCGGCGGGACGAGCTTCGACATGGACGCCGTCCTCAAGTCCCCGCTCGCCCCGCGCGCCGAGGTGATCGTCGGCCTGGGCATCTTCCTGGCCGCGGCGACGCGGCTGCCGCTGTTTCCGTTTCACGGCTGGGCTCGCGACGTGTATGCGGAGGCGCCTTTGGGCGTCGTCGTGCTGGTGGCGAGCACTGGCACGCGGCTGGGGGCCTACCTCGTGCTGCGCCTGCTCGTCGCCGCCGAGCCTGACGGGGCTCGCCTGCTCTCACCCCTGATGGCGGGGCTCGCCGCCCTGACGGTGATCTACGGCGCGGCGGCGGCGCTTCGAACCGTGGACCTCCGGCACGCGGGCGCCTACCTCGCGCTCGTCCCTGGAGGCGTGACCGCGCTCGGGCTGGCGGCGCTGACGCCGATCTCGCTGGCGGGCAGCGTGCTGGGACTGTTCACCGGCGGCCTGGCGGCGGCCCTGATCGCTTCGGCGTTCACCACCATCTCGGATCGGGCGCAGACGCGCAACCTCGCGGTGCTGAGCGGAGTCGGTCCGAGGATGCCGAAGCTGGCGTGGCTCACGGTGCTGGCCGCGCTCGGCTTGCTCGGCGTGCCCCTGATGGCCACCTTCACCTCCAACGAGATGACCTTCTTCGGCGCCTTCAAGACGCAGCCGGTAGGCGGGTTCGCGGTGGCGGCCGGCCTTGCGCTAACGGCGGTGGCGCTGGCGGTGGTAGTGCAGCGGGTGCTGTTCGGCGCGCCGAACACTGACGCCCCGGCGGTTTCCGACGCCTCCCTGGGCGAGACGTGGTACCTGGGCATGCTGGCCGGGGCGCTGCTGTGGGTCGGCATCGTGCCCGGCGGTCCCAAGCTGCCCGGCACCGACCAGCCTCTCTTCGACCCGGGGATCGCGAACGTGTTCGTCGCCGACCTGCCCGAGATCGTGGCCCCGTACGCCGGGACGTCCGGCCCGTGAAGTACGCGGCCCTGGTTCCGGAGGCGCTGGTGGTGGCGGCCGCGGTGGCGCTGCTGCTGGGTGCGCGGTGGCGGCTGCCGGCGTACCGCCGCTATCGAACGCGGCTGCCGGCGGTGGTGGCGGTGGTGCTGCTCATCGCGCTGGGCGTGGAGCTGTGGGCCGGCGCGGCCGTGGCGACGTACTTCAGCGGCGGGCTGGTGCTGGATCGGTTCGCCTTGTTCGTGAAGGCCGCGGCTCTGCTGGCGGCGTTGGTGGCGATCGGCGCCGCCGACTGGGCGGCCGAGGACTCGCCGTCGATCAGCCTGGCCATGCCGCTGCTGGCCGTGTTCGGGGTGATGGTCGCGGCCTCGGCCGGAGACGTGGTGGTGCTGTGGGCCGGGCTCGAGCTTGCCGGTGTGGCCGGTGTTGCAACCCTGGCCTTGCGCCGGCCCGACCTTGGCCTCCGCCTGCTGCTGCTGGGCACCACCGCAAGCGCGCTCATGCTGCTCGGCCTCGCCTACGTCTACGCCACAGCCGGCACGGCCGACCTCGGCGGCATCCGCCAGGCGCTGGCGTCGTCGGCGCCGACGCTGCCACTGGCGATCCCGGTGCTGCTGGTGGTGGGGGCGCTGGCGCTTCGCGCATCGTTTACCCCGCTGCAGCTGGCAGGACCGGCCGGCTGGCAGGCCTCGCCGGTGTCTAACGGCCTGCTCGCAGGCATCGTGGCGGCGGCCGCGCTGGTGGCGGCGATCAAGATCACCGCCGCGGTGGGACCGGTGTCGGGCGTGTTCGCCTCCTACCTCGAGGTGATATCGGCTCTCCTCATGCTGGGGGGAGGGGCCGCGGCGCTCGGGGTGCGCTCGCCTCGGGCCCGGGCCGGGCTGATCGCGGCCTGCCAGCTGGGTTGGATCCTCGCCGGGCTCGCTACCCATTACAGGGTGGGGACCGCGTCGGCGGTGTTCCTGCTGGGCGCTTTCGTGATCGCGGCCACTGCGGCACCTGCGGTGATGGGGACGCTGGGCACGGCCGAGGTGGCGCTGACCGGACTGGGCTCGCTGCGGCCTCATCGCGCCGCCGCCATCGCCATCGCTTTGCTGTCGCTCGCGGGGGCGCCGCCGTTCGCTGGCTTCTTCGGAGAGTTCGCTGTCGGGGCCGCGCTGGCGCAGAGCCGGCACCTCGAGCTGCTCGCCGTCGGCCTGGTCGGGTCGACCCTGAGCCTCATCGCCGCCATCGGCACGGTTCGCGTCCTTTATCTGCAGAACCCGATCGAGGAGACCCGGCGCGGCGCGCCGCTGCCCGTCTGGACCCGGTTCTCAGCCGCCGGAGCTGTCGTGCTGTGCGCGCTGATCGCCGCCTACAGCCTGTTCGCGAGCCCGATCCTGAGCCTGGCCGACCAGGGAGCTGAGGGGTTGGGCCTCAGGTAAGGGGGAGGGCACGGCCCCGGTTGGTAGACTGGGCGCCCGGTCGCAGCACCACGTCATAGCAAGAGTCCTGGAGGTCGTCGTTGAAAGGTCGGCCGGTTCCCCGCAGCCGGCGCGCAGCTCGCAGAGCAGCCGCCACCCCGGCCGGCTCGAAGTCAACCAAGGCTCGTCGCAAGCCCAAACGTGGTCGCCGCCGCTCGGGACGCGGCCTGCTCGTCCAGGGGGCCATGATCGCCCTGATCACGATCTGCCTGGCCGGGCTGCTGGGCACTGGCGGCGCCCTCGGCGTGGTGGACTACTTCGCGGGTGACCTGCCGTCCATCGATCAGCTGCAGGCGTCGAGCCTTCAGCAGACCACCAGGATCGTTGATCGCAACGGCAACCTGATCGCGGCCGTCTATCACGAGAACCGCACGGTGGTGCCGCTGAGCAAGATCAGCATCCGGCTGCAGACGGCGACGATCGACACCGAGGACAGGACCTTCTATGCGAACAGCGGCGTCGACTACCGCCGGCTCGCGATCGCGATCATCTACGACCTCACGCATCGCACCTCGACGATCGGCGGGTCGACCATCACGCAGCAGGTGGTCAAGAACAACGTGCTCGACACCGCTGAGGCGCAGAGCCGCACCATCAGCCGCAAGTTCCGCGAGCTGGTGCTGGCCGAGGAGATGGAGCGCCGCTACACCAAGCAGCAGATCCTCGAGCTGTACATGAACACCATCAACTACGGCAACGGCGCGTATGGGGTGGAGGCCGCGGCGGAGACGTACTTCGGGGTGCATGCAGCAGACGTCAGCTGGGCGCAGGCGACATTTCTGGCCGGGCTGCCCCAGGCGCCGGCCTACTACGACCCATTCGGTAAGCCGGGTGAGCTCGCCGCGGCGACGGAGCGCTGGCGTGAGGTGCTCGACGGTGTCGTGACTGTCGGCGACCTCAGCTCGACCGAAGCCGACGCGCTGTTCAAGAGCGACTTCCTTTCCAGGATGGTGGCCGCACACAAGTCACGTGGGCCGCAGCCAAACCCGCTGACCGCTCACTTCGCCGATTACGTCGAGCAGTACATCCTCCAGAACTACGGAGCCACGGCGATGTACGAAGGCGGGCTCACGGTCACGACCACGCTCGACCTGGGCACCCAGGCGCTGGCGGACAAATGGGTGAAGGCCGGCGTGCGCAAGTACGCGAGCCGCGCGGTGAACACCGGGGCGATGCTGGTGATGAACCCCGAGGACGGCGAGATCATCGCGATGGTCGGCAGCGCCGACTACAACAACGCTGCGATCCGCGGACAGGTGAACCTGACGGGCGTCGATCCTCTGGGTTGGCGAGGCGTGGGATCGTCGTTCAAGGTGTACACGTACGGCGCCGCGCTCGAGTCGGGTCTCATCACGCCGGCGTCACTGCTCGACGACCAGAACAGCGTCATCGGCGGGCATTCGTTCAGCGATTGGGACGCCAAGCACGAGGGCTGGATCCCTCTGCGCACCGCGCTCTCGCAGTCGCGCAACCTGCCGGCGCTGTGGACCTACAGCCACGAGGGCGGCACGCGGGTCTCGGACTTCATGCACCGGCTGGGGATCACTACGAATCTGGAGAACCCTGCCGGCGTGGCCACCACCCTCGGACACGACCCGATGTCGATGGCCGAGCACCTCGCCGCCTACAGCGCGTTCGACAACGGAGGCTTTCGTGTCAGCCCGCACTCCGTGTTGAAGGTCACAGCTCCCAACGGGCAGGTGCTGGAGAGCTTCAGTCCATCGGCGGGCCGTACGCAGGTGATCTCGCCGGACCTCGCCTACGTGATGACCGACCTGCTGCGGGGTCCGGTGAAGCTG
>VBFO01000031.1 GCA_005881025.1 Chloroflexota bacterium | reverse complement strand
CCGCACCCTGAAGATGTCGACAAGGATCGCGAGCCCGACCACCGCCTCAGCCGCGGCCACCGTCATGGTCATCAAAGCGAAAAGCTGGCCCTCGAGGTTCTCTAGCTGCCGTGAGAAAGCGATCAGCGTGAGGTTGACGGCGTTCAGCATCAGCTCGATGCAGATGAGGATGATCAGTGGGTTCCGGCGGACCAGCACGCCGGCCGTGCCCATCGCAAAGAGGACCGCGCCCAGAAGCAGGAACCACGACGTGTCGAGCTGCGAGCCGCCGACGTCGAAGGTGCCCATCAGCTTTCGTCCCGCCGGCTCAGGTAGACGGCCCCGATCGCTGCGATCAGGAGCAGGATCGAGGTCAGCTCGGACCGCTATCGACTGCACTGTCCCGAAGACTGAGAGGTCGGCCTGCTCGGGCTGGCGGTAGTGAACTCCCTGGAACATGGCGTAGATCAGGCCGAGCAGAGCGATCACGAACAGGGCTGACAGGCCGGCCTGAAACCGCAGGCGCCCGCGCCCGCTTTCCCGCGCCGGTCCGAGCAGGGTGATGACGAACAGGAACAGCACCATCACCGCGCCCGCGTAGACGATGATCTGGACGACGAAGATGAACTGAGCGCTGAGGAGCAGGAACAGCACCGACAGCGCCAGCATCACGACGACCAGGCTGAGCACCGATCGGATCGGCTGGCGGAACGAGATCACACCGATGCCGCCGGCGATCGCGAGGAGGGCGGCGACGAAGAAGACGGCGACCGCCAAAGCTACTTTTGTTCCTTGGACTTCAGCCGCGCTTCCACGTCTGGCGGCAGCGGCTCCAGCAGCTTCTCCTTGGTGAAGATGAACTTCTCACGGCTGACGTCCGACATCTCGTACTCAGGGCCGAGCACGATGGCCTGGACCGGGCAGGCGTCCTCGCAGTAACCGCAGAAGATGCAGCGGAGCATGTTGATCTCGTACGTCTTCGCGTAGCGCTCGCCCGGCGAGACCTGCTTCTCTTCGGTGTTTTCGGCCGCGATCACGAGGATGCAGCCCACGGGGCATGCAGCAGCGCACAGCTCGCAGCCGATGCAGCGCTCGAGGCCGTTGTCATACCGGCGCAGGTAGTGCCGGCCGCGGTAGCGCTCGGCGCGGGGCGACTTCTCCTCGGGGTACATGGTCGTGACCACAGGCGAGAAGAACTCGCCAAGCGTCGTCTTGAGGCCCTTGGCGAGGGCCGTGACGTCGTCGATCACCGACTCCTGGTCTTTCTCGTCCGGCATACCTACCCCTGCACCGCGATGAGGATGACACCGGTGACGATCACGTTCGCGATCGCCAACGGCAGCAGCACCTTCCAGCCCAGCCGCATCAGCATGTCGTAGCGAAGGCGCGGGAACGTGCCGCGCAGCCAAATGTATAGGAACAGGAACAGCACGACTTTGAGGAAGAAGGCGAGCACCGGTGGCACCACCCACAGGTACCAGCCACCGAAGAACAGGAGCGATGCCAGCGCCGAGACCGTGATCATGTTCACGTACTCGGCCAGGTAGTACATGACGAACTTCAGGCCTGAGTACTCGGTAAGGAATCCGCCGATCAGCTCCTGCTCTGCCTCCGGGAGGTCGAATGGAGCCCGGTTGGTCTCGGCCACGGCGGCGATCAGGTAGATCACGAACCCGATCGGTGTGAGGATGATCAGCGGCAGCGGGCCGTTGTAGGGACCCCAGTGCACTGTGTAACCGGCGATGTCCTGCAGGCGCAGCGAGCCCACGATCATGAAGGTCGGCACCAGCGAAAGACCCAGGGCCATCTCGTAGCTGATCAGCTGCGCAGCTGAGCGTAGGCCGCCCAGCAGCGAATACTTGTTGTTGGACGCGTAGCCGCCGAGCACGACGGCGTAGACGTTCAGCGAGCTGACCGCGAAAACGAGCAGGATGCCGATGTTCAGATCGGCGATCCAGTACTGGACGTTGTACCAGAGGCCGATCGGGATCACGGCCCAGGCCAGGAAAGCTGCACCCACCGCGATCGCCGGGGCGAGCACGTAGATCACGCGGTCGGTCTTGGCCGGGATGAAGCTCTCTTTGAAGACGAGCTTGATGCCGTCTGCGGCCATCTGCATCAAGCCGTATGGCCCGACGCGGTTCGGTCCCGGCCGGCGCTGAATCCGGCCCAGCGCGACCCGCTCGAACCACACCGTGTAGGCGGTGGCCGTGAGCACCACGAAAAGCAGCAGAACCATGGCGATGACGACCACGACCCAGTGCCCGATGGGGTCGGCGTAGATCCCGCTCATGGATTACGCCTCTTTGGCGCCAAACGTGCGTATAGCAGCTCGGCCATGCGCCTGTTTGGCACCAAACGGGCGGAATGCGTGGGACTCACGGATGAGCCGGCCCGATCAAGACCGGAGTGGGCACGGGAGTCGGGGACGGCGGCTCGGCGAGGTCCGCCAGGCCCGGAAGGGTCTGGGCCGCATCCCGCTGGACCGCGAAGATGCCGGTGTAGCCGAGCTCGAGCCCGAGCGCGACGGCCAGCTCGGTGAGCACCTCCCACGACTCCTTGAGCGGCTCGGCGACCGGTATCGGCGGGCGCAGGAACTGAACGCGGCCCTCGAGGTTGGTGTAGCTGCCCTGCTGCTCGGCAAAGGTGGTGGCCGGGAGCACCACCGCCGCCCGGCTGTGGTCAGGACGCTGGAGGTGATCCCAGGTGGCCAGGAACTTCACGCTGGACGGGATCCCCGCCGTTGGCGGCGGCCCCCAGCTGAGCAGCGCCTGCACGCCGTCGAGCTTGTCCCAGCCGGCGACGCCCGCGTCCAGTGCGCCGCGCTCATTGGTGGCGCGGTACAGAGGCATCACTTTGCCGCCGACCTTCGACGCCAGCTCAGCGCAGGCGGCAGCCAGGTCGGCGGCGTCCTCGCTACCGTGGCCGTCGCCGAAGAGGATGGCCACTGGCCCTCCCGGCGACTTCAACAGCTCGTGCGAGGCCAGCTTCTCAACCTCGGCCGCCGCGGATCCGGCGGCGTTGCGGACGTGGACCGTGTGCGGGTTGCGATCGAGGTCGACTCCGTCGGGGTGGACGACGATCAGCTGCGCGCCGCGTTTGGACACCGCCTTCTTGATGCGCAGGTTCACGACCGGCACGTCCTTCTCCGTGTCCGAGGCCACGACGACGATCACGCGCGCGTCATCTATCTCTTTGATCAGAAGCTGGTTTGGATCTGGCTCGGGCAGAGCCGTCCGGCCGTGCATCTTCACCTTGGCACCCTTGAGCGGGCCGTCAAGAAGGCGGCGGAAGAGGAATGCCTCCTCGTTGGTCAGGTCTTGCGGCAGCGAGATGCCGAGCTTGGGGCCCTTCCCTTTGATGCCCGCGGCGAGAGCGTCGATGGCTGTGTTCCACGTCGATCCGGCACCCTTCACCACTGGTACGCGAAGGCGCTTCGGATCGTTGACGTCCGTGTAGTCAAAGCGGCCCCTGTCGCAGATCCAGCCTTCGTCGATGTCGTCGTTCTCACGCGAAGTGACACGCACGAGCTGACCGCGTCGCTGCCAGAGGGTAACGCTGCAGCCGACGGCGCACTTGGAGCAGACGCTGCCGGTCTGCGTCATGTCCCACGGCCGCGACTCGAACCGCCACACGCGCGACGTGAGGGCGCCGACGGGGCAGAGATCGATGATGTTGCCGCTGAAGATCGAGGTCAGGGGCTGGTCGAACTGGCTCGTGATGAACGACTGGACGCCGCGCTGGCCGGTCGTCAGCTCCTGCTCCCACGCGATCTCGTCGTAGTAGCGAGTGCACCGATAGCAGAGCACGCAGCGCTCGCGATCGAGAGCGATGTTCGCCGAGAGGGGGATCGGCTTTTTGAAGTGGAGCCGCGGCCCATCGATTCGGCTCGTCGGGTATCCGTGGCGGAACGTGAAGTCCTGCAGCGGGCACTCGCCACCCTTGTCGCACACAGGGCAGTCGAGCGGATGGTTCACGAGCTCGAACTCGAGAATCTCCGCACGCGCCTGCACGGCCATCGCGCTCTGCGTCTTGATCACCATGTTCGGCGCCACCGGCGTGGTACAGGCCGTCTGCGGGCGCGGCGGCCCAGGCGCGATGTCGACCAGGCACAGCCGGCACGCTCCGACGGGATCGAGCTTGTGGTGGTAGCAGAAGACGGGAATCTCGACGCCGACGTTCTTCGCGGCCTCGACGATGAGCGTGCCTGGAGGAACCGTCACGCTCTGACCGTCGATCGTCACGGTGACGTCAGGCAAGCGCTGTCACCGCCCCGACGTTGCACTCATGCCTGAGCGCGTGGTCCTCGTACTCGCTGCGGAAGTGACGAATCGTGGAGTCGATCACCCAGCCCGCAGAGTCTCCGAGGCCACACAGGCAACGGCCGTTCTGGAGCGCATCGGAAACGCGCTGAAGGATGTCGAGCTCGACCTGCGAACCCTCGTTGGCGAGGATGCGCTCGTATGTGCGCACGGCCCAATCGCCGCCGACGCGGCACGGCGTGCATTTGCCACACGACTCATGGGCGTAGAACTTCAGCAGCCGGTGAGCGGCGCGAATGATGCAGTGGCTGTCGTCCATGACGATCACCCCGCCAGAGCCGCCCATCGAGCGTGCGGCGGCGAGCGCCTCCATGTCGGTGTGCGTGTCCAGCATCGACTCCGGGAGGACAGGAGCTGATGATCCGCCTGGCCAGAAGACCTTTACGTTGCGGCCGTCAGGCGGCCCGCCGCCGAGCTCCATGATCACGTGCCTGAAGGTCTGGCCGAGCTCGACCTCGTAGACGCCGGGCTTCTTGACGTTGCCGCTGACCGACATGAGCCTCGTTCCGGGCGACTTCTCAGTGCCACGCTTCGCGTACTCCGAGCCGCCGTGGTTGACGATCCACGGCACCGTGGCCAGTGTCTCGACGTTGTTGAGCAGCGTCGGCCGGCCCCAGGCGCCTTTGACGGCGGGGAAGGGCGGTCGCGAGCGAGGCTGGGCGCGCTTGCCCTCCAGTGACTCGAGCAGCGCGGTCTCCTCGCCGCAGATGTAGGCGCCATGCCCTCGGTAGAGACGGATGTCGAGCGGGAAGTCGATCCCCATTGGCTTGGGTCCGAGGTACCCGGCGGCGCGCGCCTCGGCGATGGCCTCGGTGAGCATCCGATACGGCTCGTCGTACTCGCCGCGGATGTAGACCCAGGCCTGGTTGGCACCGACGGCGTAGGCCGCGATCATGATGCCCTCGAGGACCATGTGCGGTGAGTTCTCGATGATGTAGCGGTCCTTGGAGGTCCCCGGCTCCGACTCGTCGGCGTTGACCACAACGTACTTTGGTCCCGGCATGTCGCGGTTGATGAATCCCCACTTGGTGCCGGTCGCGAAGCCGGCGCCTCCGCGGCCGCGAAGACCTGAGGTCTTGACCTCGTTTGTGATATCCACGGGCTTCATGTCCACCATCGCCTTGCGCAGCGCCGCGTAGCCGCCCTTCTGCTTGTAGACGTCGAGCTTGTAGAGGTCCTGGGTGCCAAACCACTCGGTGACGACGGGACCGCCGACAGTTCCGCGAAGCTCAGGCATCGGCCTTCCTCTTCCTCGGCGCTCGTGCTTTCTTGGGGGCAGCTACCGCTGAGCCGCCGTTGCGCCTCTCGGCCACCAACCTCGCGATCGAGTCAGGGGTCAGGTCGTAGTGGTAGGCGTGATCCACCCGGCACATCGGCGCGTACTCGCACGCACCGAGGCACTCGACCTCCTCGTACGAGAAGAGCCCGTCCTTCGATACCTCACCCGGCTCATGCACACCGATCTCCGACTTGAGGCGCGCCACCACATCGTCGGCGCCGCGCAGCATGCAGCTCAGGTTTGTGCAGACGTAGAACCGGTGCTTGCCGGTTGGCGCGAGATGGAACAGCGTGTAGAAGGTCGCCACGCCTTCCACGTAGCCGGGGTCCAGCTGCAGCTCGTGCGCGACCTCGGTCATCGCCTCCGGGGTGAGGTGTCCGAGCTCCTCTTGCGCCAGGTCGAGCGCGGGCATGACCGCGGATCGGGGTTGCGGGAATTTGGATGGAAGGTCACGGATCTCTTCGAGGATGTGCTCCGAGAGAACCGTCACCTGCCCCCCTCCTCGTCCGCGTGGCCCAGCTTGGCTGGGCCACCGTCCCCGACAAGCGTTGGCCCAACGAGCGGATTCTGAGGGGGGGTTCCCGTAGGGGGGGCCTGCCCCCCCTGCGCCTTCATCTGTCGACGTCACCCAGGACGGTGTCGGCGGTGCCGATGATCGCGATCATGTCCGCGATCATGTGGTTGAGCGCCATCCTCTCGAGCGCCTGGAGGTTGACGAACGAGGCCGACCGGAACTTCACGCGCCGGGGCTTGTGCGTACCGTCGCTCACGATGTAGCAGCCGTTCTCCCCGCGGCCGGACTCGACTGCCACGTACACGTCGCCCGCCGGCACCGAGTAGCCCTCGGTGAAAAGCTTGAAGTGGTGGATCACCGCCTCCATCGAGGTCTCGAGCTCCTCCCGCGGAGGCGGCAGCATCTTGCGGTCGTCGACGTTGACGGGTCCGTCCGGCAGCCGCTGCAGGGCCTGGTCGAGGATCTTGACCGCTTCGCGCATCTCCTTGATCCGCACCAGGTAGCGCCCGTAACAGTCGCAGGCGTCCGACGTCGCCACCTCGAAGTCGTAGCTCTCGTAGCCGGAGTAGGGCATCGTCTTGCGGAGGTCCCAGGCAATTCCCGAGCCGCGGATCATGGGCCCGCTCGCCCCGAGCACCTTCGCGTCCTCGGGCGAAAGCCGGCCGATGCCAATCGTGCGCGCGCGCCAGATCGGGTTCATCGTCAGCAGGTCCTCGTACTCGTCTACGTGCCCGGGCATCTCCTTGACGAAGGACGCGAGCATGTCCAGGAAGCGGGGGGTCGCGTCTGCCATCACGCCGCCGGGCCGGATGTACGAGGTGTGCATCCGAAATCCCGAGATCTCCTCGTTCATGTCGAGGATCGTCTCCCGCTCCCGGAAGCAGTACATGAGCATCGACATCGCGCCGAGCTCGAGGCCGCTGGTGCCAAGCCAAACGAGGTGGGAGGAAAGGCGAGTGAGCTCGGACATGATCACGCGCAGCGCTTGGGCGCGCGGCGGAGCCTCGACGCCCATCAGCCTTTCGACGGCGAGCGCGTATGCGAGGTTGTTGATCGGCGGCGACAGATAGTCGTGGCGGTCGGTCACTACCACGCCCTGCTGCCAGCGCAGCGCTTCCATCTGCTTCTCGATGCCGGTGTGCAGGTACCCGATCACGGGCTTCAATCGCTTGATCTGCTCGCCATCGAGGTCGACGATCAGCCGCAGCACGCCATGCGTCGACGGATGGTGAGGCCCGAAGTTCACGGTCAGCAGCTCACCGCCGAACGCGCCTTGCTGTCCGGTCCGCGAGATCGTCACGCCCTCGGTTCCGGCCATGCTCTCGGTGCTCGACATCAGGCCCTGTCCGGAGGCGTTTGCCACCGCTGGTGCTCTTCCGAGAACTCCACTACCTCTCCACCCACCGGGTAGTCGCGTCGCAGCGGATGACCCACCCAGTCGTCAGGCATCAGGATCCGGGTCAGCTCTGGATGGCCTTTGAACCTGACGCCGAACAGGTCGTACGTCTCCCGCTCATCCCAGTCGGCCGGTGGAAAGAGGTCGGTCGCCGACTCGATCTCGGGAGGATCGCCATCCACAAACGCGCGCACGCGCAGCTCGCGGAGCTTCTCGACATCGCGCAGCTGATACACGAGCTCGTACCTGCCCGGCCATGAAGGTCGAGATTGGTCGACAAGGTGATCGACGCAGGTGAGGAACACCAGCAGGCGATAGCCCTCGCCTTTCAAAGCTGCCAGCGCCTCATGAACGTTGTCCGCGGGGACTGTGATCCACTCGTCGCCCGCGCTCACGCCGCGCTCGGTTATGAGGTTGTCAGCGATCACTGTCGCGGAAGGATGCCCTGGGCCTTGATCCGCTCCTGCAGGATCATCAGCGCGTTCAGCAGGTCCTCGGGCCGCGGCGGGCAGCCTGGGATGTATACGTCGACCGGGACAATCTTGTCCACGCCCTGCAGCAGTGCGTAGTTGTTGAAGACGCCCCCGGTGGATGCGCACGCGCCCATCGAGATCACCCACTTCGGCTCTGGCATCTGGTCATAGACAGTGCGCAGGATCGGCGCCATCTTCTGCGATACCCGGCCCGAAACGATCATGAGGTCGGCCTGTCGCGGCGATGCCCGCATGGCCTCGGAGCCGAAACGTGCAATGTCGACCCCCGCAGTGGCGGTGGCGATCATCTCGATGGCGCAGCAGGCGAGACCGAACTGCGCCGGCCAGACCGAGTTGCCGCGGCCCCAGCCGATGACCTTGCCGAGGGTGGTGGTCAGGACGTTCTGACCCAGGGATTCCGCGAGGTCCTCTATTCCCAATCGAAGCCCCCGTTACGCCACACGTAGGCGAGGGCGACCAGGAGGATGCCCATGAAGACGAGCATCTCGATCAGGCCGAACCATTTCAGCTGGCGCAGCAGCACCGCCCACGGATAGAAGAAGACGGCCTCGACGTCGAAGATGATGAAGAGCATCGCTGTGAGGTAGAAGCGCACCGAGAGGCGCCGCAGCGCAGGAGTGTCGGGGATGATCCCCGACTCGTAGGGCGCGAGCTTTTTCTTGTGAGGTTTGGAAGGGCCGAGGACAAAGCTGAGGGTGACCAGGGCTCCGATCAAACCGAGAACTATCAGGACGTAGATCAGGAGCGGGACGTAGCTCTCGAGCATGTTTCCGAGCGGCCTCAGTGTGAAGGGGCTTTAGGGAACGGTGTTAATTCTACTTGGGCCTTGAGAAAGTCCTCAGGCGTCCCGACGTCGGTGTGTGATCTCTGTCCCACGGCTGAGCGTCGCGTGTATCGGGCAGTAGCGATTGCAGGCCATGTCGAGCGCGTGGTCGACCTCATCCTTGTCGTGCTTGCCGTCCCACCCGATCACGAAGGTGATCTCGATCTTCGTGAACCGCCGCGGCCAGTCCTTCTCCTGCTCGCCTTCGACCTCGACCGCCAGCGACTTGAACGGCTGCTTGAACTTCTTGAGCAGGAGCACGGCGTTCAGGCCGGTGCAGCTGCCCAGGGCGCCCAGCAACATCTCGGTCGGCCGCATCGCCTCGTCGTCTCCGAAGATCGGAGCCTCGTCCACGCTCGCGGTGTGGCCGGAGGCGGACTCGATGTCGAACTTGACCTTGTGTCCGGACCATCGAGCCGTGACCTTCGCCACGGCCCGAACGATAGCCGGACCTAGACTTGCCGCGTGGGTGACGACGTTCGATCCAGGTTCGGCCCGGTGGCCGCCAACTACGCCCGCGCCAAGTTCCATTCGTCGGACGAGCGCTTGCGCGAGGTCCTGGATCTGGCGCTCCCGCGGCCCGGCGACCTGGCGCTGGACGTCGCCACCGGCGCCGGCCACGTCGCCCTCGCGCTCGCGCCGCACGTCCGCCGTGTGTACGGGCTCGACCTGACGCCGCAGATGCTGGCGCAGGCCGGCCGCCTGACCGCGGAGCGGGGCATCAAGAATGTGGAGTGGGTGCTCGGTGACGCGCTTCGTCTGCCCTTCGCGGATGCGACCTTCGACCTCTACACGGTCCGGGCGGCGCCGCACCACTTCCCCGACATCGATGCATTTCTGCACGAGGCCTTCCGCGTTTTGCGTCCAGGGCGCCATGCGGTGTTCGTCGACTGCGCGCCGCCTGCAGAGGCGCGGGAGGTGCTGCATGAGGTGGAGGTGAGGCGTGATCCTTCTCACGTCCGCTCACTGACGGTCGACGAGTGGGTCGAGAACCTGGAACACGCAGGCTTCGAGGTCGGCTCGGCGACAGAGCGCGAGCTGGACTGGGATTTCGAGGACTGGATGGGCAACATGGCCGTGGCGGAGCCACTGGTCAGAGAGCTGGCCGAGGTGCTCGAGTCAGCCTCCGGCGAAGCTAGGCGCCAGCTGCACCCGGAGCGGCGCGACGGCCGGTTGTGGCATGCGTACTGGCACTGTTTGATCCGCGCCGAACGCCCGGAGTGAAAGTGCTCGCGGAAGGCGATCTCGTGCTGCTCATCGACAAGGTCGGCCGGCGCTACCGCGTGCAGCTGAAGGCTGGGGAGCGCCACTCGCTCCACTCCGGAGCGGTTTCGCACGATGACCTGATCGGTCGCCCGGAAGGCGTGATCGTCAGCACTCAGCTCGGCGCGCGCCTGCTCGCAGTCCGGCCAACGTTCGCGGAGCAGGTGACGGGCCGGCGGCGCCAGGCGCAGCCGATCTATCCAAAGGACCTGGGGGCGATCCTCATTGCGGCCGACATCCACCCCGGCGCGAGCGTGCTCGAGGCCGGCACCGGTACCGGTGCTTTGACCCTGGCGGTCGTGCGCGCTGTCGGCCCGCAGGGCCACGTCGTCTCGTATGAGGTGCGGGAGGACTTCATGGAGCTGGCCAGGCGGGCCATCGTCGACACGCTGGGCGCGATGCCGCCAAACCTCGAGCTGAAGCTGGGTGACATCTACACGGGCGTCGACGAGACCGATATGGACCGCGTGCTTCTGGACGTGGCCGAGCCCTGGCAGGCCGTGGGCACCGTGCGGAGCGCCCTCCGCCCTGGAGGGATTGTCTTCGCGCATTGCCCGAACGTGAGCCAGGTGCAGCGGTTCTTCGACTGCCTGCGCGAGGTAAGCGGTTTTGGCCTCATGGACGTGTTCGAGGTGCTGCAGCGGGGATGGACAGTGCGCGGGCGGAGCCTCCGGCCGTCGCACCGCATGGTCGCCCATACCGGGTTCCTCTGCTTCGCCCGCCGGCTGGCCGAGGACACGTTGTTCGAGCCTGAGGGAGAGGGCTTCCGGTAACGATCAGGCGGCCGCCTCCGTTTGATCTGGGTAGAGGCGCCGCGACCCACCCCAGGGCCCACCCCACGTTCATATTTGGCATCCACCACCCGGCGCCTCGCCAAATCCCCGACGATCTGAGTCGATAGCATGGGGGCGATGGCCTCCAGCGCCGGCGGATCGCGAAAACCGGCTCACGTCACCGTCACCGGCGCCGCCGGCCAGATCGGATACGCCCTGGTATTTCGCATCGCCTCTGGCCAGCTCCTCGGTCCCGAGCAGCCCATAGTCCTGCGGATGCTCGAGATCGAGCCCGCGATGAAGGGCCTGGAGGGCGTGGCCATGGAGCTGGACGACTGCGCCTTTCCGCTGCTCCACGACATGGTGCTGACCAGCAAGACAGAGGAAGCCTTCGACGGCTGCTCGTGGGCTTTGCTGGTGGGATCGGTCCCGCGCAAGGCGGGGATGGAGCGCGGAGACCTGCTTTCCATCAACGGTGGGATCTTTGGCCCACAGGGCAAGGCGATCGCCGCTCGCGCAGCGTCTGATGTGCGGGTGCTGGTCGTTGGTAACCCGTGCAACACCAACTGCCTCATCGCCCGCGCGAACGCTCCGGAGGTTCCAGCCGAGCGCTGGTTCGCGATGACGAGGCTGGACGAGAACCGCGCCAAGACGCAGCTCGCGAAGAAGGCCGGCGTTGCCGTCTCCCAGGTCACGAACATGACCATCTGGGGCAACCACTCGGCCACGCAGTACCCGGACGCGAAGAACGCACGCATCGGCGGCCGGCCGGCGCCGGAGGTGATCAAGGACGCCGCCTGGCTGGGTGGCGACTTCATCACCTCGGTTCAGAAGCGAGGGGCGGCAGTGATCGAGATGAGGGGGCTTTCATCGGCCGGATCGGCCGCGAATGCGGCGATCGACTCGGTGGTCAGCATCAGGACGCCGACGGCCAAGGGGGACTGGCACTCCCTGGCGGTCGCCAGCCGAGGTGAGTACGGGACGCCGGAGGGCCTGCAGTTCGGGTTTCCCGTCGCCTCAGACGGAGCTGGATGGAAGGTGGTCGAGGGCCTGCATCACGACGCCGAGGCCCAAAAACGCATCAAGGCGACAACCGAGGAGCTGCTTCAGGAGCGCGAGCTGGTCAAGACGCTCGTCCCGGCCTAGCCGGCGCGCGCGACCTCCGCGTCGTGCACAAGGTCTCGCACGATTTCTCCGGCCGGCTTGATGTCGTTCACGACGCTCACGGACGTACCTGCCCACATCGGCGCGTACTCGATGTCGCCGTCGAAATCCGGCGGCGCGGTCCCGATCGCGTAACGAGGCCATTCGGTCCACTCGCCTGTCGCCGAGGTGCGGTGTCCTATCGAGGTGCCTTCGCCGGGGCGCGAGCCCGACGGGGGGCAGCCCGCGGCCTCCCACTCAGCAAGGGTCTTGTTGCGGAGCGTGCGGTGCGGCGCGTCCGGCCACCAGACGTCATAGAGCGAGTTGTAGACGGTGTCCTCCGCCTTCGCGTCGACGATGCGCTGCTTGTAGCCGGGGTGGACCGGCGTCTCGTCGCACGCGACGAACCGAGTGCCGAGGGACACCCCATCGGCGCCGAACTGCAGGGCGCGCGCGATACCTGCGCCGTCGCCGATGCCACCTGACGCGAGCACCAGCGCGGGTTTCACGGCCCTGACGGTTTCGGGCAACAGCTCCCAGATCGAGGTCGTGCCGCGGACGTGCCCGCCCGCCTCGAAGCCTTGCACGATCACGGCGTCGACTCCGGCGGCGACGGCAGCCTTGGCTTCGGCG
>VBFO01000030.1:12286-22474 GCA_005881025.1 Chloroflexota bacterium | reverse complement strand
GTCGAGTCGAAACTCACCTGCTGGGTGGCTGCGAACGAGGGGGAGTCCGCCGCCGTCCTGCAACCGCTGTCGAGGCACACTTCGAGCTGCTGCGAGAAGGACACGATGCCGCCCGTTTCCGAGGTCCTCGTGGGCTGAGCCTGGACCGTGATGCGAATGGTCTGATTGAGCGCAGGCTGCTTGGACAGCGAGATCTGGTAGCTGTCCTCGAATGGGAACTTCAGGCTTAACGGGTCGCTACCTACGGCGTCCGACTGCGCGAGACCGAAGTCCGCGTCCTTGTACTCGATGACGCTTGTGCCGCCGTTCGACTCGACGACCCGCACGCCGTACCAGTTATCGTCGGCGATGCTGACCGTCGAGACGTAGTCCACATAGCCCAGGGCGGTGCCGACGAGGTCGGTCTTGTGGAAGCCGCGCACCACGCCGTCATCCACGGCGCGGACCTCGACGGGCACCCACGCGTCCCACTTGTGGAATCCGACCGAGCCGGTGGAGTTGAAGCGGATCACGTTGTTCGGGGCGCCGCCCTGGAAGTACTGGATCAGGCCGGCGGCGTGGTCGCCGAGCGTGACGTCGACGCTGCCGTTTGGATCCGCCGATAGCCTGACTCGGATGGTGTCGTTGTTGTTGGTGCCGGCGGCAGTCGGGTCGCAGCCCGCGCTCAGCGTGCACTCGGCGACGTTCGTGTTGCCCTCGCTCTCGTCCACGACCACGGCCGAATGCGCGTGCGAGAAGATCCGCACCTTCACGTTCGGAACGTGCACGTCGGAGAAGAGCGCGACCTCGAACGTGGCCTTGTTCGGAGCCGGCTCCACCGACCACGCCGAGTTGAGCTTGACTGAGCTGTCATCGATCGCCCGGCTCGTGGTCTCGGCGCCTGTCAGGTCGGTGGCCTCGAACTGCGTGCCATACGAGAGGTAGAGCTTGCCCCTCAGCTCGATGGTGTACGTGTCGCCGTTCTTGGTCACGACGACCATGCCCGCGCCGATGTTCGAGAGGGCCTCCAGCGCTGTCCGCACGGTATCGGCGTCCGCGCCGAGCGCCAGCGCGGCCGTCTTCTGGTCTCCGAAATTGAGCTTGAAGGTGTCGGTGCCAGGAGTGCCGCCGGCTACCGTCACGTTCTCCAGGTAGCTGCCCAGCACCAGGCGGACCTGCCCGTTCGCCTCGTCGTCGCCGCCGGTGATCTTCAAATGCTCGCCTCGGATGCCCTCGCGCAGCGTTAGGGACGGAAGGTCAGCCGCGAACACGCCGCTCGTGGCGACCAGCGTCGCGTACTCGTCGCCGGTGGCGTGCGGGTTCATGTCGACGCTCTGGCCGCTCTTGACCAGGCCCTTGATCGTCGGCCTGGGCTCGGGCGTCAGGCAGGGCTTCGGGTCCAGGATCGACGAGGCGTCGCGGATGCAGTCGACCTCGACGGCGTTCTGGATGTCGGCGCCCTTGGGCACTCCGGCCGCCTTGTCGTCGACGGCGAACAGCACCGTCTGTGGCACCCACCAACAGGTGGCCGGCGTATCGGTCGCGCAGGTGCTGCTCGAGGTGAACTTCAACTGCTGCCCCTGCGGCGTCGAAACTCCACCGGGCACCGTCGTCGCGACCGAGATCGTGCCGCCGCCAGGGAAGCTCGGCGTGGCCGTGATCTGGCTGATGTCCGTCTCCTTTAGCGCGCCACCGAACGTGATGGCGTACGTGGTCCCGTCCTGCTTGACCGTCACGTTTCCGACACCGACCCCGGTCAGAGCGGCGAGTGCCGACTGCACCTGCGACGCGGCCGCATCCCAGTTCAGAGCGGACGTGGTGTTGCCATCCAGCGTCAACGTGTACGTGCCGTCGATCGCGCCGAAGACGGTGACGGTCTGCGTCTCATTGTTGATCGAGCGCAGCAGCTTGCTGCCGTCCCAGATCGCCAGGCCCGGCGCCGGCGTCGCCGTGACGACGACCGACACGTGCGAGTCGGGCGGACGGGTCAGCACCACCGAGTAGCTCCCCAGCGTCCGGGCACTGAGGTCGTATGAGGACCCGTCGCCCTGGACGACTTGCGCTACGCCGTTGGGCAGGGTGACGACTACGCCAGGCGCATCGTTGTCAGCCACGTGGGCTGAGACTCCAACCACGTTGATGCCGGCGTATGGCCCGCTGTCAGGCGTCAGTGGACCCGTGTTCAAGCTCTCGACGCTGTGCGTGAGGATGCCGCTGTGGCCGAGCAGGTCGTTGCTGATCACACCATTGGCCGGAGTCGGCCCCATGACGCTGACCAGGTCGGAGCCGAGGCCGCCGTCGACCTCGGTCGTCCAGTTCGGGTTCGTGCCGAGGACGAAGAAACGGTCGTCGCCCGCGCCTCCGTCGACAATCAAACGCTCGATGTTGACGAAGTTCACGTTCAAGCCCGCGCCGAACACGCCGTTGGCCGTGATCACGAAGTCGTCGTTGAACTCGGTGCCGATGACGACTACGGTGTCGAAGCCGTCGCCACCGTCGATGTTCACCGGCGCGTTGACCGCGTACTGGATCAGGTCCGCACCCGCGCCACCGCTGAGGTCGGTGAGCGCGCGGTGGTCCTCCTGCGATCCGGCGAGCGCGAAGGCCTGGACCAGGAAGATGTCGTTGCCTGCGTCGCCGTACAGGTTCAGCGTGTCGAGGTTGTGGAAGACGATGAAGTTGTCGTCGCCGATCCCGCCATTGATCGTCATCGGCTTGCTGATGCCGTTGCTCAGCCAGCCCTGCGTGGTCTCGATGGTGGCGAAGACGTCTTCGCGCGCGATGCCCGCCAGCGCGGGCGTGCGGCGTGACTTGTACAGCTGGCCGACCTGGAAGAAGTCGTTGCCCTCGCCGCCGTTGATCGTGATCGCGGCGCGCGTGTCGTCCATGTAGAACTGGTCGTCACCGGCGCCGCCGTTGACGGTCATCGCCTCGAGGTTGCCGTTGTAGTTGACGCGCTCGACCGGGTCGCTCGCCTGCGGCGTGAGCGGGGTCGGGCCGTTGATCAGAGCGACGAACGCGAGACCGGTCTGACCCGTCGCCGCGCGCAGCAGGAACACGTCGGGGTTCGGCGTGCCGTTGATCGTGAGCGAGTCGGAACCGTCACCCGTGACGCCTGAGTCGAAGACGTTGATCAATGAGTCCGTCCGCCCGCCGATGAGGTTGACGTGGTAGGCGTCGCCGCCACCCTGGCCATCCAGGGTGACGATCGAGTGGACACCGAATGAGGTGAGCAGCGACGTGCCGCCGCCCAGCGGCGCGACCGCACGGTGGGCGAGCGCGCCCATGAATTCGATCGTGTAGTCGCCAGGAGATCCGGTCACGGACACGTTGTTCCTGCCGATCTTGGACATTGCCTCGAGCGTCGACTGCACAACTCCGTTAGGTGCGTCGGACGAGATCGGCACGCTCGTCTGCAGCGCGTGCACGTTCGTGCTGGTGGGCGGCGCGACGACGCTCGTCGGGCAGGCAGCCGCGTCGACATAGTCAGGCAGCGTCGACGTGGCGCACAGCCTCTCGGTCCCGGCGGTGGTGCCGCGGTAGATGCGATAGCTCAACGCTCCGTCGACCTCCCCCCACGTGATCTCGGCGGCGCCGTTGTTGCCCACCGTGGTGAACACCTCACGCGAAGGTAGTGTCTCGCCGGCCGCCAGCATCGCCGTGACGCGGTAGTAGTACAAGCCGCCGCTCAGCAAGCCAACGTGGTTGGGGTCGGCCGCGAGGCCTGATACCTGGACGTCGTACGTGTAGTCGAGCTGGAAGGAGTTCCCGCCCGGCACCGACTGCAGCGTCACATGCTGGGTCGAGTCGTTAGTGGCGTCCCCGACCTGGGTCTGTGTCACAAGCAGGTTCGTCGTGAACAGCGGCCAGACCTGCCCGGCCTTGTCGCCCACGAACTCGATCGTGTAGGTGTAGCCGGACTTGATCACGCCCACGTTCGGGGCTTTGTCTGCGTTGGTGCCGATGGAGGACAGAGCGACCAGCGCGTCCCGTACTGTCGGGGCGGGCGCGTCCCACGCGATCGGAGCCGTGGTCTCGGTGCCGAATTTGAGCGTGAACGTCCCGCCTCTCGCGTTGCGGATCGTGACCCTCTGCCTCTCGTTGGCCGCGGGCGTCAGGCCGACGGCGGCGTGGCCCGCCTGAAGCTCCTGGATGTCGATGTGTGCGACCAGGTCGGTGGGAGCGAACGACGCCAGAGTCGTCGCGTTGGTGTTGATGTCGGCGACGTCAGAGCCGTCACCGCCGTTCCACACCAGGTCCTCGTAAGCCGACTGGACGCGCATGCGGTCGGTCCCAGTCCCGCCGGCGATGAGGAGCGGGATCATCGTCGGAATCAAAGCCGGCACATCGCCGAGGGCTTTGTCGAAGGGGATCATGAAATCGCCGTTGCTGCCGGTGACGTCCTTGATGTTGAACTTGTCGCCCACGAGCGTGAAGGCGTCGCGCATAGCGTCGCGAAGGTCATTGGCGAGGATGTTGAAAGGCAGCGCCTTTGTCTCCTGGAACTGATCCAGGTGCTGGAACTTCAGCGTGAAGTAACCCACCATGCCGGTCAGGGCGGAGATCACCAGGTGCTGCTTCTCGGGGGTGGTGTCGAGAACCCCCTTGGTGTCTTCGGAGTCGGTGACCAGGTTCAACTGGTTGGAGAGGGCGGTGCGGCCGACCTGGTTCGTCGAGATGACATTGATGGTGTCGGGCCCGTCGCCACCGTCGATCGAGATGGAGGCCTTGGGCGTGTGCACGAACTGTGCGACGTGCTCCTGCCGGGTCTGCGGCAGCGCACCATCGGCCGCCAGGCCGGCGCTCTCCAACAGGCCGTTGTCGCCGCCGACGCTGAACGTATCGGCCCCGGCCCCCAGCTTGATCGAGACGACCTCGACGCCCTCGAACTCGATGCGGCCGGGGAACGTAGTCGTGCCGCTCAGGTCGTGCTTGTAGAGGGTCATGCCGGCGCCGCTCACAACGCCGACTTCGACGAGCCCGGTGCCGTAGCCGTCATTACCGGTTGTCTTGCGCTTCTCGAGGAACGTGGTCAGGTTGCCGGTCTGTCCCGTGCTGTCGGCGGTGTCGTCGACGACCAGGGTGTCGATGCCTGTGTCGGCGAGGAGGCCGTGGTCGTCCCTAGGGCTGCCCACGATCACGAGCGGCCCGATACCGAACGGCGCGTCAAGACCCGGCCGCGACGTCTGGTTGACGCCGGTCAGGAGGTGCGAGTGTGTCCCGACGCTGATCCGGTCGCTGCCGGCGCCGCCCTCGACGCGCACCGGCACGGTCGCGTTCGAGCTGTCGACGATGACCTGGTCGTCGCCCTCGTTGCCCTGCAACGCGATCGAGAGCAGCTCGTCGTCCGCCGCCGGCGCGTCGTACGCGATCGTCATCTTCGGCGAGCCCGAGCAACCATCCGTCGAGCAGATGCGGCCGTGGTCGGCATCGACAGCCTCGAGGTACATCGTGTCCGCGCCGGAGGTGCCGTCGACGACGATCTGGTTTGCCAGGTTCCAAGGGTTGCCATGGTCGGAGACCTTGGCGTTCACGGTCAGGCCCGAGTCGTTGAAGTTCTCGAAATGGAACGTGTCGCTACCCTTGCCGCCGTCCAGGACGACCTGGCTGGAGCCGGTCTCGAAGACATCGAACACGTCGTTGCCAGAGCCACCGATGATCGTGCTGATCGAGCTGCTGTCCGCGACATAGACCTGGTGCGCGAAGTTCACGCCCATTGCTGTGAAGACGGTGTTCTCGGGGGTGCTGCTCGGCGCGACGGCGTCACCCCAGTGCGCCAGTAGGTGGCCGCTCTTGAGCAGGAATGTGATGTTCTCGGGGCGGCCGGTGAAGTCGAGGACCGGCGTAGCCGCGACGATGTCGGTGCTTGCCACGCCACGGCCGATGAACGTGGTGCCGGCGTGGCCGCCGCCGCTCACCGTGTCGTTGCCCGCGCCGCCATCCAACCTCAGCGTCCCGAGCGCGCCGCCACTCAGGGTGTCATTGCCGGCGTCACCCCGCAGGATGCTCGTGCTCTTACCGCCGTCGAGCGTATCGTCGCCGTCACCTCCGGACAGGACGTCTGTCTCCTGGCTGGAGCTGATGAGGTGGTCGTTGCCGGCGTCGCCGGTGAGCTTCGCGTGAAGTGCTTCGCCCCGGATGGTCAGGCTTGCCGCGTGGCCCAGCGCCGTGGGCGAGCGAAGGTCCCAGCTGGCTGATGAGGCCCCTGACCGGATGATCACGCTCTCGGGGGTGCCAGTGGGGTCGATCACGACACTCTGGCCGTCGGCGAAGCCGGTCGGTGGCGTCGTGAAGTTGATCGTCGCGTCGCCCGCCGCGATCGCAACGTTGTTGTTCGCGGAAGGCTGGGCATCGGCTTTGGATGACTTGGGTCCGTAAATCGTGTCGTTGCCGTCACCGCCGGTGACCACTACTGAGATCGATGAGTCGTCGACACGGCTCAGATCGATGGTATCGTCGCCCTGACCCCCGTCGGCCACGATCTTGGTCACGCCCGTGAACGTCTGCGCATTGCCCTCGTCCCGGTTGAACTGAGGCGACCACACCTTCACCACGCCGGCGCCGGCGCTCTTGGCGTATATCGCCTCCGAGATATCAGTCACGTCACCTTGCAGGCGGTTGTGCGCGTCGGGCCCGATCGCGAGCGTCAGCACGCCGCCCTGGAGGGTGCCCATGAAGGCCGGACGTTTGAACGTGATCGTGAAATCGAGCAGCTTCAGCCGCGCGAATTCGAACGTGAGCGTGATCGACGTGAAGAGTAGGTTGATCTTCACGTAGGCGCGCAGGAAGAACGTCAGCACCCCCTTGATGTCAAACACCGCAATCGGGTTGAAGTCGTTCGCCAGCAGGTTCGCAGCGAGCTCAGAGAGGCGGATCTTCCCGTCCTTGTCGAGGTCGGACAAGAAGAACTGGATGTCGGCCGCGATTCCGCCCTCAACCCCGGCCGAGATGAGGCCGAGCGAGATGGCGGCGCCCACAGCGATCTCGGCGTGCAGCGTTGCCTGCGGCCTTGGCGTGTGGCTCACGGGATCTAGCGCCGCGATGAAGAACCCGTCGAGCAGGCTCGCGGCGTTGTGGTTGGCCATGAACTCGATCAAACCAGTCGTGTCGTAACCGAAGGCGAGCGAGATCGTCGCCCCGACGCCGCCGCCGAATGTCGCGACCAGCGGGCCGATGATCGGGAACTCCTGGCGGTAGAAAAAGTTGAAACCGAACTCAGGCAGCTGGATGACAACGAGGTCAGCGGGCTGGCCGAGGATCAGGTGGAAGACCGTGGCCGGCTCGAGGATCGAGAAGTGGATCGCGCCGGGCTTCGAGACGCCCGAGGTGAAGCTCGAGGTCGCCGAGCCCATGTTGCCCTGCGGCGAGGGCGCCAGCAGCTGGCTCGGGTCGGGCAGGTTGACGTTGTTCAAGCCGTGCAGCTGGCGCAGGTCGGTCGAGCCGCCTGGCAGCGAACCTGACAGGTCGATCCTCTTGTCGATGAAGCTGACCTTCGACAGGTCGGGGATGCAGCCTGTCGTCAAGGTGGTGTTGTTGCACTTCAGAGCCGTGTTGCTGTTTTCGAACAGGATCAGGTCGCCGAAGTTCAAGCCGACGTTGGCCTCGCTCGCGGCTTTCTTGATCAGGTTCGATAGGTAGAACAGCGTGTCGACGAAGTCGAGGAAGGCGACGACCTTTGGCCCGTCGTCCGGGTCGAAGAGCACGATCAGGTCCTTGCCCGTGATCTTGTGTCCGGCCAGGTCGGAAAGCAGCGGGATGCGTTTGTTGAGGAAGCCGTCGGGACCTATGAGCCACGACAGCGGCGACAGGATGTCATTGATCTTGTCGAAGATGGGTTTGGCGTACTTGGAGATGAATGAGCCCAGGTCGAGCGTTATGTCCGCGAAGACGACCTGCGGCGGCGCGATGTTCAGCGCCTCGCCCGGCTTCCAGTTCAGGGCGAAGTCGAGCAGGATCTTGGCCGAGATCGAGGGCAGGATGTTGGCGAAGTCGGCGCCCAGAGTGCTGAAGTCGACCAGGGCGTTGGCGCGCAGCACGGCGCCGCCGGCGAGCGAGGCGCGGAATGTCTGCAGCGGCGAGGCGGAGATCAGGTCGGCGATGCTGAGCATTCCGGTGTGGTGCGGGTCGACGATGTCCAGGCTGCCGGCGAAGTAAAGGCCGGTCAGCTCGTCGTTCTGGGGGTTGACGCTCGAGCTTGGGTTGTTCGGCGTCCCGCCCGAGCAGGCAGCCGCGATCTTGCCGTCGCCGTTCATGTCGATGCCGTCGGTGAGGTGCAGCGCCAGGAACAGAAGGTTCCCGTTGATGGTGGCGCGGTCGACGGTGCCCGTCGTCGAGGTGCTCGTGCAGGTGACGTGCGAGAAGGTGGCGCTGAACTTCAGCGCGAGCTCCGTGTCATCAGCGGTGTTGGTCGGCGTGCCGCCGTCGGTGACGAAGTAGAAGCCGTTGTCGAGGTTCAGGCCGAAGCCGAAGTGCATCGTGAAGGCGAGGTTGAACTGCGGCCGGAAGCTGCCGCTGAGACCGAGGGCTGGGATGCCGATGTCGAACGCGATGTCGTGGTCGGGCGACCAGTTGTATGTCTTGTCGAGGACGAAGTCGAACTCCGCCGACTTGGCGGTGAAGACCGACGTTTGGTTGCGGTTGGCGTCGAGGAAATGGAACCCGATGTCGTGGAAGTCGAGTGCCGCGCTCAGCGCTCCCGTGGCCGGGTCAACGTGCTTCAGCAGGTCCGGGGCTACAGCGTTGATGGCCGCGAAGACGCCCTTCTGGATTAGCTCCGTCAGGTGGTCCAGGTCGAGGTTGTTGTCCTTGATGACCTTCGCCAGCTTCTGCAGCACGTTGACGCGGAAAGAGCCGATGTCCGAGGCGAGCGGGTTGTTGGCGAGAGCGTCCGACAGGAACGGCAGCTTGGAGCCGAAGATCTGACCCTTCAACGCGTCTTGGATGGCGCCGAAGACACCATCGAGGCCGTCGATGACCATGCCGGGGTCCGAGAGCAGGGCGAAGATGCTCGGGACCTGGAAGTTGAAGGTGTCCCAACCAGGCAGCTCGAACGTGAAGCTGAATGCGTTGCCGAGATCACCCTTCAGCAGCGGAGCCAGGCGGATCTTCAGCTTCGCCCTGAGGTGGTTGTCCCGGTCGCCCAGGTTGCCTTCCGCAGTCATGTCGGCGACGTTCTTCTTCGCGAGCGTGCCCGTGAAGTGGACCAGGTAGATTCCGGCGCCACCCGAGGTGACGAGGACGTTGCCGGTACCGATCGAGGGCAGCTGCTCCAGCGCGCTCTTCAGGGCTGTCGTGGTCGCGTTGTACTCGATGCCGGCGGTGCTCTCGTCGCCGAAAACCAGCTGGTACTTGCACTTCGACGCGTCGGGGCAGTTGGCCGCTAGGACCGTGACCGCGACCTGCTGAATCTCGTCGCTGACGCCGTCGACGCCCTGCGTCGGCGTCGTCGCCGTCACGCCCTGGCCGTCGGCGTCGGTTCCGGGCGATCCGTCGAGGAAGTCGATCGGCACCTGGAAGGACTGCGTCCCGACTGAGATCGGAAGGTCGAGCCACGCGAAGTTGCCGAGGTGTCCGGGTGCAGCATTGGTGAACGTGATGTCGGGAGCCGTTCCTGTGATGCCGGTACCGCTGGCGTCGACCACGACGTGCGCGGCGGCCTTGGTGCCCTTGAATGTCAGCAGGTAGGTCGCGCCGATCTTGACGACGTCCACGTTGGCCAAGCCGATCGCGGCCGCGACTGCCGAGCCACTCGCGCCATACACGATGTTGGACGTCGGCGTCCCGTCGACCGAGATCGTGAAGTTGCCGCCGGTGCCGATCACCGTCACCGCGGCGACCTCGTTCACGGAGGGGCCGCCGTCGCGCAGGATGGCGGCGGTCGTGCTGCTGATGCCGAGGAAGGCGCCGATGCGGCCGAGGTCGGTGAACACGCCGCTGTTGCCGTAGCCCAGCAGCACCAACCGGCCGTTGCCGGTGGCGTCGAGGAGCCCGATGTGGATCTCACCGCCAAGGCTGACGGAGCCGTTCTTGACGAACAGCCCAAACGGACCGACCTTGGCTTCGAAGTTCAGGTCGGTGCCTGAAGCGGAGGCCTTCGCGTCGATGCTCGTGCCACCGGTACCCGTCTTGAGGAAGAAGGAGCGCTCGCCGCCGACGGTCTTTGAGGTGTCCGCCGTCAGCTGCTTGACGTTCGTGTGCGCCTGGGTGCCG
>VBFO01000030.1:0-12257 GCA_005881025.1 Chloroflexota bacterium | reverse complement strand
AGTTCGCGCCGCCGCCAAGCAGGTTGCGGAGCGCCGTCTGCAGATCGAGCGCCGCGATGCCGGCGTTCAGGTCAGACGTCGTGTGCGTCGTGCCGTCGTCGAAGGTGAGGGTGAACGTGCCGGCCGTAGCCTTGACGCGCACGGTCTCGATCTCATCGGCGCTGCTGCCGTCGCGCTTGGTGGCGACGTCGACGCCGCCGGCCGTGAGGTTCGTCACGTCGGCCGTGATCTGCGCCACGTTGGTGTGGGCGACCCCGGAGCCGAACGTGACGGTGTAAAGCGTCCCGCCGAACACGTCCTCCGAGGTCGCGGTCACGTTGCCCGCCCCGGCGACGACTTCCAGGGCCGACTGCATGTCGGCGGCGCTGATGCCCGGGTTCAGGTTTCCGGTGTCGGTCGTGTAGTGGAGCTTGAAAGTGCCGGTCGACCCGGACCGCACCTTGATGGTCTGGATCTCGTCCATCGCGTTGCCCTGGGTCGGCGTGTTGATGACGACGGGGCCAGCCAGGTCGAGACCCAGCCGCAGGTGGATCGTCGCGGACGCGCTGACGTCCAGGTTGCCGGAGGCGCTCAGGCTGACAAAGCTCGTGATCGCTTTGATCGCGTCAGGCAAGTTCAGCCCGGCGGCGGCCAGCTGACCCAGGTCGAAGCTGAACGGACGAGCGAGCCCGACGCTGAACGGGAAGTCGAGGCTGAAGTTGAGGACGCCCGTCTTGGTATCGAGCGACAGGATGTTGGTCCCGACCAGCATCTTGGTGTCGGCCACGAGCACGGGCAGGTCGGTCGTCGTGGACGAGAACTTGCCCTGGAACATGACCTGGTAGTGGCCGGACACGATCGTGACGGCGACGTTGCCCTTGCCGATCGTCTTGAGCGCTTCGAGCGCCTTCCGCACGTCGTCCGCTGAAGCGTCGAATGCGATGGACGTCGTGGTCGCGTTCTTGAATGTGAGCTTGAACTTGCCGGCGATCGCGTGATCGATCGCGATCGTCTGGGTCAGGTTGTGCGAACCGCTCGGCGTGATGTCGAGCGTTGCCATCTGCTTGCCGAGCGCGGCGGCGATGATGTTGTTGAGCTCCTGCACGCTGCCCGCCGGGTCGTTGGCGATCTCCTCGATCTTGTCCGCGAACTTCTGGGCGATGTCGAGGATGTCCGAGATGCTGCGGTCGACCAGGGGCAGCTTGGTGTCGAGGACCTTGGCGATGCCGTTGTCCGCGGGACCGTCGATCGTGCGCAGGAAGGTGACGATCGCGCGCAGCGCCTGGATGATCGAGCTCAGGTCGAGGTTGCGGAACTTGTCGACGATGCGGTCGAAGTCCGGGCCCTGGAAGTCGATCCGGACACAGTTCGTGTCACTTGTGCCGTTGCAGAGACGGAACGCCGGATTGACGAACCAGTTCGAGCTGGTCGCGTTGATCGCCAGCGAGGCGTCGAGCGCGCCGTCGAGGTCGAGATTGTTGGCGAGGTCCTTCAGCGCCCCGTCGGGAGCGACCGTGGCGTCGAAACCGAGGCCACCGGCCAGGATTCCGTCGATGAATCCGGTGGGTGGCGATTCGGGGTCGCCGGTCGGGCTTGCGTCGCCGGCGTGGTACAGGAACTTGCCGTGGCTCAGCGCGTGGCCGAGCGTCGCGATCTCGAGCCGGTTCTCGGCGACCGTGTCGCCGGTCACCTGGCCGATGTTTCCTAGCGAGCTGTTGAACGTGACCGTGAACACGTTGTAGGTGTGGGTGTCCGACAGCGAGGGACCGTCCGTGACGTGTGTGACGGAGGTGACCTTGCCGGTCCCGATCGAGTGCAGCGCCTCCAGCGCATCTTTGACCGCCGTATTCGGGTTGGAGGCCGAGCTCGAGATCGTGTCCGTGCGCTCGCCGCCGCTCACGGTGGGTAGGAACAGCGTGAAGTCCTGGCCCTGGGGAACCCTGATGATCTGGACCTCGCTGTGAAGGTTGCTCGGGTCGCTGTTGCCCTGGGTGGTGGTCGTGCCCGAGACCAGGTTGCCTTCGGCGATCGGGTTCTTCAGCTTGATGGTCAGCGCCAGGTTGACGAGGCGGCCGTCGTCGCCCGTGTCGACCGCACCGCCAGGAAGCGAGCCGCTTCCGCTGGCGGTGATGGCGAGGAAGCTGAAGTGCGCCGAGGCCGTGGCGTCGGGCACGATCACCTCGAACCGTCCCGTCAGGTCGACGTTGTCGAGGTAGAACTTGTTGGCGCGGTTCTGGTGCCTTTCACCCACTCCCGGGAGGAAGCCCAGCTCGGTGACAGCGCCGTTGAGAGTTGGGGTCTCGGTGTCGCCGGTATCGATCAATCGCGGCACGTCGATCGAGAGCGCGGTGACCGTCCCCGTCTTGCCCTGCAGGATCAGCCGGTTGCCCTGGCCCTTGCATTCGTCGGGCGAACCAGGCGTCACGTTCGGGTTGATCCGGCACACCTTGACGTCGCCCGCCGTGAAGCCGTAAGCGACCAACGCCGTATCGATCACCGCCTGGAGAGCGATCACCATGCTGTCGGTCGACTTGAATGCGCTGCCACCGAGCTGGTGGTCGAGCGTGATTGGGATCCGCTGGTCGGACACCGAGCTCGTGCTGACGTGGAGCGTGAACTCGATCTTGTCCGTCGTGATCGGCGTCCGCGGCGACGTATTGATCGTCGGATCGTTTGTGTAGTCGAAGGCGGTCGGCGAAGCGGTCAGGCCCAGCTCCTGGAAGGCGCCGTCGCGCCAGCGCAGGTTGACGTTCGTGTCGCGGTCGATCGAGACCTGCGGCGCACCCGGGTCGTACGTGTACTTGACCGCCGGGGTCGAGAGCGCCCACCGCGAGGACGACGGGTCCGGCTTGATCGCCGGGTCGATGAGCAGTCTGAACTGCCGCGAGCTCGGCGAGGTGGCGGTGATGTAGATCTTCCCGGCGTTGGCGTCGGGCGCCGGCGACCGCGTGAGGCCGTCGTATGGCGACGCGGACTGCCCGATCTCGGCCGAGACGAGCGTGACCTTGACGGACATGTCGTAACCCGCGTCGAGGATGGCCTGGTTGATCGAGTTCTGGAGGCTGGTGGTCAGGTCCAGCGCGGTCGGCTGGTACTGGGCGATGCCGCTGAAGGTGACCGTCCCGGTCATCATCGGCATCGGCCTGCTGCCGCGTCCGTTCTGGAACGTCACGGTGAAAGTCGGGCCGTTGGGGTCCCTCGCCACGAGGACGTTGCCCGCGCCGCCGACCGTGGTCAGCGCGCCGAGCGCATTCTGGACGTCGAGAGCGGAAGCATCGACCGGGAGGACCGCCGTCTTGTCCGACTCGCTGCTTCCGATCGACCCATCGCCGTTCGCGTCGAAGAACACCGTGAGGCGGAACGAGCCGGCGGCAGGCGAGACGGTGAACTTCTGCACCTCGTTGACGGCCCCGCCAACGTTCCCCGAGACCGTCCGCACGACGCGGACCTGCGTGCTCACCGCCACGGGCGCCGGGGTGGTCGTGCGAGGCGCGACGCCCGATACCAGCGCGTCGGCCGTGAGTTTGCTGCTGTCGAAGCCGGCGTGGGTGATCGTGTAAGCGTTGTCGGCCTTGGTCACGTCGACGAGCGTGCCGAGGCCCGGCAGCGCCTCCAGGGCCGCCTTCACAACCGCGTCGCTCGCGTTGAGCTCGATCGGGTCGGTCACCTCGGAACCGCGGACCGAGCCGCCATCGCCGTTGTACGTGAGAGTGAATTTGCCGCTGGTGTTGTCGACAGTCACCACCGCCGTGGTCACGTTCGGCCTCTTCACGTCCAGCGGAACGTCGACTGTGAACGGAATGTCGTCCGGGGCGGCACCCCAGAGCTGGCTGCCCGCGCTTGCCGCGGTCGAGGCATTCGGCAGCTCGAAGGCGCCGCGGCCGAGAGTGCCGACCATCAACATGTCTTCGGTGCTGTCGTAGACCACGCTGAAGGCAAAGGTCCGCGGCAGCGTCGAGCCGAACACGGACCAGACGGTGTCGGTCTTCATCGCGGTGCCGAGGACCCCGATGTCGGTGCCCACCAGGACCACTCCATCGGTCCCTGTGCCGGTCGGAATGAACGCGATGGACAGGACTTCGCGGATGCCCGTAGCCAGCAGGTTGCCCGTGATGTCGGTCCAGCCGCCTGCCGTCGCGCCGGCGTCGGTGGTCATGAAAACGCGACTGCCGTCGGTGACGTAGGCCCGATGCCAGTCGCGCGGGTCGAGCGCGATGCCGATCGGCGCGCCACCCGGGTAAGTGGTGCTGTGCCGCGTGAAGACCGCTGCCAGCGACGGCGTCGCGCCGCCGTTGTCGTCGCGAACATACAGCCCGGTGTCGGCTCCGACATACAGGACGTTGGGTGCGGGGGTGCCCGAGAACATCCCTCCGTAGGCCAGCGCGCGAACCAAATCGCAGCCGGCGGCGGCCAAGCTCACAGTCGCGGTTGCATTGCATGTGGTGTCGCCCAGCAGCGGGATCCTCGAGACGGTGGCGCCCATATCGTTGGACTCCCAAACCTGGTTGGAAGTGCCGACGACAAGCCATCCGGATACCTGGCTGTTGGGGGTGATCGGGGCGAGGTTCACGATCCCGAAATCCGTCGTCCTGATGTCCACGCCGGCGTTGCGCAGCAGGACCGCGGTGGCCGCGTTGCAGGTGTCCGCGACTGTTGAGTTTCGCGGGTTGGCCTGGCACGTCCGGCGCTCGAGGTCGACTAGCTTCAGCGAGCTGTTGTATCGGGTCGAGGTGATCGTTCCGGCGTCGTCCACGGCGACGCTTCCGCCGTCGCCCGACATGATCTCCTTCCACTGGGCGTCATCCGGGAAGATCTGCGCGATCACGCCGTTGTCCTGGTTGGAGCAGACGATTACATGCCCGATGTGGTCGTAGTCACACCCGTAGGACTCGGTTATCTGCAGGTGGTTCGCAGCGTGACCGCCGTTCATCGACTGCCAGATGCCGGTGGCGTCGGACGGGTGACTCTGCCGGTAGATGCCGCCGTCGTCGACCTCGAAGAGCTTGCCCGCGTGGTCGAACGCCATGGCTCGCGAGTCGGCGTGAGGTGCGCTGTTGTTATTCGTGCCGTTGTCGGTGATCGTGGTGCAGTTCGCGGCGCCGCCGAGCGTGCAGCGGAAGAGCCTTCCGTTGTACTCCGTGGCGCCGATCGAGTTGGTGCCGAAACCGCCGTTCGGCGCGGTCTGCGTGTCACCGCCGAGGTAGACCACGTTCTTGTTGGCAGGGTCGGCGACCATCGAGAAGTGGATGGTCCCCTGGCCGGTCGTTTGGAGCCCGAAGTGGAACGAGGTGCCGCCGGTGCCGCAAGGGGTAAACCGGAAGTCTTCGGCCGCGCGGCTGGCCTCGCATGTCCCTGGCATCGGCATCGGCGTCCAGGTGCCCGCGGTGGCGCCGTGGATGTCGGAGCGGTAAAGGCCGACCAGCTCGTCGCCGGCGCACGTCGTGTGACCGGAGCCGTTGGGGCAAGGGTCGATGTTGTCGACGATGCCTACGTACAGGGCCTGATTCGCCGCGCTGGAGTTGTGGACTGCCAGCTTGACGTTGGTGCTGCCGGAGAACTGCGTCGCAAACGCGGAAGCCGCGTTGTTCGTGGTTGTGGGGTCGACGGCAGTCCAGTTCGCGCCCAGGTCGTCGCTCTCGAAGACTCCTTGCGAATCGATGGCCACGAACACGCGGCTGGAGTTGCCCGGATCGCCCACGAGGTCGAATGCGTTTCCTACTGGCAGCCCGAAGATCCCGCCTGCTGCCGCCGCGCTGTCCGCGGAGATCCGGACAAAAGTCTCGCCCGTGTCGGTGCTGCGCCACACTCCGCCGTCGGGTCCGGTCGCGGCGACGACGATCACGTTGCCGCGCGCCGCGATGGCGTTGACGCCCTCGCCGTCAAGCGCGACCTTGCCCAGCTGGATCCAGGTGTCGCCCCCGTCGGTCGACCGGACAAGGCCTGACCTCGGGCTGGCCTTCCTCCTGAAGCTGCTGATGTTGTTGAAGCCGGCCACCAACACCGCGCCAGCCGGCCCCGCGCCGATCGGAATCGTCGGGTCGAGCGTCAGGGCTCCGATCGACATGCTCGGTCCGAGGTCGAGAAGAGGCTCCCACGGGATGAGCCCGATCCCCGCCTTCGAGTTCTTCGTGCGCCAGACGCCGCCGTTGACGGTGCCGATCCACATCGTCACCTCGTCGGTGGGGTGGGTCACGATCGCCTTGATCGCGCCGGCGATCGGGTTATCGGCCAGGTTGGTCGTCCCCGAATCGTGGACGTGCATGCCCTGAGGCATGAAGACTGGGGCGCCGAAGGGCGCTAGGTCGGCGGTGAAGTGATCGCCATCACCCAGGAGGCTCGTCGCCACGAATCCGGGAGTCAGCCCCGCGTTGTTGAGAGCAATGTTGATGTTGCCCTGGAGCAGCGCCACCAGGTCGCTCGGCGAGACGAAGCTGCTCACGTCGGAGCACCCCACGGGCGTGTTGGGCGCCGTGCATGGCGTAATCGAAACGTTGATCGAGCCCAGCGGATGCGTGTTGCGGAGCAGTCCGACGTTGGCGACGAGCGGAGCGACGTGGGTCCCGGCCAGCGCGCCCTTGAAGGTGACGGTGATGATCGTCCCGACCAGCGAGACATCGATGTTTGTAGCGCCGCCGGCTATACCCGCCGTGGCGAGCGACGAGCCGAGCTTGGTCTTCACATCGGCGGCGGTCAGCGTGGCGACGTCGATGGGATCGCTCGTAGCCGTCGCGCCGCCCGGCGCGGTGAACTTCAGCGTGAACTTGCCATCGGTCGCGTTGAGGATTTGGACCGTCTGCTGCTCGTTCTGGGCGGTAAGACTCTTGGCCTTGACGGTCAAGCTGGGAACATCGACGCCGTCGAGTCCGCCGCCGGTGAATCCGACCAGGTAGGTGTTCCCGGTCCTCATCACGCTGACGCCGAGAAGGCCGATGTTAGCCAGCAGGTCGAGCGCCGTCTCGACCTGAAGCGCTGTTGAGCCGATGTTGATGTCGGCGGTCGTCAAGTCTTGGCCATTGAAGTTGAAGCCGAGCTTGAAGGTGCCGCTGTCGGCGCCGGTGACCGTCACCTGCTGGACCTCGTTCCCGAGGCCGACGGCGGTGCCGTCGACGTCCATCTGGGGCACGTCCCTGGTACCCAGACCGTTCTTGAAGGTGACATGGTAGAGGTTGCCCGCAGGGACGGCCGAGACCGTGACGTCGACCGCGTTCGGGAAGCTGCCGAGCTTCGCTTGAAGCTTGTCTCGCACGACGTTCGCTGCAGCGTTGTACGGGATCGGGTCGGTCGTGCCGATCACCGTCGCGACCCCCGCAACGAACTGGGAGACGGTCAGCGTGAACGTGCCGCTGCCACCGCGGACGTTGACCTCCTGGATCTCGTTGGTGCTTCCATCGCCAGGAGTCGCCGTGCGGACCGTGGCCGTGGACGCGCCGTCGATCAGGGTGGTCGGGGCCACGTCAGCGGCCGCGTCGACCGGCGTCAGCACGACGATCGCCGGTCCGTCGAACAGGCTCGCCCCGAAGCTGACGTTGCCTACCAGCTTGCCGTTGTTGAGAGCGCCGGTCAGGCCGCCGTTGTTCGGGTCGCCCTTGTCGGCTGAGATCTGGTCGATGTCCTTGCCGGTGACCTGGGTGCCGCCGAACGTGACCGTGTAGTCGCCTGCGGATCCGCTGATGGTCACCTCGCAGTCGGTCGGACACGTGGCGCCGGTCAGTGAAGTGATCTGCGCGTTGCTGAGCGAGCTTGCGTTGTAAGCGATGCCGGTCGCCTGCCCGACGTAGGTCAGCGAGTAGGCGCCGCCGTTGGCGTTGAAGACCTGGATTCGCTGCACCTCGTTGCGGGCCTTGAGGAGGCTGCCGTCGCCGGTCAATGTGCTCGTTGGCGTGCCGGCCCCGAAGGTGATCCAGTAGACGCGTCCCTCGGGCCTGTCCTGCTCGACGACCGGGTCGGTTGACGCGAGCGTCAGCCCGCCAAGGCCGGCGAGGGCAGTGGCGAGTGCACTCGCGGATATGTCCTCGTTGAGGAACGAGGCGGTCGTGGTCCCGTTGTAGGTGAGCTTGAACTGGCTGGTCGCATCTTCGGTGTGCGTCTTGCCCCGCACGGTCAGGATCTCGATCTCGGACACGCTTGGTCCGCCGTGGCGCAAGACGCTGACCGACAGCGTCTTGCCTCCGTCCTGCTTTGTCGTCACGTCGATGCGCGGCCCGGGCTGGAACGTGCCTGGCGCGACCTGCACACTTTCGGTCGGGTTCTTCAGGTTGATGCCGAAAGCGGCGTGGGCGAAGAGTCCTACCAGCGGGATCACATTGCCGCTCGTCTGCACACCGGCGAGGCCGCCGAGGCTGGCGCCGAAGTTCAGGTCCAGGCCACCGGTGACGACTAGCGACTGTGCGGTGATCCCGCTAAAGATCACGGCGTAGGTCGTCGGTCCGTCCGTGGTCGCATGCCTCGTAACCGCGACGTGGCTGTTGCCGACTGCGTTGAAGCCGCCGATGGCGTCTCTCATCTGCGTGTCAGAGAGGTCAGTGGTCAAGACGTCAGTGATGTTCATCCGCGGCGCCGAGACGTCCGGGTAAGCCAGCCAGAAGTTGCCGGCGTTGGCGGGCACGATGATCGTCTGGCGCGTGCCGTCGTTGATCAGACCGAGGTTGACCTGGCCGAGGACTCCGAGGTCGACGCCGATCTCGGGCTCGTCGGCATGCAGAAGGCCGCTGATGAACTCGATCTCGTAGACGCCGTTGACGAGGTGTACGTCGACGTTCCCAGCCCCGATCGTGCTCAGTCCGGCGAGGGCGTTCTTGACCTGGGTCTCGGTGCTGGCGCCGCCGGGGCACACGATCGGGATCGTGCCGGCGCACAGCGTCCCGGTCGACTGGCCCTTGAAGCTCAGCTTGAAGATCCCGTTCGTGGCGTTGACGATCAGCTCCTGCTTCTCGTTGTGGGTGGCGTCGCCGTTCTGCGAGGTGGTCACGACCGCGCGAGGGCCGGTGACGACCTGCGCCGAGGTGCCGAGCCCGAACCACGGGTCGAGCGTGAAGTTGAACTTCAGGTCGCCGGTATCGACGTTGTAGGTGGCCTTCAGTGCACCGGGCGAGAGCCCGACGGCGACCGAGATGCGGTCGAGCATGCTGTTGATGCCCTGGAAGTTGAAGTCGTTGATGTCGACTCGGCCGTCGCCGTTGGAGTCCGGCTTCAGCGAGTCGCCACTCTTGAACAGCGGGTCGAGGATCTCGTGCTTGAAGGCGGTCGCGTAGTTGATCGCGTCGCCGACGGTCAGCGAGGTAAACGGAATCTTGAGGCTGCTCAGTCCCTGCGACTGGGAGATCGAGGCGAATAGGTCGCCGATCGAGCCGAGCATGCCCATGATGTCGTTCGGGCTCGACTTGCCGAAGTTCTGGAAGAGGTGCATCAACGTCGAGCCGTCACCCGCGGGATCGGCGTCGAACGTGACAGCGGGCGCGGTGCCGTCGAAGATGTTGGAGGACGTCGCCGTGAAATGCGCGGAGGCGAGCGTGATGGGCGTTCCGCCCGTGCCGGCGATGACGTTGAGGTTCGCGCCGACGGTGGCCGTGATGTTGACATTGAGGGTGCCGGTGGGATTCGGGTTGTCGATCAGGTTGCTGAGGGACGTGCTCGCGATCGTCGACGCGGTGACCTGGCCGTTGCCGCTGACGTCCTTCAACTTGAGTGTCACCGATCCGTTGAAATGGATCACGGAGCCGGGGGAGAACGTCGCCTCGAGGAGGCTGACGCCGATTCTCTTGCCCTCGATGTCCGAGCCGGACACGTCGACGTTGAGACCTGCGGTCACGTTGGTGGCGACAGGGACCAGGAAGACCGTCGTCGTCGCGTTCACCCAACCGAAGTCGACCTCGCCGCCCAAATGGCCGGTGATGTGAAGCTTCAGCGTCGGGTCGATGTTGAGCCCGAGCTGCTGACCCTGCTCGCCCAGCCCGAATGAGATGTCCTGGGCAAAGTTCTGGGTGTGCAGGTTGAGCTTGAACAGGACCTCGATCGGCGCGTCGCCCGCGGCTGACGGCTTGTAGCCGGCCGTGACGTCGATGCCGCTGAGGGCGATACCAAGTATCCCCGACGTGGTGTGGAAAGAATCGATGGCGGCGTAGATGCCAGCCAGCGTCGAGACGCTTCCGATGGCGGTCTTCAGCTCGTTGCTGAAGCCCTGCACGGTGTCGACGAGCTTCAAGATGCCGTTCAGCCCGTGGACCTGGCTCGAGTCCAGCAGCGGGATGTTGTTGGTAAGGGCGGCGATGTTATCGCGAAGGTTGGTGAGGAACGTCGCCAGCGAGTCGAAGTTGTCCTTGATTGCCGTCAACTGCGGGCTGGTCAACGGGAGGTTGATGCGCTCGGCCGGCGTCGTCTGCGTCAGCGTGTCCGACCCGTCCTTGATCGTGTTGCTGCTGTTGACGGTGAGCGTGCCGGTCACCGTCGAGAAGTCGATGACGTCGACGCCGTCGTCGGTGCCCTGCAGCGTGTCGTTGCCGAAGCCGGTAGCGAACACATAGGTGTCGTTGCCAAGGCTGCCGTTGAAGGTGTCGTTACCCGGGCCGCCGACCAGGCGGTCGTTGCCTGCGCCGCCGTTCAAGGTGTTTCCGGCGCTGCCCGCCTTCAGCGTGTCACCGCCGCCGCCGGCGTTGAGCGTCGCCGCATGGGTCCAACCTGAGGCATCGATCGTGTGGCCGATCGAGCTGCCGGAGTCGCCGCCCAGCACGGCCGCGGTCACACCGGTCAGGCCGAAGTCGCGCGTCATGGTGAGCTTGTTGTTGATCAGTGTCTGGTCGCCGTTGCGGGTCGTGTGCAGGGTGACTGTGGCGCCCGCGCTCGTGTAATTGACGGTGATGCCGCCAGGGATGGCACTTGCGCCGCCGCCGATGGTCAGCGAATCTGTCGTGGCGTCGTTGCCGGTCAGGGTGATGCTGGCAACCGTGTCGAAGTAGCGAGTGGTGCCGTTGATGGTCACTGTCTGCGCGCCCGCGTCGGCGTCGATCGTGATGTTCTGAGCGGCGAGGTCGAAGGTATGGGCGTTGAACGTCACGCTCGCCGGTCCCGGGGTGCTGGCGCCGTTCGCATTGGTGACCGCGGCGCTGATGTTGGTGGTCCCGGTGTGGTCGCTGTGGAGGGTCACCGAGCAGGCGCCGGTCGCGTCCGTCAAGCACGTGTTGACACCACCGGAGAAGCCGCCAGGGCCAGACGTGATCGTGAACGTCACCGTGGCGGCCTCGGCGGGATTCGGAGCCTTTGAGTCGGGCGGGATGAAGTGAACCGAGGCGGTCAGGGAGTTGTCGCCGGGGGCATCAACGCTGGGGGCGCCGGGTGTCACCGAAACGCTGACGACCGACCCTGCGGTGTACGGGCTGAAGTGCTGGATCTCCGCGCTGATCGTGTGGTTGACCCGATCGATCACCGATGGCACCGCAACCGCGGTGCCGTCAGGTGCGAGGTAGAAGATCGAGGTCGGGGTGAGGCCGTTCGGGTTGTAGTGGATGGTCAGAACCGGGTGGATGCCGAAAGTCGCTATGGCGCCGCCGGTCGCGGTGTCGATTGCGCTCAGGTCGTAGGCCTTGGAGGAGGCAACGATTCCGCTCGGGAGGACCGGACTGGTCTCGACCACCGAGACGGCGGCCCCGCCTGTGAAAGTGCCGGGCGCGAAGGTGACGCTTGCGCCGCCTCCGGTGCTCGACGCCGACCCGCCAGCCGAGCTGACCACGGTCGGCGGAGTGAGGGTCGCCGTGATCGTGCGGGTGTTGGTGACGATGAGGCTCTGGTCGAGCTCGACGACCTGGTAGGCGTAGGTCAGGCCCACGATCAGGTCGCTGTCGTCAAACGTGGTGCCGGCAACTGTGGCCAGCGAGGAGAAGGTTCCGTTCGCGCCGATCGCGCGGCGCACCTGGTAGGCGGACCCGGCGCCACCCGTCCAGGCAAGATGCGTGCCCGCGGTGGTGGCCGAGGCTGAGAGCTGGAAGCCCGAAGCCGGAGGTCCACGGGCGCCGGCGGCTCCGACGAAGAACGTGTCTGTCGTCTGGGCTGAGCGCCCGGCGCTGTCGGTCACGACGACGCGGAAGTTGTAGCTGCCCGCGGAGAGGCCAGTGGTGCGGAAGGTGGTTGACCAGGCGGTCGCGCCGGCAATGGCGAGCATGTTGTTTCCGCCGGACGGCGCCGGAGCGCCTGGCGTGACGGGGTTGAGGTTGATCCAGTCGCCGCCGCCGGACGGCGCGTAGGAGAACTGGACCGAAGCCACACCCGCCGCCGCCTGGGCGGCGGCT
>VBFO01000108.1 GCA_005881025.1 Chloroflexota bacterium | reverse complement strand
GTCACCGGCCTGGCCTCTTACGCGTCGCTGGCCATGGCGCTCCTCACGGGGATCGCGCTCAGGACGGCGGTGCTGGACTGGCTGGGCAGCAACCGGACACTTCGGTCCCTGCACGAATACACGACGGTGCTGTGGATCCCTCTTGGCGCGGTGCACGTCGGGGCGCTACTGCTCGATCACACCGCGCGCATCGGCTTGATCGATGTGGTCCTGCCCTTTCTCACACCCTACGGAACGCTCGGGATCGGGCTTGGAACGCTGTCGGTTGACCTGTTGATCGTCGTCACCATCACGGCCCTGATGAAGCGGTGGCTCCAGCCTGGGTGGTGGCGCTGGCTGCACCGGCTTGCGTATGTGGCCTTCGCGTTCGTGTTCCTGCACGCGATCCTCGGCGGAACCGACTTCAGCGATCCGGCGGTTTCCGCAGTCACCTGGGGTGCCGCGGCCGGGCTGATCGCACTGACCGGCGCGCGTGCGATCTGGGGCCGCCTACCCGTTTGACCGACTAGAACGCGGCCTGCCCCCGAAGCTTGAGAATCTGCCGCCGCAGCTCGTCTTCGGCTTCGAGGGGGGTATCGATCTCCTGCCGCTCGCGATGCCAGCGTTCCATCGCCAGGTCCAGCTGCGCCGCCTGAAGGCGGGCGAGCGTGAAGTAGGCGCGGACGTTACCCCGGTCGACCGCCCGCATCCTCTCGCGCCATCGCTTCCATGGGCTCGTGAGAATTGCCACCTCCTGCGGAAGCACAGTGCCCCCGCCAAGCGCAGCCTCCTTCCGCAGCTGATCGGCCAGTGCAGCGCTCTCGTTTCGCAATCCCAGCACGAGCAGCACCACCACTCCGGCGGTGAACGGGCCGGTCATGAGGACGGTGCGCAGGTGAACCTCGACCAATCCCAGCAGCGATGACTCGATGGGGAAGAAGCTGAGCCACGCGTCCCATGAGAAGTGGGCGGCGATGGCGACGAGAAATCCCATGACGATCGCGATCACCTTGCGCCGTCTCGATGGCAGCTGGCGCGCGATGCCGATGCCGGCGCCGATCAGCGCCGTGTATGTCGCATGCCCCATGAACAGGCCGAGCACCTGGCGCGCGTACCACTGGAAGCCTGCCGCGACTCCGCCTGCGCCTTCGGGGCTGAGGACCGCGTAGATGTTGGTCATGTACGCGATCGACTCCATGAAGTTGAAGCCCAGGCCGACCGCGGCGCCGTACACGATGCCGTCGACGACGTCATCGAACTCGTTTCGCATGACGAGAAACAGCAGCAAGACCGCCGTTCCTTTGCCGAGCTCTTCGAGCAATCCCGCCGAGAACGCTCGCGATGCATCCAGGCCCGGACCGGGTACCAGCGTCCGCACCGCCACCGCCTCCCAGAGACTTTCGCCCCATACGACCAGGCTTGTCGCGACGATTGCTCCCCAGGCTGCAGCCACGAGCACCAGGCGCCATGGCTCCTTCTCGTTGCGGTCCAGCCGGCGCACGACGAAGAGCCCGAACGCCGTGGTCGGCACGCAGGCCAGCGTGCAAGCCACCGCCACGCCGGGTCCCGCGGAGCCCGCGAACAGGAACACGTCGCTGAAGAGGAGCCACAGCAGAGCCGCCAGACCGAGCAGGACTCCGGCACGGACGAGATGGCGGGCGCGCGTCTTGGGGTCACGGTCGAAGGCGCGCACACCGACGTACGTAGCAAGCGCGACCAGCGCGACAGCGAGGAGTCCATACAGCGATGTGCGACCCGGAATCGTGTCGAGGTATGCGAAGTCCAGGACCGAGTTCGCGATCATGACGACGACGAGAACCGCAGCCACCAGGATCGCGACGACATAGCGAGTCGGGCGCTGGCGCGGGCGTGGGTTCGCAGCGATGAGCGTGGCCAGGCCAGGCATCAGCGCTCCACCAGCACGATGCGCCTTCCCAGCACCTCGACCGGGAGGTTCCCGTCGAGCCTTTCCACAGCGAAGATGTACTGGCCTGGGAGGTGGTACTTGAGCCCTTCAGCCACCTTGGCCGGGATCACGGTGTCGGCAGAGAGCTCTGAGGGCCTTCCCGGACCCACGCCACCAACTACATTCTGGAAAGCGTCGTACCAGATGGCCTGGACAGTGATCGAATCCGGAAGCCCTGACCAGTCGACGACGGCTGCAAACGAGTCGCTGCGCGTGAAGGTGCGCTGATCGGGACCGAGGGTCTTGTGAGTCGTGGGGTCGTACCTGTACACGCCCGCGATGTGAACCGTGACCCCGGCCGGCTTGCCGAAAGGCTCGAAGTAGATGAACTCTGCCGCGCCGGCGAGGAGGATGAGGATCGCGACCGCGCCGTATGCCAGCAGCGTGCGATAAAGCGTGAAGACGGGGTCGCGCGGGCCGGCCGCCACTCCAGCCAGTCTAGTGAGAGCCTTTAGCCTTCCCCGAATGGGGCGTCCTCGTATGGCGGTGTCCGCGGCCTTTTTCTGCTTCGGAACCATCGCGGGAAGCCTGGTCCCGCGTATGCCTGCTTTCAAAGAGAGCCTTGGCCTATCCGACGGCCAGGTGGGGCTTGTTTTTCTTGCCTACGCGGTCGGCGCTGTGGCGGGCGCGGCGCTGGCGAGACCAGTGATGGCATGGGGTGCCCGCCGCCTGGTGCGGGGCGGAACGCTCGTCATCCTTGCACTGCTCATCGGACCTGCGGTGGCACCTGTATTTGGTCTGTTCGCCTTGTCATTCTTTTTGCTCGGCATACTCGGGGGCTTTCTCGACGTGCTGGAGAACTCGCAGGCGGCAGAGATGGAGCGCCAAGCCGGACGCCCGATGATCAACGGATTTCATGGCTTCTGGAGCGTCGGGTTCATCGCAGGAGCCGTCGGGTCCGCTGTGGCGGCATCGCTGGGTATCGGTCCTCTCCCGCATTACATGTTCGTCGCTGTCGTGGTTGGCGCAGTCTCGGTGCCGCTGCTGTCCGGCCTGCCCGACACACGTGGCGGCGCCACCACGATGCTCCCGAGCGGTACGACCAGGTGGCGGATCGGTACTGCGGTGGTCGGCGTGAGCGCGATCGCGTTCCTCGGCATCATGGTCGAGAGCGGAGGTGGCGACTGGGGACCCATCTACCTCCGCGATGTCGGTCAGACGGGGCTAGGACTCGCGGCGACCGTCGGCGTCGCTTTCGCACTCGCGATGACGGCAGTTCGATTCACAGCAGACCGGTTCACCGCTCGAACCAGCCCGGCCGTGGTTGCCGCCACCGGCGCGCTGGTGTCTGCCACCGGGGTCGGCGTCGCGATCGCGTTCCCGGCTCCGCTGACCGCCATCGCCGGCTTCATGCTGGTCGGCGCCGGTTGCGCCGTGATGGTGCCCCTCGCATTCAGCGCTGGAGCAAATTTGGCTCGCAGCGGCACCGCGTTGAGCATCGTGACGGGAGCCGGCTACGCGGGCTCGATAGTTGGCCCGTTCTTGATCGGTTCCACATCGGATCGCGTCGGTCTGCGCACCGCTCTTGCGATCCCGCTCGCGGCGGCGCTGGCCGTGCTCGTCTCCGCTGTCAGCCTAAGACCTCCATCCCGCGGCACGGATTCGCTGCTGGTCGAACCAGGAGCCGAGGGCGTTGTCAAGTAGAGGAGGTGTGAATGCCGCAGCGAGCATGGAGCGACAAGCGCGAGCGTCAGTACGAGCACATCAAGGAAGGACTGCTCGAACGCGGTTCGAATGAGGACAAGGCCGAGGAGATCGCGGCCCGCACCGTCAACAAGGAGCGAGCGCGTTCAGGCGAGGCCGCCGAGAGCAGCCGGACATCGGTGGAGGACATCTCGTCTGGGCGTCGTGGCGGATTGAGATCGCATCGAGGATCCGGTGGGCGGACTTACGACCAGCTCCGGAATGAAGCACGCGAGCGAGGAATCCGTGGCCGCTCGAGGATGAACAAGAGACAGCTGGAGGCACGCCTGGCTAGCTGAGAGTTGGTGCGGCGGAGAGGAGTTGAACCTCCACGACCTTGCGGTCACTAGCTCCTGAAACTAGCGCGTCTGCCATTCCGCCACCGCCGCGTTTCGGGGCGACGGAAAAGTATACGGTCGACCTGCTCGCTCGAGATTGCGTGCAAAACGCTGGAATTCCGCGTGAATTCGGTGGGATTGCACGCAATCGCGGACTCACCCTGCGATGAACAGCGTCTGCCAGGCCGCCTGGACCAGCTCCACGCTGAGCTCGGCCCGCTGACCGCGGGCCGACGAGACGTCGATGAGCCGCTCGAGGAGGTCTCGCGGGTGGTTGCCGCGCAGGGGCCGGCCCCCGTACATGCTGCGGATCCAGTCCAGCGCGGCCGGGTTCGGCGGGACCGTCAGCCGCTCTCGCTCGCGCTCGAAGATCCGGCACCACATGTCCCACGTCGGATCCGGCATCAGGACCTTGTAAGACAGGCGCCTCAGGTAGGCCTCGTCGAGCAGCTCGCCCGGCCGCAGGTTGGTCGAAAGGGCGAGCTGAGCCCAGAAAGGCACCTCGACCTTCCGTCCGCTGGAAGTGAGGTTCATGTAGTCGATCTCCTGCTCGAGCGGCACCAGCAGGCGGTCGAGGATCTGTTTCGGAGACACGCGCTGCCGCCCGAGGTCGTCGATCAGCAGCACACCGCCGTTCGCCTTGACCTGCAGGGGAGCGCCGTATGTGCGGCTGCCCTCCTCCCAGGTCGGATCGAACATCTCGAGCTGGAACTCACCACCGACCTGTACGAGCGGCCTTGCGATCCGGCGCCAGCGCTTGTCGATCGGCTGGTTCGCCTCCAGGCGGTGCACGGCGCCATCGAAGACCGCCATCACCTCACCGCCGCCGATGTCCAACGCCACAGGGATCACGATCGGACCCCCCAGCAGGCCTGCGATGCGGCGGGCGAGCGTGGTCTTGCCGTTACCGGGCGCACCGTAGATGAAGATGGAAGAGCGCGAGTTGACTGCCGCGCGAACGGCCTCGGCGACGCCTGGGGCGAGCTCGATGCCCGCGAGCACGACGGCGACCTTGACCAGGTCGAGGGTGCCCGGCTTTGCAGCTTCGGCCAACACGGCCCGGTACTCGGCCATCGAGACCGGCGCCGGTCCCGCGTAGCGCGTGCTCGCGCGCGCGATCTCCTCGCTTCGCGCCCTGCCCTGCTTGGTGAGCGCGTACGCCATCCTCTCCGGCAGTGGGCGGCCAAGCCACGGGCCCTGCTCGTTCGCCAGGCCGAGTGCATCCAGGAAGTTGTCGGTTGTCAGCGCCTTCAGCACGGGCTCCACAGCGGAGAACGGCAGCGCGAGGTGCTCTGAGATCTCATAACCGGTGAGCCGTGTCGCCCCCGAGGCCAGCCGCAGCACCATGCCCTCGACCAGGGTCCGGTTGATCTCGGGAGGAGGCGGTGGCTCGATCTGTGGCCCGCCGGCGCCGCTGGTGATCGGCGGCAGAGGCTGGGGCTCATCGACATGGTCCAGCACCGCCGCGAAAATCTTCTTCGCGAAACGGGCGCGGTCGGCGTGGTCCGGGGCGTCGCCGTCACGTCTGCGGCTGATCCAGTCCGGGATCTCTTTGAAGACCACGGTGTTTCCGATCAACAGCTGCACGTGATCTGGCTCGGCGACCGATACCCGGATCGCGATTCGCACCAGGTAGCCCTGGCTCTTGAGGGCGGCCCAGCTGCGCTCCCAGGCGACCTCGGTTCGGCCCGCCCAGGTCTGGCGAACTGTTTTGTCAGTGGCCAGCGTGATGTCCTTTCGGTTCTGGTAGCGGCGCCGGACGAGCTCGGTCACGTCCTTGTCGATGTCCTCGGCGACGAGGGCCGCCAGCGGCAGCGCGCGATCGTCGACCGCCGGCCGGTTCTTGATCTCGAAGATGGTGCCGGCGGTCGGGGCGAGCGCACGGATCACGCTCGCATGTCGTGGGCAGAACGGAGTGCGCTCGATGAATGTGATGTGTCTGCGACACCACCAGCTCTTGCACTCGCGACCCATGAGGTCCTTGTATGCGCAGGCCCAACCGCGCCTCTCACCGCATTCGCTGTGCGTGCAGACACCGGGAGGCTTCGATCCATGAACCGGCACGGGTGATGCGTGAGCGACCTGCTCCATGACAGGAGACTCATTGGAAACAGCTTCCATCGGAGGCTGGGCGGCAGCGGGCTTCGGCATGTAGTGGAAAGCGCCCGAGAACTCCTCGCAGCTCTGAAAGCGTGCGCCGCGATCCTTCGCGGTCGCCTTCCAGATGATGTCCATGATTGGCGATGGGATCGCAGTCGAGGGGCGCGGCCGATCGAACACCTGCGAATGCAGCACCGCGGGCAGCTGCCCGGTGAACGGCGGCTCGCCGTGGAGGAGCTCGTAAAGGATCATGCCGAGCGAGTAGATGTCGGAGCGCGCATCGACGCCCTCGCCCTTGACCTGTTCCGGGGCCATGTAGGCCGGAGTGCCCACCATGCTTCCAGTCGCGGTCAGTCGCTGCTTGTCGTCGACCAGCTTCGAGATTCCGAAGTCGAGGATCTTCGTCTTGCCGCGATTGGAGATGAGGATGTTGTCTGGCTTGATGTCGCGGTGTACGACGCCGAGGTCGTGTGCGATGCCGACCGCAGAGAGCAGCTGCTGGAGGAGGTCGACCGAGACGTCGACGCTGAAGCGGCCGTACTCGTCAAGCCACGACCGCATGGAGCGTCCCTCGACCCACTCCATGACGATGAACAGCACAGGACCGTCCTCGTCGAAGTCGTACACGCGCACGATGCCCGGGTGGTTGAGCGCGGCCACTGTCGCCGCTTCGCGGTGGAAGCGCTGGCGAAAGTTCGGGTCGCTCGAGTACTGCTCGGCCAGGACCTTGATGGCCACCGGGATCTCGAGGCGTGGGTGCGTCGAGCGGTAGACGACGCCCATCGCGCCCCGGCCAAGTTCCGCCTCGATCGGGTATTTCCCGAGCTGCGCTGTAGCCACTAGTGCCCGGTCAGTATGCCGGAGGGACCTATGGCTACCCCCAGTTTTGCTAGTTGAAGACGCTCAGCGCCAGGTAGAACGAGACGCCCCAGTTGGGCTGGTCGACGATCTGGCTGATCCGCAGGTCGCCGGCCAGGCTGCACAAGACATAGGCGTCCTCCCGGCTCAGATGCTTCTCCTTGGTCAGCCAGCCGATCGTGTCCCGAACCGCGTTTCGGGCATTCTCCATCAGGTCCGGTCCAAGCGCCGTCACGACGTAATAGCCTCGGGTGTCGCTCTTCGGCTGAAGCGCTCCTGCCGGGGTGACGAAGTGATAGCTCCAGGGCCGCATGTGTCCGGCCTTGATCACTCCAAATCGGAGTGAGAACGTCATCGGGCATTCGATCCCGGTAACGCACACCTCGCCGTCTCCCTGCGCGCCATGGCAGTCGCCGGCCGAGAAGAGGGCGCCCGGCACGTACACAGGCAGGTAGAGCTTCGTGCCGGCGGTCAGGTGGCGGGTATCGACGTTGCCCGCGCCTTTTGTCGGCGGGAGGACATCCACCGGTCCGGGGTCGTCGGTCGCCACACCCATGGTTCCGCAGAAGGGCGCCAGAGGAATCTGGATGTCCTTACGCAGCTCCGCGGTCTTGCGGTCGCCGAGGTCGAAGTAGCGGATGTACGGGTCCGGAAAATCCGCAGCCAGCAGGCCCAGGCCGGGGATCATCCCCGTCCATCCCCATGCACCTGGCTTCAGGTCGATGATGTCGACCTCGAGGACATCGCCGGGCTGGGCGCCCTTGACGAACACCGGTCCGCCCAGTGGATAAAGGCGGTTGAAGTCGAGCTGCGTCAGCTTGACAGCGGGGTCGCCCTTGTTGATCTGGCCGGAGGTGACCTCTTCGGTGTCGAAATGAACCACATCACCGCTTTCGACCTCGACCGCCGGCGGCAGGGAGTTGTCCCACTTGTAGTGGATCTGGTCGCGACCGACCCTGTGCTCACGGACTTTGGTCTTTGCCATTTCCCTACTCCCTTGCGCTTGGTCGCGCGCTCTCGGTACGGCCTGTCGTCGCCGCACCTTCCTTGATGGGCTCGGCGTTGGAGCGGAGCACCTTCTTGTCGAACTTGCCGACCGAGGTCTTGGGCACCTCGTCGATGAAGCGGATCTCATCGGGCAGCCACCACTTGGCGACCTTGTCGCGCAGAAAATCGATGACCTCTTCCTGCGTCACCTGGCCCTTGAACTCCGGCTTCGGGACCGCGAACGCCACGGGCCGCTCGTCCCATTTCGGATGTGCGAGCCCGATCACCGCCGCCTCCATGATCTTGGGGTGGGCCATGATCGCGTTCTCGAGCTCCACCGATGAGATCCACTCGCCGCCCGACTTGATCACGTCCTTGGTGCGGTCGACGATCTGGATGTATCCATCGGGGCTGATCTTGGCGACGTCGCCGGTCCGGAACCAGCCGTCCTCGGTGAGCTTTCCCGGGTCGTAGCCGTTGTAGTAGCCGCGTGCGATCCACGGACCGCGGACCTGGATCTCACCGAAGGCCACCCCATCCCAGGGCAGCTCCTGCCCCGTTGCCGCATCGCAGATGCGGATCTCGACAGCAGGCACGATCACGCCCTGCGTAAGCCGGGCGTTGAGCTCGTCCTCCGGCTTGGTGCCGGCCCGTGGCCGCGCCACGCTGCCGAGAGGCGAGGTCTCGGTCATGCCCCATGCATGCAGAATCCGCAGCCCGAGCGCGTCCATCGACTCCATGAGCGAGCGCGGGACCGCCGATCCACCGCAAACGACCGTGTGCACCTTCGGCAAGCGCTTGCCAGTTTCCTTCAAGTACGCGACGGTCCCGATCCAGATCGTCGGCACCCCGGCCAGCACCGTCGCGCCTTCCTGGTCTGCCAGCTCGCAGACGGATTTGGCATCGCCCATGAACTTGTCGGGGAACAGGACTTTGGAGCCGGCCATGCCGATCGCGTACGGAAGGCCCCAGCTGTTGGCGTGGAACATCGGCACGATCGGCAGCACGACGTCCTGCTCGCTGATGGCGAGGTTGTCCTTCTGCAGCACTCCCATCGTGTGGATGAACTGCGAGCGGTGTGAGTAGACGACGCCCTTCGGGTTGCCGGTGGTGCCAGACGTGTAGCACATTGCCGCCGCCATCCGCTCCGAAAGCTTCGGCCACGGATAGTCGTCGCTCTCGGCAGCGAGCAGGGTCTCGTAGTCGAGCATCTCACCGAGACCGTGGTCGGCCGGAGCCGGCGCACCGTCGGTCATCAGGATGATCTGCTTGACGCTGGGGATCTTGCCTGCCAGTGGCTTGAGGAGGGCGACCAGGGCCTGGTCGACGAAGAGGACCTTGTCCTCGGCGTCATTGACGATGAACTCGAGGTGCTGGGGAAAGAGCCGCAGGTTGAGCGTGTGCAGGACCGCGCCCATGCAGGGGACCGCGTAATAAAGCTCGAGGTGGCGGTAGTTGTTGAAGCTAAGGGTCGCCACCCGATCACCCGGCTTGATTCCCAGCCGCTTCAAGGCTCCGGCGAGCTGGTTGACACGGGGTATCAGGTCCCCGTTGGTCATCCGGTGCACGCCCTGGTCGCGCTTGGTGACGATCTCGCTGCGAGCGTGGAGGCGTTCCATGCGCCACATCACGTGCTGCATAGTCAGCTCGTAGTCCTGCATCAAGCCTTCCACTGCGGTCACCTCCACCAGCTAGCGGTTGGGAGCACGTTGTTGACCCTTAGGAGCTCGATGGTAAGCCTGCCGGGCGTAGCATGCACGGAACGATGAAGGTCCTGGGTAGGGCTGACCTGCACATGCATACGACCTTTTCAGACGGTTGGCCAAGCCCGACACAGCTGGTGGATCACGTAATCCGGCACACCGATCTCGACGTGATAGCAGTCACTGATCACGACACGATCGAGGGCGCGCTGAGAGCTGCCGATCGCGCCGGCAGCAGGCGAAGGCTGCAGGTGATCGTCGGCGAGGAGGTGTCGAGCCGCGACGGGCACATCCTGGCGCTGTTCCTGGAGCGCCGGATCAGGCCGGGGATGTCGGCTGCTGCGACCGTGAATGCGATCCACGAGCAGGGTGGTCTGGCCGTCGCCGCTCATCCCTTCTGGCGCACGGGGAGACAGGTGCGTAGCGGCCCGGTTCATGGCGTCGGATGGCTCGCGGCCGAGCTCGACTTCGATGCGGTCGAGGTCGAGAACGCAACACCGGGGTTCTATGTATTCAACCGGCTCGCGCGCCGTTTGAACCTGGGACTTGGCGCGCCGGAGATCGGCTCGTCCGACGCGCACATCCTGGACGCCGTGGGCCGCGCCTACACCGAGTTTCCCGGCCGCAGCACCGCCGACCTGATGACAGCGATCAAGCGTGGAGAGACCGAGGCGGGGCGATCGAGATACCGGGCGGTGGGTCTGATGCGATACGCGGCCTGGGGATTCAATCACCAGCGCTACGCGGTCGCCGCCGCCCGCTAACCAAGCGCCGGGCAAACCCTACTTAGACTGTTCGGCGCGCCCGCTTAGCGCCGGGCGCGCGTAGGGCGCACCAATTCGACGCTATCTAGACTTTGGCTTCGGTCGGAGTCGGTTTGCCCGCTTAGCTCAATGGCGCCGGGCGCGCGCAGGGCGCACTAATTCGACGCTATCTAGACTTTGGCTTCGGTCGGAGTCGGTTTGCCCGCTTAGCTCAATGGATAGAGCGCTTGACTTCGGATCAAGAGGTTGCGAGTTCGAGTCTTGCAGCGGGCACCAACTCCTCCCCAAGGCTCACGGGCTGGTTGTCGGCGTCACGCTCAGGATCGTGCCGAGCACCGCCATGCCGCCAAAAACAAAGATCCAGAAAAGGGCAAACGCTCCATAGAGAGCAACGTGGAGGTAGCCCAGGATCAGGCCGGCCGTAGCCAGGCCGCCACCGCCTTCACCTGACCGCTTGATCTGGCTGCGCGCCACATGGCCCGTGATCACCGCGACGATTCCACCCACGAACGGGCACATGAACCACGAAATGATGCCTGCGACCAGCGACACGACGGCCAGGCTGTTGGTCGCCGGTCGGATAACCATGACTGGAGTTGAATAGACCGGAGGGGCGGGTTGAGCCACTGCAATCGCCGTCGATGGTGCAGGGCCCGGCCGGACATCAACTGCGGTCCATCGGGCGCCGTCCCAGTGCCACTGTCGATCAGCGGAAAAAGCCGACTGCCACCGGTTGCCATCCCAGTAGTGGGCGCCGTCCGGTGACAACTCACCGACCACTATCGCCATCCTCCTAAGCCGTCTTCAGGCCAGAAAGGCGGATGGGTGGCACCACGGCGGCGAAAGCATAGTCCGAGCCCGGGTGATCAGCTGGTGGGTGTAGCCGCCGGCGGCGGCGGGGCACCCCTGGCCGCGTAAGTAGTCCCCATCTCCACCCACTGGGTGCCGTCCCACCGAAACCTACCGTCGGCGGACACGTTCCGCCACTGCTGGCCGTCCCAGTACCACTTGCCGTCAGGGGACACGCCGGGGCTGGAGCCTGGTTGTGATGGCGACTGCGGCACCGGGAGTGGCATTCCCATGATCGGTCCACCTGCAGCAGTCATGCCGGCCGGGCGCCGGCTTCCAAGCACGAACCACAGTCCGAAAACCACCAGGAAGACCGCGCCAAGAACTCCGAGGAAGATGCCCGCCCCCTGCGAGGTCGACGTTTCGGTGGCGGGGTTGTCGTAGACGGCTGTCGTGTACTTCGTAGGGTTCTTGTCGTCCTGGTCGTACAGCGTGATCGCGATGATGGTGGTCGTCCCCTCATCGATCCAGATCTGCATCTTCCCGCCCTTGTAGACCTCGTCCGGCAGGGTCGGATGGAATGTGTTCTTGTCCAGGGTGTAGGTGTTGCTGTCGCCTTGCAGGTTGAGCTCGTTGCGGTCGTAGTTACCGCTCTTGGTGACCTCGATGTACTTGCTCTCGGTGCCATCGATCTCAACGGCCTTGCTGGGGTGGGCCGACAGGAACGTGAACAGCCCGATGCCGCCAAGGATCACGCCGACGATGAGGTATGTCCACTTGAACCGCAGGAGCCCGAGTAATCCGACCACGGCGGCGAAAGCATATCCGGAGTCGATTCAGTTGCAACCAAGATGGTCAGATTGCTGGCGGTGGCCTCCGGCGGGCTGCACCGGTAGAATCACGCAGCGCAGCAAGGGCGGCTGGCGGAACTGGTAGACGCGCACGTTTGAGGGGCGTGTGGGGCAACCCATCCGGGTTCGAGTCCCGGGTCGCCCACCACTCTGGTCTCTCCACTATTCGGGCACCGATGTCGGAACCTGCATGCCGGATCGCGACATTCGGGCTCACTTCATTGGTAGTTAACTTTCAAGCTGATGAGCGCGGCCTTCGTCGGACGCCGAGTCGAGCTGGCTCTCCTCGATTCCGTATGTTCGAGGGCGAACGCCGACAACAGACCGGCCGCCGCTCTCATCTCGGGAGTTCCGGGATCAGGAAAGAGTCGTCTGCTGGCGGAGATGCGCAGCCGGCGGCGAGCCACCCACGTACTTGGCGTCGTCGGATACGAGTCTGCGCTACAGGTCCCACTCGCCGCGGCGGCCAACCTTCTGCGCGAGCTCGGCAAAGTCAGCGATGCGGGCGAGATGTTGCACGAGTTTCTCTTCAGCCCCAATCCGGTTGACGACCGCTCGCTGGAGCCACTTCGTCTTTTCGAGGCGGCGCGGCGGGCGCTGCTCGGACTCGAGGGTTCGATCCTTCTCGTCGCCGATGACCTCCAGTGGGTCGATGACCTCTCGCTAGCGCTGTGTTCTTACCTGGTCCGCTCAGCTGCTGAAGAGGAAATACCGTTCGCCGTCATCGCCGCCACCCGGCCGATCAGTCGGGGATTGGCCTTCCAGGACTCCTTGATCAAGGATCTCGGCGAAGAGCAAGTGTCGACCATCGACCTCGGCCCACTGGAACCCGATGAAGGTGTTCAGCTCATCCGGCAGCTGGGTCCACAGCTCAGCGCACAGCGGGTTGCCGAACTCTGGACCCAGTCGAATGGCTCGCCCTTCTGGCTTGGCTTCCTCGCCCGCAGCGGTGAAGAGCATGACCTTGCCGACTACGTAACGACCAGGCAGCGCGGCCTCGGGCGCGACGCCGCACGAATGCTTGCGCTTCTCTGTGTCGCCACTCGCCCGCTGGCGGCCTCGGAGCTGGAAGCGGTGATGGAATGGGACCACGCTCGCACCGAAGAAGCGATCGTAGACCTGGAGCGATCAGGCCTCGCGGTCGTGCATGGCGTCGCCGTTGGTCTTGGCCATGACCTGATCCGGGCGTCGGCGATGGGCCAATTGTCCGCGCCGTCACGTCGCGAGCTCCACGCCCTGCTTGCGACCTTTCTCGAGCGACACGCGGTAACCGACGTCCAGCTGCTGCATGAGGCTCTCGTCCATCGTCGCGAAGCCGGCCTTGACGCGGCTGAGCTGGCGCTGCGTGTTCTGCAGTCGCCGCGGCGAAGACTTCTGGGGCGCGAGGGTCTGTTGGAGCTCGCGCGCCTGGCGGACGCGAGCGGATTGGCCGAGCCGGTCGCGATCGCGCTTCGGTTGGCGGTCGCGCAGCTGGCCACCGAGATAGGCGAGCAGCAGATTGCCCTGGACCGCTGGAGCAACCTTGCGTCAGGCGTCACAGATCCGACGCTCCGTGCCACCGCTTTTCTTGCTGCGTCGCGTGCCGCGGCCAGCCTCATGGAACGAAAGGAAGAGGCGTTTTCATTGCTTGAGCTCGCCTTGAGCCAGGCCACTGATGACCCCGTGCTGTCAGTCGAGATCGAGTCGCATCGGGCGAATTTGCTTCAGGTCCAGAAGCACCGTGCAGCTGAAGGCCGAAGGGCTGCATTCGATGCAGCAGAGAAGGCTCGGCAGCTGTGGGGCAAACCACCCGTCGAAATCGATTCGCGCGAGCGCGATGCTTACGTGGCCGCCCTGCAAGTCGCGTTCGATTCTGCGGTGGTTGAAGAGAATGGCCCTGCACAGCTGCAGATCGCCGAGGAGATGGCTCAGGTGGCCAGGAGCTCAGAGGAGGGCTCGATCTGGGCCGAGCAGGACCGCGCCACAGCCTTGATGTTCGCCGGCCGTGTCGAGGAGGCCATCGCCAGCGCGCGGCGCGCCTGGACGCAAGCGCGGCATCGAATGCTGCCCATGCTCACTCTTGCAGCGGGCTCGTCCCTGGCCAGCAAGCTGATCGATATAGCTCACTTTGACGAGGCAGACGAGGTCATCTCGGAATGCTTGGAATTGGAGCGGCGGGTTGCTGGTAGCGGGGAACGATTCGCCATGGCCAAGGTGGGCAACTGGTCGATCCATGACCTCCGCCACCAGATCTGGTTGTCTCGTGGTGACTGGCGCGATGCCATCGCCAGCCTCGAACGCGAGGTGATCCGCCAATCGCAGCCGCATTTCCGCATGCATCTCCACTGGCATATCTCAGTCTGGCTGGCCAGGTGTGCCGGTTCCGGTCGCAGCGTGGAAGTTGAGCGCCATGCCGAGGCAAGCCGGCAAGACGCCTTGGCCGCCGACTGCCGGCGATGTTCGCGCGAGCTGGCGCTCAAGACAGCCGAGTCGTTAGCGCGTTTGGGCCGCCTCGAAGAGGCAGAGGAAGAGCTGCAAGCCTGGGACGAGAATGGGCGTCCTGCATTGTTGAACGACATGCTCTGGCGGAGGCATGTGGCGGCCCTGATCGCGGTCGCCAAGGGCGATCCCGCAGGAATCGCAGAGATGGAAGCGGTCCTGGCGGAGAGGGACCGACTTGGCTTGGTCGGCGCGCTGCTGTGGACCCGGCTGGACCTCGCCGGCGCGTTGATTGGAAGCGATCGGCCGCGTGCAGCAGAGGAGTTTCGAAAAGCTGGTGACGTAGCGGCCGCTGCGGGTGCGGCAACCGAGCAACATCTGGCTGAGCTTGGGCTGCGACGTCTCGGCGTCCGCACCTGGCGTCGGGGTCAGGCCCGAGCCGGAGAGAACGCGCTCGATCGACTCAGCGATCGCGAGAGGGAGATTGCGACGCTGATCGGGGCCGGGCACAGCAATCCCGAGATCGCGAGCCGGCTCTTTCTGTCGCGCAAGACTGTCGAACGCCACGTGTCCAACATCCTGGCGAGGACCGGTGCGCGCAACCGCACCGAGCTGGCCCGACACCTGAACGTCTCGGAGACACGCCCGGCCTCACGCTGAGAAATGAGGGAGCTCACCGATGAACGGTCGAGCTTACAAGCGGAAGCTGGCCTCATCAACCAGGAGGTCGAAGTCAGATGCAAAACGTCAACACCCTCGTCAGCCGCCCCGTTCGATTCGGCGCCGCCGTCGTCAGCGGATTGCTGGCCTTCGCCGCCGGTGCGGTAATTGCAGTGAGCGCGCCAGCGGTCGTCGCGACGCTGTCCGCCAGCCACAACTCGAACGTCACCCAGTCCGCGCCGGCCATCGGTGCAGAGCAGATCGCGCACAACCGGTCTGAGGCGGGCTTCGGTGCGTCGAACTCGGTCGGTGCCGAGCAGATCACTCACAACCGGTCAGAGGAAAACCTCTAATCAAGTCCTGAGGCGATGGCGAGGCCGGCATCTCGCCATCGCTTGCTGGGCTACGCCATTCGGGCACGAACGGTCGGACGCGCTAGGTCGGTGCAAGTAAGACATCCAACCAGACGGGTTGGTTGTCCCACACTTACCGGGTGACCGAGGGCCAGGAGCTCGACCCGGCGACTCAGTTCCGGGAGCTCTACGCGCGCGAGTACACGCCGGTCTACCGAGCCATCCGCGCCGTGGTGCTGGACTCGGCCGCGGCCGAGGACCTCACCCAGGAGACGTTCGTGCGCGCCTACCGCGCACGCCAGCGCTACACGCCGACCGCCCCTCCGGGCGCCTGGCTGAGGAGGATTGGCGTCAACCTCGCCATCTCTTACCTCCGGAGGCAGAAGCTCGCCCGCTTCCTGCCCGCCCGCCTGTACGTCGCACCCGACCGCCGTGAGTACGACCAGGCCGAGGCGAAGGACGTGGTCACCAAAGCCCTCAAGGCCTTGAGCCCGAAGCTGCGGGCGGCAGTAGTCCTTCACTACTACGAGGGCCTGACGCGCGAAGAGATTGCAGCGGTGCTGGGGGTGCCGGCAGGAACCGTCGCGTCCCGGATCGCAAAGGCCGTCGCGATCATGAGGAAAGCAACGGCGAGCGACCAAGTCTGGGAACCGAAGCGTTCGACTAGTGAAGGTGCCCTACGTGGAAGATAACTCCACCCAGGGAGGGCCGAATGTGCCCTCCGACGACGACGTCTCCCGAACGATCCGGGAGGGGGTTCAGGCCTGGCAGCCGAGCCGGGGCGCGGACTGGCCCGACCTGCTGACGCGAATCGCCGGCTCGGGACCATCCGCGTTGGTGCTGTACTCGGCGGCCAGCGCGGCACTGGTGGTCATCCTGGTGGTGGCGTTCCTGGTCGGCTCTTATCTGCAGATCGGTGCCCTGGCCCCGCAGTCGATCCCCTCACACCTGCACTAGAGAGACCTCCCGGGCCGGCGGCCTGATTAGAAGAGGCTGACCTCCTCGCCCAGACCGCTCTGGATAGCCGCAGGCAGCACGACTGATGCCGCGGCGAGGTCCCAAAGCGCCAGGCCGTGGGACTCGAAGACCGTGATGCCGGGCTGCTCGGGAGCCTTCCAGCTCGCGGCCAGCACCGTGCCCAGCTCGGTCGCACGCTCCCAATCGAAACTCCCAGCGGCGTTGGCCGCGATCAGGTCTCCACTCTCGATCCGGGCGGTGGCGAGCTGGTCGACGACAATGGTTTTCGCCCGAGTGATCAGGTCGGTGGGGAGCTCAGTCCGGTTGGCGAAGTTCGACCCCGCTCCGATCACCAGCGCGTTGCCTTCGACCCAGCCCGCCTCCAGCACCGGCGTCGAGCTGGTGGTGATGGTCAGCACCACATCCGCGCCTCGGACCGCCGCTTCTGCGCTGCCGGCGGCGACGACTTTGATGCCAAGCGAGGTCGCCTGCTCAGCCGCGAACGACTCACGATGCGACTGATCGCGGCTGAACACGCGGAGCTCCGCTATCTCGAGGACGCGCGAAAGGGCCAGGGCTTGGGTCCGAGCCTGGCGTCCAGCCCCGATCAGTCCGACGGTCAGGGGGTGGCGCGGCGTAAGGGCCCTCGCGGCGACTGCGCTGGCGGCCCCCGTGCGGTAGGCACCCATGTTCTCCGCCTCGATCAGCGCCTTAAGCGCACCATCCAGGCCGAAAACGGTGACCAGGAAACGCACGGCGCCGTCGGCCACCGAGTAGGCCTTCAGGCCCAAGCAGTCACCGCCAGGGTAGGCCGCGAACATTACGTTCAGGAATCCCCGAGGCGCGAACGCGCGCCGGCGGGGCTCGTTCTGCGCCTTGCCCTCGGCCAGGTCACGCGTCGCGGCGGTGACCGCAGCAATCACGGCGTCCATCTCGATCACACGGGCGACGTCGGCTTCGCGCAGGACTCGTGCCATGCCGGGGAGAATAGCCCCCGTGACCGTAAGTACCTTGAACGTCGGCTTGATCGGGTTGGGCACTGTGGGCTCCCGCGTGGCCGAGCGCATGCTGACCTGGCAGACTCAGCTGGCTCGGCGTGCGGGCGTCGAGCTCTGCCTCCGCCGCGTGCTCGTCCGGGATGTCGGCAAGCCACGGATGGTCGAGATTGGGCGGGAGCTGCTGACTGCTGACGCCGCCCAGCTTCTGGACGATCCATCCATCCAGGTCGTGGTGGAGGTGGCAGGGGGCGATGAGCCGATGCGCTCATATCTCGAGCGCGCCATCGCATCCGGCAAGCATGTGGTGACCGCCAACAAGGTGGTGATGGCCAACCACGGGCCTGAGCTCTTGAGCCTTGCTGCCGAAAAAAACGTCGACGTGTACTTCGAGGCGGCCGTCGGAGGTGGGATTCCGCTCATCAGCGCATTTCGCACCGACCTTCAGGCCAACCGGATCGAGCGCGTCTCAGCAGTGATAAACGGAACCACCAACTACGTGCTCGGCCGCATGGCCGCCGAGGAGCTGCCGCTCGAGTCTGCCGTCCGCGAGGCGCAGGCGGCCGGATACGCGGAGGCGGATCCGACCGATGATGTGGGCGGCTTCGATGCCACTTACAAGCTGGCGATCCTGGGGTCGATCGCCTACGAGATCCGCGTCAGGCCGAGCGACATCTATCGCGAGGGCATCGACGGGATCGAGCCGGTGGATTTTCGATACGCGCGAGAGCTCGGGTACGCGATCAAGCTCATCGCTCACACGCAGCGGCATCCGGGACGGGTGGAGGCAAGGGTGCATCCGGCCATGGTCCCGCTGGATCACCCGCTGGCGCAGGTCGAGGGGGCGAACAACGCAGTCTTCGTGGAGGGTGACCTGGTTGGCCAGGTGCTCCTGGTCGGTCAGGGCGCGGGTGGCCGGCCGACCGCATCCGCGGTGGTTGGAGACCTGATCGATCTTGCTCGCTCGATCCGGCGCGGCGTGCAGAGCCGGCCTTCGTTCAGCTTCGACGACCGCGTAGGAGTCATCCCGATGGGCGAGGTGGTGACGAGGGCCTATTACCGAATTCGAGCGGAGGATCGGCCCGGCGTGCTGGCTGCGGTTGGCCAGGTCTTCGCCGAGGAGGGCGTGAGCATCTCCAGCTTCATCCAGAAGGACGCCTGGGTGGAAGAGAAGACCGCGGAGCTTGTGATCACCACACACCCGACCGCCGACAGCCGGCTGCAGCGCGCGAGGGAGCGGATCGCCCAACTCGAGCCTGTGCGCGCGGTCTCGTCGTTCCTGCGCGTCTTTTGAGGAGGACGCCGCCCGGATGCGCCTTTACAGGCAGGGTTGCCATCGATCTCAAATCCAGGTACGTTCGCCGAGCGCACTCAGAAATCCCCCAGAGAGGTGGGTGGGGGGTTTGTGGGTGGGTTGCGCGCGCGCGATCCTTTTAATGGCGGCGGCCTGATGGGCGTTATCGCCCGCTACCGCGAGCACCTGCCCATCGGCCCTAACACGCCCGAGGTCGACCTGCACGAAGGATCGACCCCGCTCGTCGAGAGCCGCAACATCGCCCGTGCACTCGGCCTCAAGCAGCTCTTCTTCAAGTACGAGGGGGTGAACCCGACCGGGTCGTTCAAGGACCGCGGCATGGTCGTCGCTGTCGCCAAGGCGCTCGAAGCCGGCCACCGCGTGTTGATGTGCGCCTCGACCGGGAACACCTCAGCCTCCATGGCGGCCTACGCAGCCCGGACCGGGGTGCGAGCCATCGTTGTGGTCCCATCTGGAGAGATCGCCCTCAACAAGCTGTCGCAGGCCCTCATGTACGGCGCCAAGGTCGTTGCGATCAAAGGTGGCTTCGACAAGGCGCTCGAGACCGTGCGTGAGCTGTGCCACCGCTATCCGGTGGCGCTCATGAATTCGATCAACCCGCATCGGATCGAGGGTCAGAAGACGGCTGCGTACGAAGTGATCGATACGCTGGGCGAGGCTCCGGATTACTTGCTGCTGCCGGTCGGCAACGCTGGCAACATCACCGCCTACTGGAAGGGCTTCAGGGAGTATCACGCAGCCGGTCGCTCCACTCGCCTGCCACGGATGGTGGGAGCCCAGGCCGACGGGGCGGCCCCCATCGTCACCGGCCAACCCGTCGCGAACCCCAGGACCGTGGCGTCGGCGATCAGGATCGGTAATCCGGCTTCGTGGGAAGGTGCGACCAGCGCCCGCGACGAGTCTGGCGGAGCGATCGAGGCGGTCACCGACACCGAGATCATCTCGGCTCAGATCCGGCTTGCCGGCAGCGAAGGCCTTTTCTGCGAGCCTGCCTCAGCGGCTCCGCTCGCGCTTTTGTTCAGACTCGTCCAAAGTGGCCGCATCGAGAAAGAGGCCACCGCAGTCGTGGTGCTGACCGGGTCCGGGCTCAAAGATCCCGACGCCGCGCTCAAGAATGTCGAGCCTCCGATTGAACTCGAGGGCGATGCCCGTACACTGGCGAAGGTCTTGAAGCTGTGAGCCTTCGCCACCACTCCATCCGACCCCCCCACGCCGCCGCGTAGATGCGCATTCGCGTCCCCGCGTCGATCGCCAACATCGGACCCGGCTTCGACTGCATGGCGATGGCCATCGACCTCTGGCTCGAGGTCATCGCGGAACCCGCCGAGAAGCCTGCATGGGATTACGAGGGCGAGGGAGCCGAGTACCTCGCCGCCCATCCGAACCCCTTCTCAAAGAAGAGGATGAAAGGCGTCGTCCGCAGCGAGATCCCGCTTGGGGTCGGCCTCGGCAGCAGCGCCGCCGCACGGCTGGCGGCTTCGGCCCTGACTGAGCCCTGGGACCTCAAGAGCCACATCATCGACGCGGGCGCCGAAGAAGGCCACCTCGACAACGTCGCTGCGTGCGCGTCGGGCGGGATCCGGATCGTTTCGGAGCAGTTCGACGAACGGCTGCCCAATCCTGGTTGGGGCCTCGCGCTTTTCGTTGCCCACGCACCGCTGCAAACCGAGAAGGCGCGGTCAGTCCTTCCGGACTCGGTGCCCCTGGAATCGGCCGTTTACAACGCCGCTCGCACGGGCTTGCTCGTGCGTGCCATCACGGCCAAGAGGCCGACCTTGCTCGAGCAGGCGCTGCGCGACAGGCTGGCTCAGCCACACCGCCTGCACCTCTACCCTTGGGTGCAAGACGTGATGGACGCAGCTGACCGGGGCGGCGCTTACGCGGCCTCGATCTGTGGCTCGGGGCCGAGCGTATTCGCGTTCTGCGCGGCCTCACAGGCCACCCGCATCTCGCGGATCATGGCCGCGGCCGCACCAACGCACGGACGCGCGCTTGTGGCCAAGATCACCGAGAAGGGCATGTTCCGCTCTCTGTGATCGTCCAGAAGTACGGAGGTACTTCTGTCGGCTCGGCCGCCCGCATCCGGCGTGTATGCCGCAGGATCGCTGCCGCCGTCGCCGATGGGGAGCAGGTGGTCGCTGTCGTATCGGCGATGGGCCACACCACTGACCGGCTGATCGCGCTTGCCGAAAGCGTCAATCCCGAGCCGCCGGCGCGCGAGCTCGACATGCTCGTCGCCAACGGAGAAACAATCACCGCTCCGTTGGTTGCGATGTGCCTGCAGGGCATGGGTGTGCCCGCCGTATCGCTTTCGGGGCTGCAGGCAGGCGTGCGCACGAGCGCGCATCACTCGCGTGCGCGCATTCATGACATCAGGCCGGACCGCATCCTGCAAACGCTTGAAGAAGGCAAGGTCGCGGTCGTTGCAGGTTTCCAGGGCGTGACCGAGGAACTCGAGGTGACCACTCTGGGTCGGGGAGGATCGGATACGACTGCGGTTGCGCTCGCCGGCGCACTCCGAGCCAGCGCATGCGAGATCTACACCGACGTCGACGGCATCTACAGCGCTGATCCGCGCGTCGTCAAGACGGCCCGGAAGCTGAGCCATATTCGTTACGACGAGATGCTCGAGCTGGCGGCGGCTGGGGCGCGCGTGATGCACCCCCGCGCGGTCGAGATCGGCGAGCTGTACGACGTGCCCATCCACGTTCGCTCGAGCTTCAACAATCGCGTGGGTACGATGATCGTGGGTCAGGTACCAATGGAAGACAGACAGCGTGTGCGCGGCATCGCGCAAGAAAAGAACGTAGCGAAGATCACAGTGCTCGGCGTCAAGGACCGCCCTGGCGTTGCGGCGGCGATCTTCGAGCCGCTGGGCACGGCCGGGATCTCGGTCGACGTCATCGTCCAGAACGTCGGCCACTCGGGGCGGACCGACCTGACCTTCTCCGTGCAGGAGTCCGACCTCAAGGCGGCTGAGAAGCTGGTCCGGGTCGCAGCGAAGAGCGTTGGGGCGAGAAAGGTGTCGTCCGCAGGCGGAATCGCCAAGCTCTCAATCGTCGGCACCGGCATGCTCGGCATGCCGGGCATCGCCGGCCGCATGTTCCGCGCGCTGGCCGACGCCGGCATCAACATCGAGATGATCAGCACGTCGGAGATCCGGATCACGTGCCTGGTCTCGCGCGACCAGGTCGAGAAGGGTGTCCGCACCCTGCACAAGACCTTCGAGCTGGACGTCTAAGTGCGGCGGCCGCACTAGTTGCCGGTCAACGTCGCGATCGTCGGACCTGCCGGCGTGGGCAAGACGACCCTGTTCAACGCGCTGACCAAAGGCCGCGGTGCTGACGGCGTCGGCATGGTCGACGTGCCTGATGAGCGGCTGGAGCGGTTGGCCGCGGCGGTCAAACCCAAGAAAACGACACCGGCACAGGTGCGTGTGGAGGACACACCGCCCGGCAGCCGCGCCCAGCGGGTGGCGTTCGCCCGCCAGGCGGACGTCCTGGTCAAGGTCGCCAGGTGCTTCGGGGTGGATCCTGAGCCGGTCTCCGAGCTGGACGAGTTCACGCTCGACCTGGTGCTTGCCGACCTCGCATCGATAGAGAGGCGGCTTGACGTGGTCGCCAAGGAGGCGCGGGCCGGCAAGAAGGACGCGCAGCTGGAGACCGAGGCCCTGACCGCCGCCAAGGCTCATCTCGATGCCGGCCGCTCGCTTCGAACGTTGAACCCGGATGCCGAGCAGAAAGCGCTGCTGCTCGGCGTCTTTCCAGTCACGCTCAAACCCGCGGTGTACGTCGCCAACGCCGCTGAGGACCTGCTCCCCGGAGGCGGCGACCCGGCAGCCAAGGTCACGAGGCTTGGTGCTTCCGAATCGACGCCGGCGATCGTGCTGTCGGCGCGGCTCGAAGCCGAGCTGGCCGAGCTGGATCCTACCGAGGAGGCCGAGATGCGCCACGGCTACGGAATCGACGAATCAGGCCTTGGCCGCATCGCACGGGCGGTGTGGGGCTCGGGCGGCCTGATCACGTATTTCACCGCCGGCGAGCCGGAGGTTCGGGCCTGGCCCTGCGAGCGCGACGCGCTCGCGCCTCAGGCTGCGGCCAAGATCCACACGGACTTCGAAAAGCATTTCATCCGCGCCGAGGTCACCTCGGTCGACGAGCTGGTGGCGGCGGGCTCGATGGAGGCGCTGCGGTCGGCGGGCAAGTTGAGGGTCGAGGGGCGCGATTACCGCGTCCAGGACGGCGACGTGGTGTTCTTCCGGGTGGGTCGCTAGAAGACGTTCCCGGTGCCCTGGAGCATCTGCCAGAGCAGCGACCCAAGCCAGACGAGGACCGCCCCGACGGCAATCAGCAGGAGAAAGCGCACGATCCTCTTAACGCTCTCCCCCACGCCTGACTTGCGCCTGAAAAAAGGGCGGCTCCCGAGCGCTGGATCTCGTTCATTATTCGTGGGTCATGTCCCAGCTCAGGTTCAGCGACGCTCACGTTTGGGTCCGGTTGGAAGATGACGTTGCCGTGCTGGGGCTGAGCGACTACCTCCAGGATCAGATGGGGGAGATCACAACCCTGGAGCTGCCAGATCTCGGTGATGTGCTCCGCGCCCGGCGGCGCATGGGCCATGTCGAGTCGGACGATGCCTCCTCGCCTATCGAGGCGCCCGTCAGCGGCGAGGTCATCGAGGTCAACGCCGAGGTGCTGGAAAACCCAGACGTCGTCAACGCCGAGCCGTATGGCTCGGGCTGGCTGCTGAAGGTAAAGCTCGACAACAGAGGTGAGCTCGAAGACCTCATCAGCGAAGAGGAGTACGTAGAGCTGACCACCGAGGTCTGAGGGACGCGGCCATCCGCTAGCCTCGGGCATCATTACGACCCGTGCTGAGGGGCAAGCTTTGGCGCGACTCGGAGTTCTTGAAGCTCTGGTTCGGCCAGAGCATCAGCGAGACCGGCAGCCAGATCAGCGTGCTCGCGCTGCCGACGGTTGCGATTCTCGTCCTGGGCGCGAGCCCGTTCCAGGTCGGCCTGCTGGCCGCGTTCGAGAACCTTGCCTTCCCAGTGCTTGGGCTGGTGGCGGGCGTCTACGTCGATCGCCTGCGGCGGCGCCCGATCATGATCGTCTGCGACCTGGTCCGGCTGGCGGCACTCGCGAGCGTTCCGATTGCCTTCTTCTTGCATTCGCTTTCGATGCCGCAGCTGTACGCGGTTGCGCTTGTGACCGGCGTGGGCACAGTCTTCTTCGACGTCTCGTACCAGTCCTATCTGCCGGCTATCATCTCGCGAGCCGACCTCGTCGAAGGCAACAGCAAGTTGCAGGTGACGGGATCGATCGCGCAGATGGTGGGCCCCGCACTGGCCGGCCTCTTGATCCAGTTTCTTGGTGCGGCTCGGGCGGTGGCTGCCGATGCAGCGTCGTTCCTTGTCTCAGTCATCTCTCTGTGGTGGATTCGGAGACCCGAGCCCACACCACAGCCGGCAGGAGAGGCGGGGCGCCGCGGATTCATGAGTGAGATGTGGGAAGGCATTCATTTTGTTTTTGGCAACCCGACCATCTGGAAGATCGCCGGCAGCACCTCCACGTCGAACCTCGGCTCGAACATCTTCTTTGCGGTTTTCCTGATCTTTGTGTACAGGACTCTGCACCTGACGCCAGGAATCATCGGCATCGTGTTTGCGGTCGGCGCGATTGGTGGCCTGCTCGGCGCGCTCAGCGCATCCTGGATCGCGGCGCGCATAGGTCTCGGGCCCACGCTGTTCGTGTCGATGGTGGCCGGGGGGCTGGCCAACGTACTGGTTCCGCTCGCCCAATTCGGCTACGCGGTGCCGCTGCTGCTGGCGTCCGAAGCGATCGTCTTCTTCGTGCTGCCGGTCTACAACATCAACCAGGTCAGCCTGCGGCAGGCCATCACCCCAGACCGCGTGCAGGGGCGGATGAACGCAACGGTCAGGACGGTGATCTGGGGCACGATGCCCATCGGCGCTTTCATCGGAGGCGTGATCGGCAGCACCTACGGGATTCTGCCCGCGATGTACGTCGGCATCGCGATCACGATCCTGGCCGGCTTCTGGATCCTTCTCGGTCCCATCCGGCTCCGGGTCCCGCCGCCGCCGGTTTCCAGCTCTAGCGATGTAAAGGCTTGACAGCAACTACATTCGGGGTTATAACTGGCATTGGGACACAACATGTCGTAGCCCACAACGTAGTTCGTTGAGTCCCACGGCCCAAAGACAGGCAGGCGGAGCACCCCTCGTCGTCCCACCCCACGACCCAGCACCGGCCCCTTCATCCGCCTGCCTGCTTCCCACCCGAGCGTTAGACTCGACTTGAGTTGAGCCGCAAGAGCCGCAAGAAGGCCCGCGCCAAGTTCCGCCCCCCGGTCAAGGCATCGGCGCCTGCGATGACTGCGGCGGGCGTTCAGCGCCCGCAATCCCAAGCCAGGGTGGGTGGAGACCAGGCGCTGGTCAGGGCCGTTGAGATGTCCCTCGGCGGAACCAACAAAGTTGTCAAGGGCTCTCGCGGACGGATGGTCGTCGAGTCGGCCGATCCTTCAATTCCGCTCGACCGTGTCCCGCATTTCCGAAGCGATCTCAAGCGCCTGGCCTTTGTCGCAGGAGCCATGCTGGTCCTCCTCGCAGCCGGCGCGCTAGCCGTGCCGCAGGTGATCAAGTAGCGCTTCGGCGCACAGATAGACTCAGTCTGTGCGCGTAATCCTGTTCACCGGCAAGGGCGGTGTCGGCAAGACGTCGGTCGCCGCCGCGACGGCGGTGCATTGCGCCAAGTCCGGGTACCGGACCGTCGTCATGAGCACGGACCCCGCGCATTCGCTTGGCGACTCTTTCGACATCGAGCTGGGGACTTCGCTGACGCAGATTTCGAGCCACCTGTGGGCCCATGAGGTCTCGGCCCTGCACGAGATGCAGCGCCACTGGAAGAGGCTTCACGAATATGCAGTCGAGGTTTTCGCCACCCAGGGCCTCGACGAGGTCGTGGCCGAGGAGCTTGCCAATCCACCTGGCATGGACGAGATCGCCTCGCTCATGTGGATCAAGCACTACGCACAGCGGGCCGAGCACGACGTCCTCATCGTGGACTGCGCTCCCACTGGCGAGACCCTTCAGCTCCTCACGTTTCCGGATGCGGCCAAATGGTGGCTCGACAAGATCTATCCGTGGGAGCGGCGAGCCATGAGAGTGGCCCGTCCGGTGCTTCAGCCGCTGATGGACATTCCATTGCCGAACGATGAGGTGTTCGCCTCCCTCAAGGGTCTGCTGCTCGACCTCGACGGCATGCGCAAGGTGCTCACCGATCCGGCCATGACGACCGTGCGGATCGTTCTCAACCTCGAGAAGATGGTGGTCAAAGAAGCCAAGCGTGCTTTCAGCTACCTGAGCTTGTTCGGATACGTGACCGATGCGGTGATCGTCAACCGCCTGCTGCCCGGTGACCTGCATGACGACCTGTTCAAGAAATGGCAGCAGATTCACCGGCGCTACCAGGCAGAGGTGGAGCAGTCGTTCGCGGGAATCCCCATCTTCAACGTGCCCCTGTTCGACCGCGAGGTGGTGGGAGAGGAGATGCTCCAGCGCATGGCGGACGTGACCTATGGCGACCAGGACCCGGCCGCGCGCTTCGTCACCGCCAGTCCCCAGCGAATCGAGAAGTCGGGCGCCGAATACGTGCTGTCGCTGAAGGTTCCTTTCGTCGACCGCTCGGCGGTTGACCTCAGCCGCCACAACGGCGAGCTATACGTCACGATCGGAAATTACCGGCGTGAGATCAGCCTCCCGCGTGTCCTCGCCCAGCGGGAAACCGCTGGAGCGGCGATCAAGGACGGCGAGCTGCGCGTTCGGTTCGCCAAGCGGCCGGAGGCCAGGAAATGACCCGTGACGGTGAAAGGCTGATCGAGCTCGTGAACGAGCTGGGCTCGCGGGTTGGGAACGTACTCTCGGACATGGTCCCGCCTTCTGCCCAGGTGCACCTCTTGAATGCGCAGCGGGAGCTGATCACGGCGCTGGTGCTGATCTACGAGCATCGGGTGACGACCGGGGGCCCGCCGGCTCGCCGGCGAGCAGGCCCGAGCCGGAGCCCGAGAAAGACTCCAAGCAGGCGTCGCGCGTCCAGGGTGAGCAAGATCCCGGTCGAGTGACAGATCTCGGCTACTTCCTGATCACAGCGGCGCTGTTGGTGCCGGCAATGCTGGTAGCCATCCCCGTCCACGAGATGGGGCACGCCGCAGCGGCTTATCTTCTCGGCGATCGCTCGGTCCGCTATTTCGGATACTTCACGCTCGACCTGAAGCGTTTCATCGATCCGATCGGCGCGATCGCCGTCTTCATCGCGCTCGTCGGGTGGGGGAAGAAAGTGCCGGTGCAGCCGAACCGGATCAACACCACCGGCCAGAAGATCCTGTACGAGCTCGGGGGGCCAGGTGCCAACCTTCTGGTCGCGCTCGCCCTCGGGATCGTGATGCGTTTGTTTTTGGGATTTGGCGTCCAGCCGGGCATCACCTCTGTGCCGGCACTGCTGGAGTTTGCGATCTACGCGATCTGGTTCCTGAACCTCTCGATCTTTGCCTTCCAGCTCCTGCCCATTCCCGGCCTCGACGGCTGGGGCATCGTGGAGGCGCTGTTCAGAGGCCGCAACCCACGGTTTTTCTTCAATGTAGATGCGCGCCGGCGTGAGATCTGGATCGGTGCGGTGGCGGTCATCTTCATCGGCAGCATCTTCCGTGTGCCCGTCCTCGGCGCCGTGATGTCGCCGTTCTATACCCCCGCGAGCCTAATCTCATTGGGGCAATGCGCCGGATACGGGATTCCAAACTTCAACGGCCTGGCGCCCTGCCTGGTGTCGGGACGCTGATCAACCAGCCGGCGTATGCCGCGCTGGTGACGCAATTCGGTCGTGGGTTGGTGGTGAGTGCGATCCGCGACCAGGTGCAGGCCGAGCGTGAGGGCGAGGTTGCCGGCGACGACGCTCGCCGAGACCGCGTTGAGGCGAGGCTGCGTTCCAGCTCCGCGCCACGCTTGAGGCGCGTCATCAATGCGACCGGCGTGATCCTGCACACAAATCTCGGTCGGGCGCCGCTCTCTCGAGCTGCCATCGAGGCCTTGAGCATCGCCGCCGGGTACAGCAATCTCGAGCTGGACCTCGAGTCGGGCAGGCGAGGAGAGCGCAACGACCTCATCGGCCCGATGTTGACCTCTCTCTTCAGCTCGGAGGCCGGCCTCGCAGTCAACAACAACGCGGCCGCTGTGCTGCTGGCGCTGACCGCACTCTGTAAAGGACGTGAGGTGATCGTCTCGCGTGGACAGCTCGTGGAGATAGGCGGCTCTTTTCGAATGCCGGACGTGATGCGCCTTTCCGGCGCTCGCATGGTCGAGGTGGGAACTACGAACAGAACGCGTGCGCGCGACTACGAGGACGCTTTCACCCCGCGGACTGCCGCTGTCTTGCGCGTGCACACCTCCAACTACAGGGTGAGTGGCTTCACCGAAGCCGTCCCCCTGGCCGAGCTTGCGCAGCTCGCGCACGGCCACGGGGCGCTGCTCATCGACGACCTCGGCAGCGGCGCGATCGAGGCGGTGGCCGACGAGCCGACGATCGCTGAATCAGTGCCGCATTCGGACGTGGTCACGTTCTCGGGCGACAAGCTGCTGGGCGGCCCTCAAGCCGGTATCGCGCTGGGGTCGACCGCTGTCATTCGAAAGCTTGCCCGGCATCCACTGGCGCGAGCGGTGCGGATCGACAAGCTCACGCTTGCAGCGCTCGAAGCCACGCTGCGTCAGCGGCTGACCGGGCATGGTGACGACATCCCTGTCCAACGCATGCTGGACGTGAAGCCCGCCGAGATCAGGCGCCGCGCAGCCATGTGGTCGGTCAAGCTGGAAGAGCGAGGCGTACCGGCCAGATTGGTCGAGTCGGAGTCGGCGGCCGGCGGTGGGTCACTCCCAGGTCAGGGCCTTCCGACGGTCCTGCTCGCGCTGGCCGGGCCTGCTTCCCGGCTGGCCAACGCATTGCGCCACGGCGAGCCTCCGGTGCTTGCCCGCATCGAGGATCGGGCCTGCTGCATCGACGCCAGGACCGTTCTCAAGGGCGAGGACGAAGCGCTGATCGATGCCATCGAGGGGGCATTCCGCGCCGTCACGCCGTGAGCTTTGTCATCGGGACCGCTGGGCACATCGATCACGGCAAGTCGACGCTGATCACGGCGCTGACGGGCATCGATCCCGATCGGCTCGCCGAAGAGAAGCGGCGTGGGATGACCATCGATCTGGGTTTCGCCCACCTGGAGCTGCCGAGCGGCCTCGAGGTGGGAGTCGTCGACGTGCCCGGCCATGCACGCTTCATCCGCAACATGCTGGCCGGCGTGCATGGGCTGGACGCAGTGATCCTGGTCGTGGCCGCGGACGAGGGAGTGCGCCCGCAAACGCTCGAGCATCTGCAGATCATCGATCTGCTCGAAGTGCCATCCGGGTTGGTTGCGCTGACGAAGATCGACCTCGTCGAGGCCGACTGGCAGCAGATGGTGACGTCCGAGGTGGTCTCGACGCTCGAGAAGTCGGTGCTGTCGGGTGCGCGCATCGTTCCCGTCTCCGCGGTAACCCGACAGGGTCTCGACGAGCTGCTCGCCGCCCTCGACGGCATCCTCGCCGGCGCGAAAGAGAGGGTCGACCTGGGCCGCGCCCGGCTGCCCATCGACCGCGCCTTCACCATGAGCGGGTTCGGAACCGTGTTGACGGGAACGCTCGTCGACGGCGTCCTGTCGGTGGGCGATGAGCTCGAGATGGTGCCGCAGGGCCGAACCGTGCGGGTGCGTGGGCTCCAACAGCACGGCCGGAAGGTCGACGTCGCATCGCCCGGCGGGCGCCTGGCCGTCAATGTCACCGGTGTGGAGAAGGACGAGGTCGCGCGGGGCGACGTGCTCGCGCCGCCGGGCACGCTGTCCTCGACCCGGCGCCTTGACGCGATGGTGCGAGTGCTCGCCGACTCACCGCGATCGCTGCGGCATGGTGCTTCGCTGACGCTGCACACCGGCACTGTCGAGATCGGTTGTCGCGCCATTCTGCTTGAAAAGGATTCAATCGAGCCCGGAGCGCAAGGCTGGGTGCAGCTCTACCTGGAGCGTCCCGTCGCCGCCAGGGCTGATGACCGCTTCGTGCTCCGGATGCCGAGCCCTTCTCTGACCCTGGCTGGAGGGCGTTTCGCAGACGTCGCCCCTCGCAAGCATCCGCGCCACGACGCCGCTGTGCGCGAGTCGCTTGAGCGGCGTGCGGCAGGCAGCGTGCTCGCAGAAGAGCTGCGCAAATACCCGCGCGGGGTTACCGTCGCTTCGCTTCTAAAGGCGACGCTTTCGATGGAGGCTGACGCCGATACGCTGGGGGCCCGTCGCATCAACGACTGGCTTTGGGCCTCCGAACACTGGCGAGCACTGTCCCAGCGAATCACCGACGAGCTCGCCGCCTATCACGCAGCGCATCCGCTCCGGCCTGGCATGCCGCGAGAGGAGATGCGCAGCAGGTCCGGGCTGCCGCCCGCGGCATTCGCTGCCGCTCTTCGGGGCCTGATCGATGACGGCACCTTGCAGGAGCGGGACGGAGAGGTCGCTCTGCCATCACACCACGTTGCGATGGAGTCTGGAGAAGGCCCAGCGTCGCGGCTCGTCGAGGAGCTCGCGCGCGATCGCTTCGCGCCGCCGTCACTGGTGGAAGCGATGCAGCGCAGCGGAGCCGGGGTGGAGGTGGTGCGCGCGCTGGAGCGCAGAGGCGACCTGGTTCGGCTCAGCGACGAGGTCGCATTCACGCGCGAGGCGTACGCGGATGCTGTCGCCCTGGTCAAGGAGATGGTCGAGACACAGGGCCCGATCACCGTCGCACAGCTGCGCGACCGAATGGGCGCCAGCCGCCGTCCGGTGCTCGCGCTCCTCGAGCACCTGGATGCTCAGCGCATCACTCGTCGCGTCGGCGACGCAAGAGTGTTGCGGTAGGCTGCTGGCCAGATGCGCATCGCAGACATGCTGGTAGGCGGCCGGCCGACAGTCTCGTTCGAGTTCATGGCGCCTCGAGACGAGAGCGAGGTCGACGCGCTCGAGAAGACGATCGCTGCGCTCGCTGGGCACGCACCGGACTGGGTGTCGGTCACGTATCGCAAGGCCACCGGTGACAAGACGCTCGAGCTCGTGACCCGCATCAAGCGGCAGTACCACATCGAGGCGATGGCACACCTCACCTGCGCAAACACTGCCGACGAGACTCGACGCATTCTCAACTGGATGGAGCGCGAGGGCGTGGCCAACGTGCTCGCCCTGCGCGGCGACCCCCCAGGTCCCGGTGCACCCTTCCAACCCACTGACCCCCAGCTCATGCACGGCAGTGATCTGGTGAGCCTCATCCGAGGCTCGGGCTACCGCTTTGGGATTGGAGCCGCGTGCAGCGCCGAGAAGCATCCGGAAAGCCCAGATCTGGACCACGAGCTCCGCTACATGCAGCTGAAGGTCGAGTCCGGCGCTGACTTCCTCATCACCCAGCTCTTCTTCGACAACCGCTTCTATTTCGATCTCGTGCGCAGGGCTTCAGAGTCTGGCGTCGAGCTCCCCATCGTGCCCGGGCTCATGCCGGTGCCGAGCCGTCGCTCGCTGGCGTTCATGACCTCGATGGCGGGCGCCACGGTTCCGGCCGGGCTCGAGTCTGAGATTGCGGCGGCCGCCGACGACGAAGCCGTGCGCGCAGCGGGCGTGCGTCACTGCATCGCCCAGTGCGTGGAGCTGCTCGAAGCCGGAGTGCCCGGCCTGCACTTCTACACCTTCAACCGAGCCCGCGCGCCGATGGAGATCCTGGCCGCCCTTCGGGGCCAGCAGCTCCTGACCGCTTAATCCGAGCGCCGCGCCTCCGAGGTTCCTTGCGTCTGCGCGGCCTAGGCGACCGGGCGGCGTCGCCGCCGAAGCCGGCGTCAGGGACCCCGGCACGCGTCGTTACGCGTGCACGACGCGCTCCTCCTTGTGCCACCCCTTCCTTGGCTCCGGCCGCCGATGCCGCGAATACGCGGTGGCCCCCGGAGGCGCGACACTACCTCACGGAATGCTGGCGGGCATCGATCTAGGGGGGACTCAGGTTCGCGTGGCGCTCGCGCGCTCGGACGGGCAGCTGCTCGCGAGCTTCAGGACCAAGACCCCTCTGCTCGGCACACCGCAGCGGATGGTGGAGTGGGCCGCCGCAGAGATCGAGCAGCACCGCCGGCGCGAGAAGATCAACAGCATCGCGATCGGTGCCCCAGGCCCGATCGACATCGAGCACGGGGTGCTGGTGAACCCACCCAACCTGCCGGGCTGGCGCAACGTTCCTCTCGCATCGATGCTTCGCCGTGCCACGGGCGCCCAGGTTCACGTGGCCAACGACGCGGACATGGCCGGCTTGGGCGAGTACCACCGCGGCGCCGGCCGCGGCACTCGCAACATGGTCTACATCACGTGGTCGACAGGAGTTGGCGGTGGGCTCATCATCGGCGGCCGCCTTCACCGCGGGGCCCACGGCACGGCCGGCGAGATCGGGCACATGATCATCGACCCTGACGGGCCGCTCGACAACTGCGGGCAGCGCGGATGCCTGGAGGCGATGGCGGGCGGAGCGAGCCTCGCGCGTGAGACGGGCCATCCGGCGGCTGAGCTGTTCAAGGCGGCGCAAGGTGGGAACGAGCACGCGCGCATGGTTGTCGAGAGAGCCGCTCGCTACATGGGCCTGGCCCTGATCAGCCTGACCAACGCTATCGATCCGGAGCTGTTCGTGATGGGCGGCGGGGTCACGCGGTCCTGGGCGCTCGTGCAGCCCACCATGATCGAGACGCTGAAGTCCTCGCCTTTCATCAAGCCAGCCCGCCGGCCCCGACTCCTCAGAGCCCGCCTCGGCGATCGCGCGGGCCAGGTCGGTGCGGTGGAATGGGCGCGGATCAACCAGTAACGGACACCGCGGTCAGCGACGGCGATCTGCTTCGGCTCCTCAGGCAGGCCGCCCAAGAGGTCGGCGCAGGCGCCTGGGTGGTCGGGGGCTACGTGCGCGACAAGCTGCTCGGACGTACTCACCCGAATCCTGACGTTGTGGTGGAGAACGGTCGCGGCCACGACCTCGCGGTTCGCTTCGCCGAGCTGGCGGGCGCCCCACCGCCGGTTGTGTTCGAAAGATTTGGCACCGCACAGGTGACGGTGCCCGGCCATATCGTCGAGTTCGTCTCAGCTCGCTCGGAGTCCTACCCGCCTGACTCGCGAAAGCCCGATGTTCGCCCTGCTTCGCTGGAAGAAGACCTGAAGCGTCGGGACTTCACCATCAACACGCTGCTCATGGATTTCGATGGTCATGTCGAGGACCGCCTCGGCGTGGGCATGGCCGACCTGACGGCTCGGATCATCCGCACTCCGGCCCCGCCGGAGCAGACGTTCAACGACGACCCGCTCCGGATGCTGAGGGCGGTTCGGTTCGCGTCCGAGCTCGGCTTTGAGCTCTCGCCGGAGATCGCTCCCGCCATGCGCGCGATGCAGGGCCGCCTGGTACCGCCAGTCGTCTCTGTAGAGCGCATCGCGGACGAGCTGAGAAAGATGCTGGTCTCACCACGGCCCCGGCGCGCCGTGGAGCTGCTGGACGAGGGTGGGTTGCTCGGCGTCGTGATTCCGGAGCTGGCGGCGTGCAAAGGCGTGGAGCAGGGCGGCTATCACACGCACGATGTGTTCGGGCACACGCTACTCGCGCTGGACGCCACGCCGGATGACCTCCTGACCCGGCTCGCTGCCCTGTTCCACGACGTGGGGAAGCCGGCCACGGCCACGCCCGACGGTGCGTTCACCGGTCACGAGGCGGTCGGGGCCGAGCTGGCCACCGGCGCCCTCAGCCGATTGCGCTTCCCGATCAAGGAGATCGAGGTGGTCGCCAGGCTGGTCCAGCTGCATCTGAGGCCGGTCTACTACCGATCCGACTGGTCCGATGGGGCGGTGAGGCGCCTCGCGCGAGAGGCCGGACCGCAGCTCCAGAGGTTGATGGGGCTGGCCCGAGCCGACCTGGCCGCGTCGGCGTATCCGGAACCCGGCAAGCTTGACGAGCTCGACCGCCGGCTTCGAGGCGTCCTTTCGGAAAAGCCATCCAGGCTCGCCTCACCGGTCGACGGGCAGGACATCATGCGGGTGCGGGGCATCGATGCCGGGCCAGAGGTCGGGCGGATCAAGGCGCGCCTCACCGAGCTGGTGATGGAAGGTGAGATCCCGGCCGACCGCGACGCGGTGCTCGAATACCTCGCCGGCCACCCCGACCTTTAACCAGATCCTTACCTCCGCAACCCAGCAGGCAGCCGTTATGCTGGCCTCAGGGCCACCGGCCGAATCGGTGCGGTGGTTGGGTGATGGGGTGCCGAAGGGAGGGGCAGATGGCCGATACGGGTTTGGAGATGATCGCGGCTCCCGCCGTGAACGGGGAACGGGAGAGCCATCCGGCTGAGTCCCCCGTGACGGTACTGGCAAAGGAGGACGCGCTGTCCGGCCGGCTGCAGATTCGGAGCAGCGGCAGCGTTCTCGGAACGTTCAGCGGCCAGATCGAATGCGAAGGCGACCTGATGATCGGGCCTGACGCACACGTCGAGGCCGACATTCGCGCTGCTCGAGTCACGATCGCCGGGTATGTGCGCGGCAACGTGGTGGCACCGGCGCGGCTGAAGATCACGAGCTCCGGACGCCTGGAAGGCGATGCAAGGGTCGGAGCGCTGGTGGTCCAGGAAGGGGGCGTGCACCACGGCGTGATCCGGGTGCACCCCGAAGGTATCCCGGAGGGTGGCGACCAGTCTGTGATCGAGGCGCGTCCCCGCACCATTGCGCCCAGTGCGAACAACCCGGGCCATCCCGTCGACAGGGTCAAGAAGTTCTGGGGTGAGTTCTTCTAAGCGCCCATCCAGGAAGGCGCCGGAGAAGACCGGGCGCGATGGGCAGCCGCCACCACTGAGGCGGCCGAGCGGACGCCCGCCCGCGGCGGCGCGCCTGACCATAAAGCCCGGCCGGCCGCGAACCGCGTGGGCTGACCATGCGCCACCGCCAAGGCAGCTGCCGGGTGGATCCAGGAGGCTGAGCGAGGTTCAGCTCGAGGAAGACGAGGTCCTCCTCGAGGGCTTCGACGCCCTCCTGAACGGTGTCAAGGTGCGTATCACGGCGGTTCTTGAGCGGACCTGTGTCTACCAGGGGGCGGAGGGCGAACGCAGGCTCGCGACCAAGAGCGAGCTGTGGGTCGAGGCCGACAAGCTGCCGATTCGGCGCCGAGGCATCGGGTAGCCTTTCAAGCAGTGTCGGAAGTAAAGGGCAAGATCAACCGAAACCTTGCCCTGGAGCTGTTGCGCGTCACCGAAGCGGGGGCGCTGGCCGCCGCTCCACTCCAGGGTCGGGGCAACAAGGAGGCGGCCGACCTCCGCGCGGTCGAAGCCATCCGCGAGGCGCTAGCTGACGTGGACATGAAGGGCACCGTCGTCATCGGCGAAGGCGAGAAGGACAAGGCGCCGATGCTCTACTTCGGGGAGCAGATTGGCAACGGGCTCGAGCCGGCGGTCGATGTTGCCGTCGACCCCATTGAAGGCACCAGTCTCACCGCGAGCGGGCTTCCGGGTGCGATCTCGGTGGTCGCGCTGGCGGAGCGAGGATCCATGTTCACGACGCACGTCCCCTACATGCTGAAGCTGGTGGTCGGCCGGCGGGCGCGGGGTGTGATCGATCTCGACATGCCGGTGGAGTGGAACCTGCTGCGGATCGCCGGGGCCGAGGGCCTTCCGGTCCAGGAGCTCACAGTCGTGGTTCTCGAGCGGGAGCGGAACCGAGAGATCATCGCCCAGATCCGCGATGTAGGAGCCCGCATCAAGCTCATCACCGCCGGCGACGTTGCAGGCGCGCTCGAGGCGACGCTGGAGATGCGATCTGGGGTCCACTGCATGATGGGCTCGGGCGGGGCCACCGAAGGTGTCCTCGCAGCGTGCGCGATCAAGACCATCGGCGGCGACATGCAAGCGAGGCTCTTCTTCCGCGACGAGGCAGAGAAAGACGTCGCGGTCAAAGAGGGCCACAAGCCGAACCAGGTCCTTTGCCTCGACGATCTCTGCTCGGGGACCGACATCTTCTTCGCCGCGACCGGGATCACATCGGGCGAGCTCCTGAAGGGCGTTCGCTACGAGGACGTTTACGCGTACACGCAATCGATGGTGCTCCGGTCTACGTCGGGCACCATGCGCATAGTCGACGCTTATCACCCGATCGACAACCTGCGCGCCAAGGGCCTGCTCCCGGAGCAGGTGGCGGTCCGCTGAGCGCCACCGAAGCCGGCCAGTTCCTCGGGGCCGCCACGAAGATGCTCACCAAGGCGCAGTGGGAGTGGATCGCGGCCTCGCGCGTGCTGTCTCGTCAGCGCGCGTCGATTGCGGTGCAGGAAGAGCGCCTGGACCGGCTGCTCTCGAGCGCAGACCAGGCCATGGCGAACGCATTCACCGGCGGGTTTCGGGTGGCCCAGACCAAGCTTGCGATCAGCAAGGTGCTGCCGGCCGAGTCGATGGCCTCGGCCGCGCTCGAGTCAGCGCAGATCGTGGCGCTCGCGATCCTGGTCCGGGAACAGATGAGCCAGGGAGAGTTTTCCGCCCACTACCGGCCGTTCGCGACGGTGCTGCCGGGGCCGGGGTACGAGTCGCCACCGGCCATCGACCGCCAGATCGCTTTGTTCATGGAGTTTCTCCCCACCCTGAATGGCGACGCCAAGACCGAGGTGATGGCCGTTTCCAGGGCGCTGGCCGAGCCGCCAAAACCGGTGACGATGACGGGTGCCGGCGTCCAGCCCACGGTTGCGTCAGCTGCTCAGGACTTCACCGTCCCTCTGATGTATTCAGCTGCGTGGAAGGCGGCCATCGAACTGGCACATACATCGGGCCGGACGATCTCGTTCCGAGCGGCGCAGGACCTGGCTGAGCAGGCAGCGCCCCATGACGGATCCGGCATCGTGGGCACGGCAGGGGTTGCGGCGGGCGGGATCTTCATGCGCGACCTGTTGCCTATCGAGCAGGTGCTCCTGCTTTATGAGCCGTTTGCTGCTGCGTTCCCGTACGAGTCGCTGCGCTAGCGCTCGCGCGATTCGGGCCCGGTTGATCGCCCGGAGATCACTCCCACATCGATTGCCACTGGCGGGCGAGCCCGGCGAGGCGTGCCTTGATGCTGGGTCGGGACGACCTGCCGGCTTCTCGAGCGAACAGGACCAAAGCCAACACGGTGATCAACCACAATCCAATGCTCGCAAC
>VBFO01000058.1 GCA_005881025.1 Chloroflexota bacterium | reverse complement strand
TCGGCCCGCGCGGGCGCGATTGCGTTCGCCGGAGTGCTGGTGGTCGGTTTCGCACTGCACAACATCACCGAGGGCTTCGGCATCGCGGCCCCGATGACCACAGATCCGAAGCCCGCCTCGTGGGGCTTCCTGGCGTTGGCCGGCCTCATCGGCGGCGGCCCGACCTTCATCGGCACCTGGATCGGCTACCTCGCGAGCTCGACCTACCTGAGCGTCGCCTTCCTGGCGGTCGCCGCGGGCGCGCTGCTGTACGTGCTCAACGAGCTGTTCCACATCGGCCGCCGGCTGTGCACGCCCCCCCAGTTCGCGTGGGGACTGCTCGCCGGTTTCCTGACCGCCTTCGCGACCGACCTGTTGCTGACCGCGGTCAGCTAGTCAGGGAACTCGAGCTCGTCCGGCTCCGTGTCGTCCCAGTCGGGGAAGCGCCAGCGGAACAGCCGCTCCTGCACCTCGAACAGGCTGTCGAGCGTGTCCTGGACGTGACCGCTTTCCCGCAGCGGCTCCCGGATGTTGCCCGGCATCACGTCCACGACCTCCCGGATCTCGGCCCGAAGTGGCGCCGGCACGTTCTTGACGCCGTCCCGGTTCATCTCCTCGAGCTGCCAGAGCACCCTGTCTGTGGCCTCGAGCAAGCGCTGGAACGCGTAGCGACGCCGGTTCTGCCGGCGCAGCGCCGTCTCCTGCTGCTCGATGCGCGTGCTTGTGTGATCGATCATCGGCTACCGTTCCTAGCTTACCGGCTCCCGGGCCGCATCACCAGAGGGCCCTTTGGCTGACTTCCTCGATCAGATCGAACGCCTGTTCAGCCCGATCGACGCCTGGGGTGAGTTCAGGCGGGGCGCTCGGAAGGCCGCGGTGGCCTTCGTGCTGTACCGGGCCGACGGGGCCTGGCAGGTGCCGTTCGTGCGCCGGCGGGCCGATCTCAGAGACCACCCGGGCCAGGTCGCCCTGCCCGGTGGAGGCGTCCGGGACGGCGAGTCGGCGTGGGAAGGCGCCCAGCGCGAGGTGGCGGAGGAGATAGGAGTACCGGTCGGCCGGCTCGACGGCCTCGGGGCCGGCCAGCCTTTCTACACGGCGGTCAGCAACTTCTCGGTGGTGCCGTTCGTGGCCCACCTGCCGGAACCACCCGCGGCGTTCATCCACGACGAGACGGAGCTCGAGGGCATCATCCACATCCCGCTCGAGCGCCTGCTGGACGACACGGCCTGGCTGACCTCCGACACGCAGTGGAAGTTCCGCTACCTCGCGCACGAGGAGAGCGTGGTGTGGGGGCTCACAGAGCGCATCGTCGCGGGACTTGCGCCGCGACTGCGTCAGGCGCTCAGCGAGACTTCTTGATCAGCTTCTTGAGCTGGAGCAGAGAGAGCGCCAGGTAGCCGCCAAGCGTCAGCGTCGCGAACGCGTAGGCGGCGACGAGATAGCTCATCGCGCGGGCTCCGTTTGTGTCGGCGCACTGACCACAGCGGCCACGGGCTTGGCGTCGAGCAGAGTCTCGATGCGGTACCTGATCGCAATCAGCACACCCGCCAATATCAGTGTGCACACCATCGTGAACAGGAACGTCGCCAGCATCTCCGGCGGCAGCGCGTCATTGATCACGACCGGTCCCGGATGCTGCGTCCGCCACCAGGTGACGCTGAAGTGCACGATCGGCACGTCCACAAATCCGAAGATGCCGACCACCGCAGCAAACCTCGCAGCCTGACGCCCAGGGGCGGCAAGCCGCCTCACCAGCAGGTAGCCGGCATAGATGATCCAGAGCACGAGCGTCGATGTGAGCCGCGCGTCCCAGGTCCAATACGTGCCCCAGATCGGCTTCGCCCACAGCATTCCCATCACGAGCGTCACTGTCGTGAGCACGACGCCGACCAGCGCAGCGGCACGAGCCAGCCGGTCCGCGACCAGGCTGTCCTTCCAGAGGTAGACCACTCCGCCCAGAAGGACCACGGCAAAGCAACCGTAGGCGGCGATCGCCGAGCTGACATGCAGGTAGAAGATCCGCTGGACCTCGCGTTGCAACGCGTCCTCGGGTGCAAAGAAAAAGATCATGCCCGCGGCCGCGAGCATCAGCAGTACGGCCCCGCCGGCCGCGTAGAAGTATCTAGTCATCCAGCACGAAGCGCGCGGCGAGCGAGGTGAGCACCACGAAGAGTATGTCGAAGTCCAGCAGCAGCTTCACCGCCTGGTCGAAGGCGCCGGAGCCGCCCATCGCCGACTGCACTGCCTGCCCGCCGGCGACGATGAACGGGATCCACAGCGGCAGCGTGAGCAGCGGCAGCAGCAGCTCGCGCGCACGCAGCTGAGCCACCATCGCGGCGAAAAGACATCCGAGCGCGGCCATCCCGATGGTGGCCAGCAACACCGCGCCGACCAGGCCGGCCGAAACGTCCACCCCGAACAGCAATCCAAGCGCGGGCAGCAACACCGCCTCGCAGACCACCAGCAGCAGCCCGGCCGCCAGCGCCTTGCCGGCGAAGATCGCGGCCGGCTGGGCCCCGGTCATAAGCATCGCCTCGAGCGTCGCCTGCTCGCGCTCAGCTGCGAACGCACGGCCGAATGCGATCAAGCCCGCAAAGACCAGGGCCAGCCAGAGCACGCCGGGCGCGATCGCGGAGGCGTTGTGCGAGTCGATCTGGAATCCGAAGTTCGCGATCACCAGCGCCAGGACCACGAACTGAGCCAGCGCCGGCACCAGCTCTCGCGTGCGCCACTCTGACATGAGGTCCTTGCGCGCGATGGCGACCGCGACAGTCGCAAACCTCATTCCTACTGCACCACGCGCAGGCGCGATCCCGCGCCAAAGACTCGTCCCCTGCGAAGCACCACCGTGCGCTGGCACAGGCGTGTTGCAAGCGCCTGGTCATGTGTGGCGAGGACCGTGGTCCTGTCCTTCATGACTCGCACCAACAGCTCAGGGCCTTCCGCATCGAGGCTGGCGTCAGGCTCGTCGAGGATGAGGAGGAGCGGGTCGTGCATCACGGCCCTCGCGATCGCCAGCCGCTGCTGCATACCGCGGGAAAGCTCCGAGGCGCGCTTTCGGGCAACCTGGCTCAAGCCCGCAAGGTCGAGCATCTCAGGCACGCGCTCGCGGTCGGCTCCGCGCAGGTCGCAGAAGAAGGCGAGGTTCTCGGCCGCTGTGAGCGCGGGGTAGAGTCCCGGCGTGTGGGCCACGTAGCCTATGCGCCCTCGCAGCCTTCGCCGCTCCCGCAGCGCATCAAGGCCCATGATCTCGAGCTTTCCGGAGCTCGGCCGGATCGCGGTGGCCAGGATGCGCAACAGCGTGGTCTTGCCGGCACCGTTCTCTCCGAGGATCGCGACATGGTCGCCACGATCGACCAGGAGGTCGACTGAGTCGAGCGCGGGGTCGGAGCCGAACCAATGCGAGAGCCGCTCCGCGACCAGCGCGCTCACTGCGCCTCGGCCTCGTCCGGCGTCCGGATCAGCGGCCACAGCACGAAAGGCGCCACGAGGAAGATCAGCAGGGTCGCCACGACCAGGGTCACGACGACGAGGTCCGACGCATATTTCGCGGCATCGGCGGCCGGAGCCAAGGAAGGGGTGGCGGAAGGAGGAGCGCATCGCGATGCGCGACGACGCGCGCCGGGCCCCCTGACGCTGGCTTCAGCGGCGAAGCCGCCCGGCTGCCCAGGCCGCGAAGATGCAAGGAACTTGGGCGGCGTGACCCTGACGTCACGACGGGGCTGCCAGCGGTGCCGGCGTCAGCACCGGAACCGGCGCCGCGCGGCGCTGTCCGACGTTTCCGAGCACGACGCCCAGGATGATCACAATCCCACCTGCCCAGATCCAGCTGACCATGGGGTTGACCAGGATCCGGAACGAAGCCGAGCCGTCGGAGTTGGCCCCGGCGAAGATCACGTAGACATCGGCGGTGGCCGTAGTGCTGATGGCCACGTGGGTCAGCGACTGGCCTCCAAGACCGGCATACGTTGCTCGGGCGGGCTCGAGGGTCCTGTCGCCAAACCTCATGGCCGCCACCAGCTCGCTGTGGTCTGCAAGCTGCCGCTGCTCCATTCCCGCGTATGTGAGCTGGTAACCGCCGATCGAGACCTGCTGTCCGGGGGTGAGCGTGACGTCCTTCTCCTGCTGCCAGAAATGCGAGGCGGCGACACCAACGACCACCACGACCAGGCCGATGTGCGCCAAGTAGGCGCCGTAGCGCCGGCGCCGGGAGATGATGGGAGCCAGGCGGCCCTTCGCGATCGCCCGACCGAACTCGACGACGCAGGTCACCGCCGCGGCGAGAGCGAGTGGGATCGCAAGCAGGGCCGGCAGCGACCGCACCCCGGCGACCATCATGAACGCCGCCATCACCGCGGCGGCAACCAACGGCCATCGCAGCGCCCGCAGCGATGTCCTGCCGGCGCGTCGCCATGGCAGGAGGGGGCCGGCCGCCATGAGTCCCAGGATGAGCACGAACAGGGGACCCGCGGCGCGGTCGTAGTAGCTCTCGCCCACCACCCTCTCCTGGCCGAACAATCCCGAGACCAGGGGCAGGACGGTGCCCCACAGCACCACCGCCACTGCCCCGATCAGGAGCATGTTCTGGAGCACGAATGCTCCTTCACGTGATACGGCGGCCGCGGGCCGCCCGGCGCTCTTCAGGCCTCCCGCGCGCAGACCGAGCAGGACGAGCGCAAACACCAGGCACATACCGAGGAAGGCGAAGAACCACGGACCGATCGCGCTGATCGCGAAGGTGTGCACCGAAGGCACGACACCGCTGCGGACTATGAACGTGCCGAAAACGACCAGCAGGAAGGCGAGGATGACCAGCCCGAAGTTCCATGCGCGCAGCCGCCCTCGCCGCTCCTGGACCTGCGACGAGTGGAGGTAGGCGGTGGTGGCCAGCCAGGGCATGAGAGCAACGTTCTCAACTGGATCCCAGCCCCAGTAGCCACCCCAGCCGAGGACGTGGTAAGCCCACCACATGCCGAGCAGCAGGCCCGCGCTCTGAAGGCTCCAGGCGACCAGCGCGTAGCGCCTTGTGTGGGCGATCCAGCCCGCATCGGCTCGGTTCGCCAGCAGCGCCGCGGCCGCGAAGCTGAACGGGATCGCGAAGGAGGCGAAGCCCGCCAGCACCACCGGCGGATGGATGAGCATGCCCCCGTCGCGCAGGACAGGGTTCAGCCCGAGGCCGTCAGGTGGGGTGACGAACAGGAGGTCGAACGGGCTCGCCACCAGCACGAGCACCACGAGGAAGAAGGTCGCGATCGAAGCCAACACGGCGGCTGCATAAGCCGCCAGCCGGGGGCCGAGCGATGCGCTCGCCACCAGCGAGGCGCTGCCGAGGAGGCCGAGCACCAGCGTCCAGTAAAGGAGGGAACCCTCCTGTCCTCCGTAGAACGCCGCGGCCACTAGCGGCATCGGCGTCGCGAGGTCGGTGTGGTTCGCGACGTAGGCGAGAGAAAAGTCGTGGGTGAGGAGCCCGGCTTCCAGCACGACAGAGGCACACACCACCAGCGCCGCGGCCGCGTAGAAAGCCCGCCGGCCGACCTGGATCATGACCAAGTTCTCGACCCAGCCGGCCCAGAAAGAGAGCAAGGCCGCGAAGCCGGCCATGATCAGGGCCGCGAGCAGGGCGCCGGAGCCGAGATAAGCGAGGATCAAGAGGTCAACTCGTGTACTGAGTCGTCGAGAAGCGCGACGGACACTTCACCAGCACCTGCCGCGCGCGGAAGACTCCGTCGGCGCCGAGCCGGCCCTCGGCGACCACCGTCAGCCCCGGCTGGAAGATGTCAGGCAGCGGACCCCGATAAACGACCTGGATCGTGGCTGTCGAGTCTTTCTCCGAAAACTGGGTCAGGGGCCCGAAACCTGCAGGGGTCGACGGATGCAGGACGTCGCCCTGGACCACTCCCGCGACGCGGACGTCCTGGTCGTACACGGGATGAGAGCGCAGCTCGCTGACAGTGAGGTAATACTCAGAGGCGCCCCCGGACGCCGAGTAGATCAAATAGCCGACGCAGCCCGCCACGACCACCATCACCGCGCCCCACTTCAAAACAGCGCTCATGGCGCGATCAACGCGAGGTAGTGAGCGAGCGTCGGCGCGTCCAGCGGTCCGCTGAAGGATGCGACCACCACGCCCTGCGCGTTGATGAACACAGTGGCCGGCGGCCCCACCACGCCATAAGACTGATATGAGCCTCCCACGATGGGCCCTACGGGGTACGGGTGTGAGTGGCTCTTCTCGAAAGCCTCCACGCCGCCGCTCGTGTCCTGCATCGCGGCGCCGACGAAATCCACCTGCGGATTGCTCTCACGCGCGGCGGACAGCACCGGCAGCTCCTGCGCGCACGGCCCGCACCAGGAGGCCCAGAAATTCAGGACGACCGGCTTGCCCTGCAGCTGTGCCAGCGACACCTGTCCGCCGGCGGCCGGCTGGATGGCGAGAGGAGGCGCGGGGTGACCGAGCAGATGTGGGCTGGTCATCGCCGCGTGCTGCAGGCCCCATCCCAGGGAGAGCATCAGCACAGTCCCGGCGACGGCCCCTCCGCCGGTGAGCAGCCCCGTCCTGACGTTCAACCCCGTGAGTCTAGTTCAGCAAGACCGGCTGATCCGGGAGCGCGTTCGCCGCCGCGATGCGGCCGTACAGCCGGCCGCTCGGCTTGATGGTGCGCTCGAGCGTCTTGCGGTCGACGGCGATCAGCCCGAACTTCGGGCCGTAGCCATGCGCCCACTCGAAGTTGTCCATTGAGGTCCAGTGGAAGTAGCCGCGAACATCCACGCCGTCGGCAATGGCGAGGAGCACGTTTTCGAGTACGTCGGGGAGGTAGCGCTGGCGGCGCACGTCGTCGGCCGCGGCCAACCCATTCTCAGTGATGTACACCGGCTTGCCGAGTCCCTTCAGCTCGTTCAAGACCTGTCTCATCCAGACCGGGTCGGAGCTCCAACCCATATCGGTGAGCTGGGCACCGGGCACGTTGAAACGGCGGATGAACTGGCTCTTCGGCCGGGTCGGATCGAACGCGCACATCTGCGCCCAGTAGTGGGCGATGCCGACGAAGTCGCTGGTGGCCTCGACCACGCGACGCAGCCGCCCCGGCGCGACCGGCCACCTGTCGACCGTGAACTGCGCGGTCCGCGCCGCCCACCTGTCCCGGCGCTTGCCGCTCGCAGGCAGGAAGAGGAACTTGTGATGCGACAGGCCAACCTGTGCGTCGGGCCTCCGCCTCTTGATCGTTGTGTACGCGGCCTCATGTGCGCCGCGCATGTTGGAGATCACGCGGTAGAAGTCGGTCAGGTCGCCCTGGCGTGCGGGCGGAAACTCGCCTGTGATCCAGCCGTTGGCGGCGTAGATGTTGGGCTCGTTGATGGTGCACCACAGGCTCACAAGGTCGCCGAGCTCATCAGCGACGCGACTCACGTAGGGCAGGAATGCGCGAGCCGCTTCGCGGTTTGCCCATCCACCCTTGCGCGTGAACCACAGCGGGCTTGTGAAGTGATGCAGCGTGACCATCGGCTCGATCCCCTGCTCTCGCAGCTCACCGAGAACGTCGCGGTAGTGCCGGATCTGCCTCGAATCGAACTCGCCCTCCGAGGGTTCGATGCGCGACCACTCGATCGACAGCCGGTGCGCGTTCTGGTTCAGCTCGCGCAGGAGCTTGAAGTCCTCGCGGTAGCGGTGATAGTGGTCGCACGCCACTGCTGACGTGTCGCCGCCCGCGATCGTTCCGGGCTTCTGCTCAAACTCCCACCAGTCGCAGTTTCGATTGTCACCTTCGACCTGGTGTGCAGCACTGGCGGTGCCCCACAGGAACCCGGCTGGGAAACCGAGCCCAGCGCTCACGCCGCAGCAGTGGCGGGCTTCGCGACGGCGGGCGGCGCGATGTACTGCCAGCTCACCGGCTTTTCGCCCTCCAGCTCTATCCTCAGCATCCCCGCTTTGTCGACTGCGTTGCGATACATCTCCCGCTCGTTGTGGGCCCGGCCGTCGAGCAGGATCCACGCGGCCTGGATCGGATCGGCGTGGCTGACGATCACGATGGTCTCATCGGGGTGCTCACGCGCGATGCGGCGGACCACTTTCAGGACGCGCCCCCCAAGGTCCTCGATCGCCTCGTCGCCGGGCAGGATGCCGCGACGTGCCTTGTGCACGAGCCAGAGCGGCCGGCGGATGGGGATCTGCCAGAACGGGACGCCCTGGAGATAGCGGCTGAAGTCAGCCTCGCGCAGCTCAGAGTCCACGTCCATCGGCACCGGGTGCTGTAGGCCGCGGTTGATGATCGAGGCCGTCTCGGCAGCTCGCGAAAGCGGGCTGTGCACGATGAGTCGGACATTCTCCGCGCTGAGCTTCTCGCCCAGCGCCGCCGCCTGAGCGCGACCGAGGGCGCTCAGCTCGAAGCCGGGCAGATGTCCGTAAAGGACCCGGTTCGGGTTCTCAACATCGGCGTGTCGAACCAGGAAGATGCGAGTCGCCAAGTCACGCACGATCGTACGGTGCCGGAGCTCCCGTACCGGTGGCTAGGAGCGGTAGGCGCCGACCGAGGTGCGGTTCGTACCCGCGGAGCGACCCGACTCGAGCGCGTAGTACGCCTCGCGGAGAAGGTTGCCGGTGTATTCGCGCCGGAACATGAGCCCGGCCTCGCTCTCCTGCTGAACCACCCCGATGGTGGCAGCGCCGCAGCTGACGGTGATCCGCTGCCAGTCACCACCGCTCGAAAAGTCGTGATTGGCGATGGCGCGGCGGATCTTGTCAGCGGCCAGGGTCGCGCCCTGCTGGTCGGTCTCGGGGAGGATGATCACGAAGTGAGGCGATCGGTCCGACTCGAGGAAGCCGAGCGTATCGGTGTCCCGGATCGCCCTGCCCAGGGTCTCCGACAGCTCTGACAACAAAGAGTTGACGGCAGCCTGGCCGACCTCGTTGTTGATGTGCTCGGCATGGTCCAGCTCAACCACGAGCACCGAGAGCGGGCGGTGATACCGGACAGCACGGTTGGCCTCCTGGCCGATCAGCGCCTCGACAAACTTCTGGTTCCAGATCCCAGTCACCGGATCCACGACGCCAAAGAGTGGGCTGGAGGAGCGGTCAGACTGGCTGTGGCCGCAGGTGTTGCAGAACTGGGCGGTGTCCGACACCTCCGAGCCGCAGTACCAGCAGGTGGTCAAGGCCATCCGCGGAATTGTATCCGCGGGGCCCAGAATTCGATCTGATGACCGACCAGGGCGAGCTGTTCCCCTCGGCCGCAGGCGCTCCGCCCAGCCTTCCCCTGGCCACCCGGATGCGGCCGAAGCGGTTCGAGGATCTCGTCGGACAGAAGCGGGTGGTCGACGTCCTGCGCAAGCTGACGCAGTCCGGCCACCTGCCCAGCATCGTGCTGTGGGGGCCGCCCGGGAGCGGTAAGACCACGCTCGCGGGTCTGCTGGCCACCGAAACCAGCGCGCGCATGGTCGCGCTGTCCGCCGTCACCGCCGGCGTGGCCGACCTGCGCAAGGTCGTCGCCGAGGCCAAGGTCCACCAGCGCGCGGGCATCCGCACGGTGCTGTTCATCGACGAGATCCATCGCTTCAACAAGGCACAGCAGGACGCGATCCTCCCGCACGTCGAGAACGGAACGGTGACCCTGATCGGTGCCACCACGGAGAACCCTTCGTTCGAGGTCATCGCGCCACTGCTCTCGCGCAGCCGTGTGTTCCGCCTCGAAGCCCTCGACCGAGAGGAGCTGAAGCACGTGGTGAAGCGAGGGCTGGGCGAGCTGGACGCGACCATCGCCGATGACGCGTTCGAGGCGCTGCTCGAAAGCGCGCGCGGCGATGCGCGCGTGGCACTCAACGGCCTCGAAGCCGCAGCCGCGCTTGCGGGCGACAGCAGCCCCATCGACCTCGGTCACATCGAACGCGCGCTGCAGGAGCGCCATCTTCTCTACGACCGCGCGGGTGACCAGCACTACGACATCGTGTCGGCCCTGATCAAGAGCGTTCGCGGCAGCGATCCCGACGCGGCCGTGTACTGGATGGCGCGCATGCTCGAAGCGGGCGAGGATCCGCTGTTCGTCGCCCGCAGGCTCGTCATCAGCGCGGCGGAGGACATCGGGCTGGCGGACCCACAAGCTCTGCAGGTGGCGATCGCCGCTCAGCAGGCCGCGCACTTCGTCGGCATGCCGGAGGCCGTGTTACCACTGACGGAGGCCGCGCTTTACCTCGCGCTGGCTCCGAAATCGAACTCAGCCCTCACCTCGTACGGCGCTGCGCGCGAGCTCATCGAGGAGACAGGCAACGAGCCGGTGCCGCTTCATCTCCGCAACGCGGTCACCGGGTTGATGAGGTCGATGGGATACGGGCGCGACTACAAGTACGCGCATGACTTCGAGGGTGGTGTGGCCGAGCAGGTCCACCTGCCGGCCAAGCTCGCGAAGCGCAAGGTCTACAAACCGAACCCGCGGGACAAAAACTCAGCCAAGTAGGATCTGGTTCTGTGTCCGACGCGCTCCTCATCTTCAAGCCCGACGCTGCCCACCGCCTCGCGGTACGAGCCGCCCTGTGGAGCTGGCTCCGCACAGAACGAGAGTGGAAGGTTGAGGCGCTTCGGTGGTACAAGCCGCAGTCGGCCCTCATCGAAAGCCATTACGACTTCCTTCAAGGCCGTCCGTTCTTCCCATGGCTCGTCGACTTCATGACCGCGCTGCCGCTGATCGTCGGCCGAATCACCGCCTCGCCAGAGGCGCTCGAGCACATGCGCTACGACCTCGGCGAGACGCGCATCGCCCAGTCACGCCCGGGCTCACTGCGCGAGCAGTACGGGATCTTCGGCGGGATCAACTGCATGCACCTTTCGGACTCGCCCGACACCGGGGCGGCCGAGGTCAAGCGGTGGTGGGGTTTCGTGATGCTGGACAAGGTCGACGTCAAGCTGGACCGCGATTCGGACAAACCCGACCACACCTATCGGCTCCGCTCGCTCGCAACGCAGATTTCGAGTGGGATCCATGTCGGCCTGGCGTCGCAGGCGATGAAGGAGCTGCTGGCGGAGGAGACCGACCTCGAGGGCAAGGACCTGGAGGCCCTCTACCGGATCACGCTGGGGGCTCTGACTTAGCGGCGCCGACCTCGCTAGCCTCCGCCGCCCGCTCGACCGCACGTGCATGCACGGTCACAGCCTTCCCGAACAGCTCCGAATTTGGAACGACAAGCAGATCGCCTGATCCGGTCTGCAGCAGCGTGACACGCAGCCTGACCTCCATGACAGTACCCGCGCCGGCACCTTCCATCGAGATGCGATCGCCGGGTCTGATGTGATGCTCGAGCAGCACGTAGTAGCCGGACACGTAATCCCTCAATAGGTCCTGCACCCCGAAAGCCGCCACGACGGTCGCGAGCAGGATCCCAAGCAGGGTGACATTGGCGCTCTGAATCGCAAAGCCGACCGCGGCCCAGACACCGATCACCAGGAGCAGCACCGTGACGACCCGGCGACCGAGCACGATCATGCCGGTCGGCAGGTGGCGTTTGTTCAGCTGATTCCCGATCGCCTGGGCGATCAGGCGTGACCCGATCAGGAAGACAAGGAAGACAACGAGGCCTATGGCCACAAAAAGGATGTTGTTGCTGACCGCGTCCGAAAAGATCCCCGCGAGCCGCAGGGTCATTCCTCGGTCTCTGCTTGCTCCTCGGCGGCCGGAGCCCCTTCAGCAGGCGCTTCCTCGCCCTCGGCCGGCACCGCGGCCTCGGCGGCGGGCAGCTCCTCCTCGACCTTCAGCTCGCGCTTGTGGACGATCTTCACGACCAGCTCGTCGGGATCGGCCAGCACGGTGACGCCCTTGGGAACGTCGATCTCTGAGACACGAAGCTCCGCGTCGATCTCAGCCAGTGGCGTCAGATCGACCTCGAACTCCCCTGGGATGTCCGTCGGAAGGCACTCGACCTCGAGCGCGTGGATGGGCTGAAGGATGTCCGCGTCGCCGCGCTTGACCGCTGCTGACTCGCCGGTCAGGTGCACCGGCACCTCGACCCGGATCTTCTCCTCCAGGCTGACCTGATAGAAGTCGACATGGATCGGGCCAGGCCGCCGGGGGTGGGTCTGGATCTCCCTGACGAGGACCTTCTCAGTCCGATCGCCGTCCACCACCAGGTCGACCAGGTGGGTGCGGCCGCTCTTGACGAAGACCTTCTGGAACTCCAGCCGGTCGAGCACGAGCGGGGTCGCCTCGGCGCTGTGGCCGTAAACGACGGCCGCGAGCTTGCCCTCGCGGTGCAGCCGCCGAGTGCGTTTGCCGAGCGGTTCTCGTTTGGAAGCTTTGAGTTGCATCAGTAAGTTATTCCTGGTCGCGCTCTGCGCGCCATAGGTGCGCCTCAGGTGGAGAGGCGGTGCATATGATATCGCAACTCATGCAGAACCCTCCTCCTCCTCCGCCTCCGCCGCCGCCCCTGATGGGACCGCCCCCGGTCATGGCTCCTTACCAGCAGCCCTACGCAGGCCAGCGGGTCTACGCCGGGTTCTGGATCAGGCTGGTCGCAAGGTTGATCGACGGCTTCATCATCGGTATCCCGCTGGTGGTGATCGGCGGCCTGATCGCGAGCAGCGGCCTCGTCGCGAGCAGCGGCGGCAACGACCAGAGCGCCAACAACGCCGCCGCCGCAGGCGTGTCGATCGTCTTCGCGCTCTTCTACCTGGTCGCGATAGTGGTCTCGATCGGCTACTGGGTGTACTTCTGGGGCACCAGCGGATCCACTTTCGGAATGAAGATGCTCAAGCTCCAGGTGGTCGACGCCAACACGGGCGCTCCGATCGGCATCGGCCGCGCTCTGGTGCGGTGGCTGATGACGCTGGTGAACACGTGGGCCTGCTACCTGGGCTGGATCTGGGTGGCGATTGACGTCCGCAAGCAGGGC
>VBFO01000057.1 GCA_005881025.1 Chloroflexota bacterium | reverse complement strand
GCCTCGTCGCGAGCAGCGGCGGCAACGACCAGAGCGCCAACAACGCCGCCGCCGCAGGCGTGTCGATCGTCTTCGCGCTCTTCTACCTGGTCGCGATAGTGGTCTCGATCGGCTACTGGGTGTACTTCTGGGGCACCAGCGGATCCACTTTCGGAATGAAGATGCTCAAGCTCCAGGTGGTCGACGCCAACACCGGCGCTCCGATCGGCATCGGCCGCGCTCTGGTGCGGTGGCTGATGACACTGGTGAACACCTGGGCCTGCTACCTGGGCTGGATCTGGGTGGCGATTGACGTCCGCAAGCAGGGCTGGCACGACAAGGTTGCGAACTCGGTGGTCCTCCAGGGCTGAGACCGGGCCGAACCCGCCGCAACCCGTCCCTTTTGCACAAAACGCACCGGATTTTGGAGTCCGATAGGTGCGTTTTGCACGAAACGTACGGAAACCGAAACCGAGGCTAGGTCGAGCCGCCCTCCGGAAACCTCTTCTTCAGCCAGGCGACGATGTCCTGCAGCGGCGTGCCCGGCGTGAAGAGCTCCTCCACCCCCTGCTTCTTGAGCGCCTCGATGTCGTCCTCCGGAATGATCCCGCCGCCGAAGACCACGATGTCGGTGGCTTTGCGCCTCTTCAGCTCCTCGACCACCGCCGGAAACAGCGTCATGTGCGCCCCGGAGTGCAGCGACAGACCGATCACCTGCGCGTCCTCCTGCAGCGCCGCGTCGACGATCATCTCCGGCGTCTGCCGCAGCCCTGTGTAGATGACCTCGTAGCCCGCGTCGCGCAGCGCCCGCGCCACCACCTTGACCCCGCGGTCATGGCCGTCGAGCCCGACCTTCCCCATCACGATCCGGATCGGCTTCACGGCGCCTTTGGTCGCCATCATCAGATGACCGCGCGCTCCGTGTACACGCCGAAGACCTCGATCAGAGCGTTCATGATCTCGCCCTCGGTCGCATAGGCACGAACCGCATCGAGGATGTAGGGCATCAGGTTGTCCCGCCCGGAAGCGGCCGTGCGAAGTTTCGACAGGGAGTTGGAGCAGCGAGCCTGGTCTCGCTTTGCCCGCACCGCCCGCACGCGCTCGACCTGCTCGCGCTCGAGCTTCGGGTCGATGCGAAGGATCTCGATCGGTTCCTCCTCGTCGACGGTGAACTCGTTGACGCCGACGATCAAGCGCCGCTTCTGCTCGAGCTCGGACTGATACCTGAACGCCGCATCGGCGATCTCCTTCTGGAAGAAGCTCGCTTCGATGGCCGGGATGACGCCGCCCAGGTCCTCGATGCGCTTGAAGTACGCCTCGGCCTGGCGCTCCATCTCATCGGTCAAAGCCTCGACGAAGTAGCTGCCGCCCAGAGGGTCGATCGTGCTCCCGACGCCCGTCTCAAAGGCGATGAGCTGCTGCGTCCGCAAGGCAAGGCGCGCTGCCCGGTCCGTCGGAAGCGCAAACACCTCGTCCATCGCGTTGGTGTGGAGTGACTGCGTGCCGCCGAGCACCGCCGACATCGCCTCAAGCGCGGTGCGCGCGATGTTCAGCTCGGGCTGCTGCGCAGTGAGCGACACGCCCGCCGTTTGAGTATGGAAGCGCAGCTTCCACGAGCGCTCGTCCTGGGCTCCGTATTTCTCGCGCATCCAGCGTGCCCAGATGCGACGCGCTGCCCTGAACTTCGCGATCTCCTCGAAGAAGTCGATGTGAGCGTCGAAGAAGAAAGACAGCCGCGAGGCGAAGTCGTCGATGCGCATGCCGCGCTCGATGCAGGCGTCCACGTAGGCCATGCCGTCGGCCAGCGTGAACGCGAGCTCCTGCGCAGCGGTCGATCCGGCCTCGCGGATGTGGTAGCCGGAGATGGAGATCGTGTTCCACTTCGGCACCGCCTTCGCGCAGTACTCGATCGAGTCGACGACCAGCCGCATCGACGGCTCGGGTGGAAAGATGAACTCCTTCTGCGCGATGAACTCTTTGAGGATGTCGTTCTGCAGAGTGCCGCCGAGCTTCACGAACGGGACGCCCTGCTTCTCGGCGACGGCGAGGTACATGCACAGCAGGATCGCGGCCGGCGAGTTGATGGTCATGGAGGTCGTGATCTCGCCCAGCGGGATGCCGTCGAACAGGGTCTCCATGTCGGCCAGCGAGTCGATGGCGACACCGCAGTGTCCGATCTCGCCGCGGCTGGTTGGAGCATCCGAGTCCTGGCCCATCAGCGTCGGCATGTCGAACGCGACCGACAGGCCGGTCTGGCCGTTCCCGAGCAGGTACTTGTAGCGGCGGTTGGTCTCCTCAGCGGTCGCGAATCCCGAGAACTGGCGCATCGTCCACAGGCGACCCCGATAGCCGGTCGGATGGATGCCCCTCGTGTACGGGTACTGCCCAGGGAGCTCCTCGGCGCGGCTCGGCAGGTCGTCGGAGGTGTAGAGCGGCTTGACCGGAACGCCCGAGATGGTGGAGGTCTCCAGCCCGTCCTTGCGCCGGGTCTGGCTGGACTCGAACTCCTCCTTCCAGACCTGCTTTGGATCCTTGGCCCTGATCTTCATTCTGAATTCATTATGTGGTTGCGGAGGATCTCATCCGCGACTTCGTAAGGGGTTCCGTCCTGCAGGAGACGCTGTGAAAGCTTGGAGTCCTCTCCAAGCGCGTCGCGCGCCCGCTCGCGGGCGACCTCGGCCACGACCTCCGCGGTCTCGTCCTTCAATCGCTTTTCGGCCTGCGCGGAAGCCCGGCCGGTGGTCTCGAGATGCTTGCGGTGCGCCTCGATCGCAGCCCACAGCTCCTCGATCCCCTCCTGGCGCACAGCGGCGGTGGCGATGATCGGCGGTCTCCAGGCCGCCTTCGGCGAGAGATTGAGCATGCCGCGCAGCTCCAGGGCCACGCGTTTGTGGCCTTCGAGGTCCGACTTGTTGACCACGAAGATGTCAGCGATCTCGAGGATCCCCGCCTTGATCATCTGCACGCCGTCGCCCAGGTTCGGTGTCAGCACCACGACTGTCGTGTCCGCCACCGCCGCCACCTCGAGCTCCGACTGGCCCACGCCTACCGTCTCCAGGATCACAGGATCGAATCCGAAGGCCCCAAGCAGGCGGATCGCCTCCCGCGCCGCCAGCGACAGCCCGCCCAGGTGGCCGCGCGCCCCCATGCTGCGGATGAACACCTTCGGGTCGAGCGCGTGACGCTGCATGCGGATGCGGTCACCCAGAATCGCGCCGCCCGTGAAAGGCGAGTTGGGGTCGGTGGCGATCACCGCGACCGATCGCTCTTGCTTCCGCAGCAGCGATATGAGCCCGTCGACAATTGTCGACTTGCCGGTGCCGGGCGCGCCGGTGAACCCGACCACGTAGGCAGGCCGGACGCGATCGCGGAGAGCCTGCTGCAGCTCGCGTACCGCCGGATCTCGCCGCTCGACCAAAGTGATCGCACGCGCCAGGGCGCGCACGTCGCCGGCCCGAAATCTGTCCGCTAGACCCGAATCGTCCTTGCTCGTCTTACGAGTATCGCTAGAGCGCGTACCAGCGCACGCCGAAGTCGTGCCCGAGCACCACCACGAGGCCGTAGGTCTGCTGGCCGCGGGCGGGTGCAGGGCTGGTCGGGGTAGCGGCGACCACCGTGCCGCCGAAGTAGCTGGCCAGCCATTTTGCGGTCAACGGGAACCGCCCGCCCGAGTAGTCGAGGATCACTGTGCCGCGGGACGACTGGTGCATGACCGGGTCCGCCAGCTGCAGGCCGACCGGATCGAGCATCGTGGTCACGCGATCGGCCAGGTCGCTGTACGTGTACGAACCGTTGGTGATCTGCACGGGCGCCCGCTCGGCCAGTATCGCCGGGTCGATAAAGACCGACCCAATGAACTGCTTGATCATCCGGTAGCTGGGATCCTCCGGACAGAGTTGCGACGCGTACGGGCCCATGCCGCAGTTTCCCCCGTACAGGAAGTTGCCCGCGGTCGCTGCGGCAGGGGCCGTCAGCGCGACCTTGATGATCGAGCTGTCGGGCAGATTCTTGCCCCAGTCGTAGATCGCCTTCATATCCGACAGCGACATGTCGGTGTGGATGTTCTTCTGCAGGGCGTCGAGCAGCTGCGGGGCTTTCGCGAAGCCGTTGACAGTGGTGGCCTTCTTCTTGATCGCGTACATGATGTCCTGCTGCCGGCGGGAGCGGCCGAAGTCGGAGGCCTGCTCCGCCTGGACTGCATGACGTGAGCGCGCCACCTCGAGCGCCTGCTCGCCATTCAGGTGCTGGCAACCGGCTCTGAAGTGGAGCGCGATGTAGCCATGCCCATAGTTGGGATATGTGTAGTCGTCCAGGTTGCTGGTCAGACAGACGTCCACGCCGCCAAGCGCGTTGACCATGTCGCGAAATGCCTTGAAGTCGACTGCTATGTAGCGATCGAAATTGAGGCCGGTGATCTTGGACACCTCGTGCTCGGCCGCGTGCCCGCCCCCGTCGCGACCCTGGTACTGCGAGGCGACGCAACAGATGATGCTGGTGTACGGCACCTCGTAGGCCGCGTTGATCTTGTTGGTCCAGATGCTGTTCGGATTGCTCTGGACGTTCATGTGGACGACCAGGTCGCGTGGGATCGAGGCAAGCATCACCCGATGCGAGTTGGGATCGATCGTGACCGCCATGATCGAGTCGGTAAGAAACGGCGCGTCGTTCTCGTAACCGCCCATACCGAGCATGAGGATGTTCACGCGCTGCCCATGCTGAAGCTTGTAGGCGATGGTGCCGGGTGACGGCTCGACCGCCTGCACGACCTCCGCCAGCGGGTTGAGGTGATGACCCGTGGTGGCGGTGAAGAAGTCGTCGATTCGCTTGTAGGTGAGTGAGGCGGCGACCAGGATCACGACCAGCGCCGCAGCGCCGATCATCGCCGGGACCGACCTGGTCAGGCGGTGGGAGACGCTGTAGCGGGATCGCCTGGCCCGAGGCCTGGCCTTAGGCATGCGCACGCGGATATTACCCTGGGTGCTGCGAGCTGGATGCAGCTCGCCGAGGCGCGGCATCGGCGGCCGGTGCCAAGGAGCCTACGAGCACGTGAGCGAGCGCATCGCGTTGATGCGTGACCGAACGCGCGGAGGAGGCGACACAGGCATTAGCGAAGCCCGGCCGCCTAGGCCGATGCATAGGCGAGCGAAATCCAGCGAACAGCACCTTAGGTATCGGGTAACGGTCGCTCGCCCTAAGGGGTTACGTGGTGGTGACTGACCTGAAGGCGCCGATCCAGAAAAGCAGTGCGCCGATGCTGGCCAGGAAACCGACCACGCCGAGAATCAGGCCCCCGATCGCAAGCCCGCCACCACCGAGCGCACCGCCGCTCGAGGTGATGCGGCCGCGCGAGATGAAGCCCATGATCGCTGCGGCGGGACCAAGAATGATGCCGAGCACGACGGCGCAGCAGACCAGCGACAGGATCCCCGTGATCAGCGAAGCGATCGCCAGGCCGTCGGTGCGCGGGCTCGCGTACTGTGCCCCGCCACCCGGCGTGTACCCGCCACCAGGAGGCGGCGGTGGCGGCATGTAGCTTCCGCCTGGAGGAGGCGGTGGCGCCGAGTATCCGCCTCCGCCCGGCGGGGGTGGTGGCGGTGGGGTCGATCCTCCTCCCGGAGGCGGCGGCGGTGGCAGGTCCGACATGACTATTCCTCCTAATGAGCCCGTTGCGGCGAGACCTTCGACCCCAACTCGAAACTGCGGAAGACCCAGGCCTGCATCGCCAGGGCATAAGCGGCTGTGACCAGCACCCCGACGATGCACACGATCGCACCGAGCGAGCTGATGAAGCCCGCGGCGATCAGCATAAGGCCCGCGATCAGGGTGTTGTTCAGGTTCAATCGCGACCGTCGCCATACGTCGCGCACACGCAATCCCCCTCCGATTCCGCCGGCGTCGGTCGCGAGCACCATCGCCGGGGTCACGAACGTGAGCAGCAGGCTCCCGATCGTCGCGGCTCCAAATGCCAGGAGATTGAGCAGGATGGCGACCACGATCAAGGCCGGATTGGCCTCTCCCTTGCCCTGGCCGACGGCCATCAGGACCGCGGGAAGGTAGATCAGCAGGGCCAGCGCAACCACGGCTAGCCCGTAGACGAGCTGCACGACAAAGAGCCGGAAGCCGCGTCCGAGGTAGCTGAGATTGGCAGGGGCCATGGTTTCGTCGCCGGCACGCAGCCGGTCAAGGTTGGCCAGCATCCAGCCGAGCCCGTTGATCCCGCCCAGGATGGGGATGAGCAAGATCAGGGCGGTGATGGCGATCTTGGGCAGCCAGGCGGGATCGCGCGTGGGCCAGATGAAAGCGTCGGTGACCCTCTCCAACTCAGTGGTCTGTACCGGCCACTAGATGTTGGATTCTGTCGGCACGTCGAGCAGGGCGTTGAAGAGAAGGATCAGGTAGATCAGGGTCACAACCGCACCCACGGCGGTGGCGACGATGCCAAGGATCCGGCCCGCGTTCGCGAAACTCGTTCCGCCAAGCGTGCCGTTCGACTCCGCGAGGCAGCGCGAAGAGCAGACCGAGGATGCCGAAGACCAGCGAGGAGGCTGCTTTGCCGTCAGTGCCGACTGCGCCCTGGCCGGCCGGCGGCGGATAGTTCGGCGGCGGCTGATACGGCGCCACCATCGGCGGTGGCGAGCTCAACGCAGCAGCGCCCTCGCGATCACCACGCGCTGGATCTGGTTGGTGCCCTCATAGATCTGCGTGATCTTGGCGTCTCTCATCATCCTTTCCACCGGGTAATCACTTATATAGCCGTACCCACCCAGGATCTGCACGCAGTCGGTGGTCACCTTCATCGCCATGTCCGACGCGAACAGTTTCGCCATCGCCGCCACCTTGGTGAGGTCAGGCGATTTTGCGTCTACCTTGGTCGCCGCGCGAAAGACCAGGTTGCGCGCGGCCTCGATCTGCGTCGCGATGTCGGCAAGCATGAACTGGATGCCCTGGAAGCCGGCGATCGCCTGGCCGAACTGGTTGCGCTCTTTGGCGTAGCTCAATGCGTAATCGAACGCGCCCTCGGCGATGCCGAGCGCCTGCGCGCCGATACCTGGCCGAGAGCGGTCGAGCACCGCGAGCGCGATCTTGAATCCGGCGCCTTCATCCCCGAGCCGGTTGGCCGCCGGCACGCGGACGTCTTCGAAGAGGATCTGCGCAGTCGGCGAGCCGCGGATACCCAGCTTGTGCTCGAGCTTCGGGGCTTGCCACGGGCTCGTCTCTCGCTCGAGCACGAACGCTGAGATGCCGCGATGGTCCGCCTCAGGATCCGTCTGCGCGAACACCACGAGGGTGCCGGCGATGCTGCCGTGAGTTATGAACTGCTTGGTCCCGTTCAACACGTACTCGTCGCCGTACCGCTTGGCGCGCGTCTTCATCGCGGCGGCGTCGGATCCGCTGCCCGTCTCCGACAGCGCATAGGCCGCGACCTTCTCACCCGAGGCGAGCGGCGGACACAGGCGCCGCTTTTGCTCCTCGGTGCCGGCGACGAGGATCGGATAGCTGCCCAACGCCTGTACCGCAAGGATCAAGGAGGAGGTGGTGCAGGCCTTGGCGATCTCCTCGATGCCCATGCAGATGGTGACGCTCGAGCCCGAGATGCCTCCATATTCCTCTGGGAACGGGATGCTGAGGATGCCGTTGGCCGCGAACAGCGACTCGATGTCCTTCGGATACTCGGCGCGCTCATCGATCTCGGCCGCGCGGGGGGCGACCTTGTCCTGGACGAGCTCGCGGATCGTTTCCCGGATCGCGAGCTGCTCCTCCGAGAACTCGAAGTCCATGTTCGCGCTGATTATCGGAGTAAGTCCCTCGCTATGACGTGACGCTGGATCTGATTGGATCCCTCGTAGATCTGCAGCGCCTTGGCGTCGCGCATGTGCCGCTCAAATGGACTGCCTGAAACCACGCCCTCCTCTCCGGCCAGCTGCAGAGCATCGAGGGCGACAGCCATCGCCGTGTCGGTGCAGTGAAGCTTCGCCATCGACGCCTCGCGGGTGAAGGGCTTTCCCCGGCTGCAGAGCCATGCGGCCTGATAGGCGAGCAGTCGCGCGGACTCGACACGCGTCGCCAGGTCGGCCAGCGTGAAATCGTCACCCTGTTCTCGGGGTCGCGCCACCAGCAGGGCGCGCGCCTGATCGACGGCCGCTTGCGCAATGCCGAGCGCCTGACCCGAAATCCCGATCCTGCCTGAGTCCAGGGCCCGCATCGCCACTGTGAAGCCCTCGCCTTCGGCCGCCAGCCGGTTGGCCGCCGGCACTGACACGTTCTCCAGCACGAGCTCACCTGTCGGTGAACCGTTAAGCCCCATCTTCCTGAACACCTGGCCCACGCGCAGGCCCTGCGAGTCGGCGGGGACGATGAATGCGCTGATGCCCGCGGCACGTTCGTCGGGACCGGTGCGAGCGAAAACTATGTAGACGCCCGCGCGGCCGATGTTCGTGATGAAGACTTTGGTGCCGTTGAGGACGTAGTCACCACCGACCCGGCGGGCGGATGTCTTCAGCGAGGCGGCATCGGATCCCGCGGCCGGCTCGGTCAGCGCGAACGCGCCCAGCAGCTCGCCGGACGCGAGTCGCGGCAGCCATCGACGTCGCTGTTCCTCGGTCCCGAACAGAAGGATCGGCTCGCTTCCGACACTTGTGTGCACATCGATGATCACCGAGGTCGACGCGCAAGCCTGCGCCAGCTCTTCGATGCACAGCGTGAAGGCGAGGGCGTCAAGCCCAGCGCCGCCGTACTGCTGTGGGATCAGCACGCCCATCAGACCGGCCGAAGCCGCTGCGGCCACGGCCTCCTCCGGAAATCGATGGTCTCGATCGACCTCCGCGGCCAGAGGCTCCGCGACCCCCTGCGCAAGCTCGCGCACAGATGCGCGAAAGGCCTCGTGCTGGGGTGCAAGATCGAAGTTCATAAGAGCGGGTGAGACCTCGAATTACAATAAAGGGTCTCGATGGAAGCAGGCCCGCGCTACCTCGAAGGCACCACTGTGGGCAGTGGTCGCGACATTATCGGCGTCAGGCGAGACCGCATCGCCGACATTATCGGCACGGGCCGCGAGATCATCTCACGCGCCAAAGCCGAAAAGCTGCTGCCCGAAACCATCACCGGATCGACGGCCGCCCTGCTGGTGACGATCGCCGGTTACGGCGAACCGCTCTCGGAAGGGCAGTGGCGCGAACTGGCCGGCGTGGTCGGCGGGATCATGCGGGACAGCACATATGCGGACCTGGCCCGCCTTCGGACGTTGATAACACAGGAGCAGTTCTTGAACGTGGCTCGCAACCAGGGGTACGGCCGCTTCATCCGACGGCTGGACGATGGTCGTTGGGTGTGCGAGCTCGCGCCCAAGCTCGAAGACCTGCCGGACGAGTGACGTCATCGTTCGCATAGTCCGGTCCCGTCCGGTTCGCATCTTTTTCGCGGTGTGCTTCGCGATCGCGATCGTGAGCCCCGCGGCGGTGGTCGCTGCGGTCGTCTGGAACGCCCCACCTGTCACGGCTCCTCCCGCCCAGGCTGACCTACCGCCCATCCAACCTCTGGCGCCACCCGATGCCGGCACGGGCTCGCTGCCGAAGGGACCGCTCAACGTGTACGCGAACGACATGTCGGGTGTCGTGCCCTGTCCTCTCTGCAACCTGCCACCGAGGGTCTACGTCCCCAACAGCGACGCGGGCACCGTGGATGTGATCGACCCCCGCACCTTCAAGGTCATCGACACCTACTCCGTCGGCCAGATCCCCCACCACATCACACCGTCGTGGGACATGCGCGAGCTCTATGTCGAGAACGAGGGTTCGAGCTCGCTCACCGTGCTCGACATCCACACCGGCAAGCCGGTGAGGACAATCTCCATCCCTTTCCCCTACAACCTTTACTTCACCCCCGACGGGACCAAGGCGATCGACGTGGTGGAGCGTCAGATGAAGATCCAGTTCCGTGATCCACATACGTGGAAGCTGATTCGTGAGGTCCCGATCCCGTGGCCCGGCGCCGACCACCTCGACTTCAGCGCGGATGGCAGCTACCTGCTCATCTCGACCGAGTACTCGGGCATCGTGGCCAAGGTCGACGTCGTGAACATGAAGCTCGCCGGCTACGTCAACGTTGGTGGCCTGCCCATCGACGTCAAGGTCTCGCCCGACGGCAGCGTTTTCTACGTCACCAACCAGGGCAGCGACGGAGTGTCGATCATCGACCCGAACGCGATGAAGGTGATCGGGTTCCTGCACACAGGTCGGGGTGCGCACGGCCTGCAGGTCTCACGGGATGCCCACTATCTCTACGTCTCCAATCGGCTCGAGGGCTCCATCTCGGTCATCGACTTCACGACCCGCAAGGTCGTCACGAAGTGGGTGATCCCCGGCGGCGGCAGCCCCGACATGCTGCAGCTGAACCCTGACGGGACGCAGCTGTGGGCGTCCGGCCGTTACAACGCGACCGTCTACGTCATCAGCACGGTGACAGGACAGGTGCTCGCGCGTATCCGGGTCGGTGCGCAGGACCATGGGCTGACGTACTTCCCGAACGTGGGCCTGCACAGCATCGGCCACAATGGCGTCTACCGGTAGATAGCGCGGGGGGATCAGGATCCCCCCACGGAGCCCCCCTCTCGGCGCGACGTCGGGAGGCGCCTGGATGGTGGCACGCAGGGTGACGGCCGGAATAAATCCGGCCTTAAGCTCCACTTGTATCTATTAGATGAGTACCGACACGGCCCCTCCCATCTGGGAGGAACCGGTCCGCGGCACCTTCGGCGATCCATCGAGCCTGCGCCTGACCGGCGTGGAGCGGATGCGCGCGACCGTGCGCGGTGAATCGGTGCCGCCCCCGATCTACCACCTGACCGGCCTGATCCCGACCGAGGCCGGCTACGGCAGCTCGACCTTCGCAATGCCGGTCACGCCATGGCTGCAGACGACGGTGCCCGGATTGATCACCGGCGGCATCCTCGCCTTCCTGGCCGACGGGCCGCTGGGAACCGCGATCATGACCGTGCTGCCGCCGCTCGGTTACATGACCACCTCTGATCTGTCGATGAGCTTTCTGCGGCCTGGCACGATCGAGAGCGGCAACCTGGTCGGGCGTGCGCGGCTGATCCACGCCGGCAGGTCGGTCGCGCTGTCCGAGGTGTCGATCGAGGACTCAGGCGGCCGTCACCTGGCGCATGGAACGTCTCGCGGGTTCCTGCTCACCGCGCCCGGTGCGCCCGAGCTGGATTCGAGCAATGGTGGTCGCCCAACTTATGAAACCCCCGACCCTTATCTCCGCCGCCCGATCGCCGGCGCACCGATCCCACTCGAGACCTGGAGGCGAATCACAGGGCTCGAGGCGTTGCGCGGATGCATCGCCCGCGAGTTTGCTCCCCCGATCTATCACCTCACCGGGCTGCGGCCGACCGAGGTCGCTGAGGGCGAGTGCACGTTCGTCCTCCCAGCCTCGCAGTGGCTGTGCTCACCCTCACCAGTGCTGTACGGAGGCGCGATCGCCTTGCTCGCGGATGCCGCGCTCTCAGGTGCGGTGCTGACAACGGTGTCGGCAGGATCATCGTTCGCACCTCTCGACCTGAAGGTCAACTACTTACGTCCTGTCACTCCTGACGGGAGCGTGATGACCGCCCACGCGAAGCTCGTCCATCGTGGACGGTCGATGGCGGTCGCCACCGCGGAGCTTTTCAACGAGGACGGCAAGAAGATCGCGCTTGCGAGCTCCTCGTCGATGCTGCTGGCGCGTCCGTGGAGCGAGATCGCATCCACCGCCGACCGCGAAGCTCCCGAGCCGGGCTAGGAGGCCCGCTTCAGCAGCCCAGCAGGCGCGCGATCAGGATCCGCTGGACCTCGGAGGTGCCCTCGCCGATCTCGTTGACCTTCACGTCGCGCCAGTAGCGGGCGACCGGGTAGTCCTCCATGAAGCCGTAGCCACCGTGGATCTGAACCGCCTGATCAGCAGCGCGCTTGGACGCCTCAGACGCATAGAGCTTGGCGAAGGCGGCGAGCATCCGTACCTCATCACTGGCTTCGCCGCCGCCATGGTGATACGCGGTCGCGGCGCGATAGACCATCGTCCGCGCGAGCTCTGTCTCCATCGCCATGTCCGCGAGCTTGAACTGGATCGCCTGATGCTTCGAAAGCGGCACCCCGAAAGCCTGGCGCTCTTTCGCGTATGCAAGTGACGCGTCGAGGCACGCCTGCGCCAGCCCGACCGACAGGGCAGCGATCGCGATGCGCCCGCCGGTGAGCGTGTACAGGAACTGACGGTAGCCTCCCCCTCTTTCGCCCAGCAGATTTGCCTCGGGCACAGAGCAGTTCTCGAAGCTCAGCGGATGCGTGTCGGATGAGTGCCAGCCGAGCTTCCGGTAAGAAGGCTGCACGTGGTAGCCGGTCGTGCCGGTGGCGACGAGAATGGCGCTGATCTCCGGGCCTCCCCCATTTTCCTTTCCAGTGACGGCGGTCAGGGTGACGCCGGCCGAGATGTCAGTCCCACAGTTGGTGATGAACTGTTTGGCGCCGTTGATGATCCAGCTCCCGTTTCGCAGCTCCGCCCTTGTCTTGGTGGCTCCAGCGTCAGAACCCGCCTCCGGCTCGGTGAGCCCGAAGGACCACAGCTTGTGCCCGGAGAGCAGGTCGGGCAGCCACTGCTGCTTCTGGTCCTCCGTGCCGAAGTCGTGGATGGGCGCCGCCCCGAGGCATACCGCGGCCTCGAGCGTGATGCCGACCCCGGCGTCCGCGCGCGAGATCTCCTCGATCGCCAGACACAGGGAAAGGAAGTCCGCGCCGGCGCCGCCATAACGCTCGCCGAATGGAAGGCCGAACAGGCCGAGCTCGCCCATCTGGCGGACCACGTCGTAGCCGAACTTGTGGTGAATATCCAGGTCCTCGGCTGCCGGCGCCACCACCTCGCGAGCGAAATCGCGACATAAGTCTCTAACCGCCGTCTGCTCTTGAGAAAGCTCGAAGTCCATCGCCTCCAATCGTGGCACGGCCTACCATCGCGCCGTGCCACCTGAGGCCTACGACGAAGCGCTGGAAATCGTGTCTGGGCTGCAGGCGCTCGACGGCCCGAACGTGAACCCGGTTTGTCGCACGCTCCTGTATACGCACGGCCGGCGCACCGAGCGGTCGCTGGTGCTGCTGCACGGCTTCACGAACTGCCCGCGGCAGTTCGACGACCTGGGCCGGCAGTTCTTCGATCGTGGCTGGAACGTGCTCATTCCCCGGTACCCGCGCCATGGGTATTCAGATCGCCTGAACACGGCCATTGCGGAGCTGCGCGCCGAGCACCTGATGGCGGTGGCCGACCGCTCCGCGCTGGCCGCCTCAGGGCTGGGGGAAAAGGTCGTGGTGGCGGGACTTTCTCTCGGCGGCATCCTCGCCGGCTACCTGGCGGAAACCCACGCGGGGATCGAGCGCGCGGTGCTCATCGCGCCGATGTTCGGGTTGCGCCCCATCCCGGGACCGGCGCTGACCGCGCTTGGCATCGCCGCGCAGACACTGCCGAACTTCTACATGTGGTGGAACCGCTCGGCGAAGGAGAACATCAAGCCACCTCATGGCTACCCGCGTTTCGCCACCCACGCCTACGCCGCGCTTTTCGAGACCGGCAGGTTCGTGATGACGACGGGGCGGACGGCAGCTCCAAAAACTCGTGACATCGTGGTGATCACGAACGCCGCGGAGCCGCGACTCGACAATCGGTTCACCTATCAGCTCGTCGAACAGTGGCGGCGGCACGGCGCATCGGTGGAAACGTTCGAGTTCCCATCGTCAGAAGGTCTGCCCCACGACCTGATCGACCCTGTCAGCAACCCGCCCGCCGTGATCGAACGCTCCTATCCTGTCATCACCAAGGCGATCCTCAGGTCGACCGCCTAGCACCAAAAGGGCCCGAATGGCTCACCCGTCAGGGCCGCCTCGCCATCTCGAACTCCATCGCCGGCTCGCCCTCCCGCACCGGCTGCCGCCGGCCCGTCCGCTCAAACCCCGCCTTGGCGTAAGCCTTCTCGGCGACCAGATTCCCCTCCACGACCCACAGGCCAAGTCGCTCGAACCTGGACCGCGCCGCCCACTCACGGACCGCCTCGATCAACGGCGCCGCCGCGCCATGGCCGCGCCATTCCGGTGCGACCCACATCGAGACCAGCTCCGCTCCATCGCCCTCGGGCGCCTCGATGCCGGCCACCAGACCGATCGGCCCGCCCTCAGCCTCCGCCACGAAAACCGCCGCCCGGCTCAGCCGCTGCCGCCACCGTCCCTGATCGAACGCCTCCTCGACGTGCGCCTGGGAGCTGAACGCCGATGGATCGATGCGCAACGCCCGGAGCCTGATGTCGCGGTACGACTCCCAGTCGTCCGGCGCCAGCCGCCGAATCCCGACCTCAGTTGCCGAGGACGAACCACTTCAGCGCCCAGCTCACCGCCAGTGCGCTTACACCGCCTACCGTCAACACACGCCACTGCAAGGAGGACAGGTTCAACGACCACGTCCTGCCAGTCACGATCCCCGACGCCAGGCCGCCTGCGCCCAGCAAGGTGCCCAGGAACATAGCCGGACCCAGCGGATAGAGCCGCACCGAATCGGCGAGGTCGCCCTGCCACATGTAGGCAAACGAGCGGGTGCCGCCGCAGAACGGGCATGGATGCCCGGTCAGGTAGTAGAAGGGACAGGGCGGCAGCGCGAAATGCACTGCGTGAAGGCCCCAGTAGACCCGCGTGTACACGAGCCAGGCGACAAGCCCGGCCAGGATGCCGAGGTCGCGCATGCGGTCAGCCGGCAGCGCGCGCGAAACTCCGAGAGGTGCGACCACCAGACGGTCGAGTCTAGTTCAGTAGCGAGACGATCTCATCCGTCGTCTCGGCTACTGCCACCCCCGCGCGCCGGAACGCCTCTTCCTTGCTCTTGGCAGTCCCGCGATTGCCCGAGATGATCGCGCCCGCGTGCCCCATCCGCTTGCCCTCCGGGGCGGTGCGGCCTGAGATGAATGCCACCGCCTTCAGGCGGGATCCCCGGCCCAGGAGCTCGGCAGCGCGCTCCTCGTCGCTGCCACCAATCTCGCCGATGACCACGAGCTGAGTCGTGTCGCGATCCTGCTCGAACAGCTGCACCACGTCGGCGAACGACAGGCCAAGGACGGGGTCGCCGCCGATGCCGACGATCGTCGACTGCCCAAGACCCGCGGCGCTGAGTGCTGAGCCGACCTCGTAGGTCAGCGTGCCGCTGCGCGAGACCAGCCCTACGTGTCCAGGTCTGGTGATGCGCTGCGGGATGATTCCGATCTTGCCCACGCCCGGCGTGATCAGGCCGGGGCAGTTCGGCCCCAGGAGCCGAGCAGCGGGATAGCCGCGCAGAAAATCCTTCACCCGGATCATGTCCTGGATGGGAATTCCTTCGGTGATGCAGACGATCAGCGTGATGCCGGCCGCAGCCGCTTCCATGATCGCGTCGGGAGCAAACGGAGGCGGGACGAAGATGCCTGATGCCGTGGCCTCCGTTTTCGCGACAGCCTCCGCGACCGTGTTGAACACCGGCACACCGAGATGCGTCGAACCGCCTTTGCCCGGGCTCGTGCCACCCACCACCCTGGTCCCCAGCGACTGCATCTGCTCCGTGTGAAAACTGCCTTCTCGCCCGGTGATGCCCTGCACGATCACGCGAGTCGAGGCGTCGAGGAGGATGCTCACGAAGGCGCGGCCGCTCGCGTGAGCTCGACGATCTTCTGCGCCGCTTCCCACGCGTTGGCTCCAGGCTCGATGCCATTCTCCTTGAGGATGGCCCGGCCCTCCTCCTCACGCGTGCCGCTCATCCGGACGACCAGCGGCACCTTCATGCCGAGGTTGTTCCGAGCCATGACCAGGCCGCGAGCAACCTCATCGCCGCGAGTGATGCCGCCGAAGATGTTCATCAGCACACCTCTCACGCGAGGGTTCATGAGGATGACACTCAGCGCGTTCTCGACCACCTCGGCCCTTGCGCCGCCTCCGATGTCGCAGAAATTGGCGGCCCGGCCGCCCGCTCGCTGCACGAGGTCGAGCGTGCTCATGCACAGGCCTGCGCCGTTGCCGATGATCCCGACCTCCCCGTCGAGCGAAACGTAGGTGAGGCTGCGCTTTTTCGCCTCGACCTCGTAGGGATCACCCTCGAGGACCGAGCCATAGCGCGTCTCGAGCTCCTTGTGCCGCCAGGCCGCGTTGTCGTCGATCTCGAGCTTGGCGTCCCCTGCCACCACCTCACCGGATTTCGTCACCACCAGCGGATTTATCTCCGCGGTCACAGCGTCCAACTCGGGGATCGCTCGATGGAGCTTCTTGATCACTGCTGCCAGGGGACGAGCGAGCTCGCCCAGCCCAGCCTCGAAAACCAGACCGTTCAGCTCGAAATCGAGCGGCCCACGCCATGGGTTGGGGTAAAGGCGGGCGATCGACTCCGGCGACTCCTCGGCCACCTGCTCGATGTCCATGCCGCCCTTGGCCGAGAGCATCAGGATGTTGGCCCGCGCGTCGCGGTCGACGGTGAAGCCGAGATAGATCTCCCGTTCGATCTCGAGCGCTGATTCGCAATACACCAGCGGCACCTTGAAGCCCTTGATGTCCATGCCGATGATGCGCTGCGCAGCCTGCCGGGCCTCTTCCGGAGTCTGCGCGAGCTTGATGCCGCCGGCCTTGCCCCGGCCGCCCACCGGTACCTGTGCCTTGACCGCGACGGGCCCGAGCACGGAGCACGCTTGAGCAGCCTCTTCCGGTGTACGCGCCACCCTGCCCGGCGGAATCGTGATGCCCAGCGAAGCGAGGACCTCTTTGGCCTGGTACTCGAGCAGCTTCACTGCCAAGAGCGTAACGAGGGCCGGGAGGCCGCGTTGACACATCGATGAAGCGAACGCTGGTGCTGGCCCCGCTTGTGCTCCTGCTGCTCGGATGCTCGACCGGCGTCGCCCTGCCGACGGTGCCGAGCGTGACGCCGGCGGGCTCACCGGTCGCCGAGTTCGCTTCGCCGGCCGCGGGTCAGCGGTCGCCGTCCCCAAGCCCGGCGTCCCAGAGCCCGGGGCCGAGTCAAGGGATTCCGAGCCCACAGCCCACACCCACTCCAAAGCCCCCGAGCTTCGCCGTGCTGGTGGATCTCACCTCGAGCTCCAGCGATTACACCTTGTCGATCGTGGATGAGGTCGGAGGTGTCGCTCGACAGCTGGCAGCACGCCAGCGCACCCCGATGAACACCCACGACGGGACCGGGATCCAGCTGCCGTACGTCAGCGCGTCCCGGACGTCGCTCTACTACCTCGACGGGGATTCGAGATTGCTCGCCATCAACATGAACGGTGTCCCGCCGTTCGCCGCGGCTCTCGCGGTTCCATCCGGCTCCGCGGGCGCTTTTGCCGTGAGCCCTGACGACAAGCAGATCGCCGTCTCCGTGCTGGACTACACCGTCAGCCCGGTGCACCTGACTCTGTACACGGACGCGCTAGCGGGCGGACACAAGCGCGTCATCTATCAGTCGAGCTCGAACTACGTCTGGCCGGTGGCCTGGCACTCCGGGCTACTTGTGCTGGCGCACGCAGTCGGTCCGTTCGAGGAGGACATCGCCAAGGCAGCGCCCGCGCGCGGCAATCCCTACTCAGCCATCTCCTATCACCTGGTCGACCCGACCAACGCTTATCGCAAGGTGCTGATGGGCGCCTGCACGGTCAGCGGTCCGCTCAGCCCGGCAGGGTCCGGCTGCATCCAGGGCGGCGCGATCGACTGGAACGGAAACGATCCCGGCCCCTGGAGCACGACCGATTGGGGCACGCGGAGCTCGGCGGCAGCGCTGTCGCCAGACGGCCAATGGATGGCGGCGGCGATACCCGACAACCCAGCCGTGATGGGAATCTGGGCGAAAAATGGCGTCGTCGCCAACCGCATCGCCGGGCCTGGACTCCACGACTGGGCGGGCTGGATCACCGACCAGGTCATCATCATCGGCAGCGCCGATCCGACCTGGCAGCCGAAGGTCGCCAACGTCGTGAGCGGAGGGCCCGTACACGGGGTCTCAGCGCGCGGTTTCTTCGCCGCGGTCCTCCCAACGAACATCGTCTGACCGCGGCCTTACTGGCGGCTCTAACTCTCGATGAAGCCCGCCTTCGACCTTATGTACAACCAGATACCCACCGCGATCACCTGCAACCCAAACCCGACAGCAGGGCCGGCTGGCAGGCGGTAGGGCGACGACCACGAGATCACGACGATCACGGCGCCCAGACCGAGCAAGAGCGCGGCAATCCCCCACAACCGGCTGTAACGGTCAGTCGGATTTCTGGCCAGCCACACCCAACCCGGCGAGTGCCCGGTGGCGATGGTCCAGCTGCCGATCAGGACGGCGGCCGCTCCAACGCCCACGAGAGCGATCTCGAACAGGGTCGCCATGATCTGGGCCGTGCTCACAACGGGATGTTCCCGTGCCAGCGCGGACTGCGTTTGCGCTCTTTGCGCATGGCGATCCGTAAAGCGCGGATCAAAGCGCTGCGGGTCCGGATCGGTTCGATGACGTCATCGACGTACCCGCGGTCAGCCGCGATGTAAGGGTTGGCGAATCGCTCGGTGTAGTCCGCCACCAGCTCGCGCCGCAAAGCCGTCCGGTCTGCAGCTGCCTCGAGCTCCCGGTGGAACACTATGTTGACCGCCCCCTCCGGACCCATGACCGCGATCTCCGCGGTCGGCCACGCCACGTTGTAGTCCGCCCGGATGTGCTTTGAGCACATCACGCAGTACGCCCCTCCATACGCCTTGCGCGTGATCACAGTGAGCTTCGGCACCGTCGCCTCGCTGAACGCGTACAGCAGCTTCGCTCCGTGCCGGATGATCCCGCCGTACTCCTGCGCCGTCCCAGGCAGAAAACCCGGTACGTCCACGAACGTGACGAGCGGGATGTTGAAGGCGTCGCAGAAGCGCACGAAGCGGGCC
>VBFO01000056.1 GCA_005881025.1 Chloroflexota bacterium | reverse complement strand
GATCCAGCGTACGGTCACGCCGTTCAGCTGTTCGGCGATCTTGTCTGCGGGCAGGCCGGGATCGATGACCACCGCCTCCTTCGTGGAGGCGTCTGAGATGACGTAGCAGTTCACCTCGCGGTCGAGCTTGACCTTGACGATGCCGATCTTTGCCACTAGCTCAGTATTTACAGGAAATGCAGCAGGCAGCGGTGGTCACGTTCGGCGTGCTGCTGCTTTTGATCTGCCTGTTCTGGGCTTACGGCTACATCCGCCGCCGCTCGAAGAAGCGCTACTGACCGGATCGGGTTTGGCCCGGTTGGCACCAAACGTGCGTATCGGATGCGGTCGAAGCGCACCGTTGGCGCCAAAGGAGCGAAACGCGAGCTAGCCTCCCGAGTCTCCCTGCACTTTCAGCCGGATCGCGTCCAGAGAGTCGAATTTGTCCAGGGCCGGCTTCGCGCGCGGCCTGTCGGGGTACTTCGCGATCTGGATCGCCTCCAGGAGGAGCTCGACCTCCTCCGGTGTGAAGTGAAGCGTCCGGTAGACGACCTCTTTCACCTGCACGCCAGGCCGGTCCACCGCGTCCTTGATCACGTCGTCGGTATCGGTGACCACCTGCGGCCGAGTGGCACGAAAGAGGTCTTCCGATCCGACCAGTGAGACCCTCTTGAAGCTAGTCATTGCGCTTGTGATTCTCCATGACCCGGGTTGCCAAAGCTCGATACGATCTCGCGCCATCTGACTCTTTCGCGTACTGAAGGATCGACTGACCTGCCAGCGGTGTCTCGGCAAAACGGATCGAGTCAGTGACCCCGAACTCATAGACCTTGTCGCCGTACTTCTCGCGCACTGCTGCCAGAACCTCCTGGGAATGGAGTGCGCGCTGCTTGTAGAGAGTCGGAAGGATGCCGATCAGCTCCAGGCGCGGGTTGAGGCGACGCTTGACGCGTTCGAGCGTCACCAGCAGCTCCTGCATGCCTTTGAGCGCCAGGAACTCTGCCTGCAGCGGCACCAGCACCTCGTCCGCCGCGACCAGGGCGTTGATCACGATCAGGTCCAGCGAAGGCGGGCAGTCGATGATGACGAAGTCATAGCGCCGCTGGACGGGTTCCAGCTTGTCGCGCAGGATGCTCTCGCGGCCGATCTCGTTGATCAGCTGGTTCTCCGCGCCGGCGAGCTCGATGTCGGCCGGGATGTAGTGGACTCCCATCTGGGGCGCTTCCTGGACCACGTCGGTCACTGTGGTGTCCGGATCGACCAGGAGGTGGTAGATGGTCTTCTCCAGCTCGCCCGGCGGCTTCATGTAGAGGGTGAGGTGGCCCTGAGCGTCGAGATCGATCAGGAGAACCCTCTGGCCAAGCTCCGCCAGTGCGGCGCCTAGGTTGACAGCGGTTGTGGTCTTTCCCACTCCCCCTTTCTGCATCGCGACGGCGATCGTTCGGGCCAAGAGTGATTGGGAGTCTAACCCATGCCTGGCAGGACCGCTTCGATCATTAGAATGGCGCCCACGTGATCATCGACATTGTTGTCGCCCTGCTGATCCTGATCGCGATCTTTCTTGGCTACCAGCGAGGCGTGATCCAGCCCTTGATGGCCGAGATCTTTTTTTTCGGCACGCTGCTGGCCATCTTCAGGTTCCACGACCAGTACACGGGCGAGATGCAGAAGATCCTCCACCTCAACGCGGTCGTCAGCGTGTTCGCCGCCCTGATCCTGGCCGTCATTCTCGGCGCGGTCGGTGGGGCGATCGGCGGCGCCTTCCACCGGCTGGACGCGATCCGTGGTGTCGACGGCCTGCTGGGGGTGTTCGTCCACGTGCTGGTGACTGTCGTCATCGTCTACCTCGGCGTCTCGGCCCTGGTGACGCTGGACAACGCGTTTGTGCCTATCGTCAACAAGGCGAGCCTGACTCTGACTCAGGTGAACCAGCTCGAGTCGATGATCCTCTCCAATCCCATCACGGCGGCGATGGTCTCGAAGGATGACCTCAATGCGCTGAAGGCGGCGGCGGCGAAAAACGATGCAGCGCATATCGAGTCCATCGGGGGCATCCATCAGCTCGAGCAGCTTTACACAGGCTTTCTCGAGCCCCAGCTCCACTCCTCCCGCACAGTGCCCTTCATCCTCGGGTTCGGCCAGCACATTCCAGTTCTCGGCCACGTCGGACCGAACGACTTGAAGGCGGCGCCGACTCCCTCGCCCACGCCGTGCCCCTCGCCGACGCCGAAGTCGAGCCCCGCCAAGAGCAGCCCATCGCCCAAGACGAGCCCGTCGCCTGCAGCCTGCGCATCGCCCAGCCCGACGCATTAACTTTTAGTCGTGCTGGACCTGTCTCTGACCTCCGACCAGGAGCAGCTGGTCGCAGCCGTCCGAGACTTCTGCAGCCGCGAGTTTGCGCCGCGGATCGGCGCCGACGATCGCGCCGGCCGTCACGACCCCGAGATCTTCGCCAAGCTGGCCTCGCTCGGCCTCCCGGGCGTGTGCTTCCCTCAGCGCTACGGCGGTCACGGGCTCGATTACCTCGCCCTCGGCCTGGTCTGCGAGGAGCTCGAGTACGTCGACACCGTTTACCGCACGGTGCTGTCGGTCCATGTCGGCCTGGTCGGGATGGGCCTGTACACCTGGGGGACCGAGGACCAGAAGCAGCGCTGGCTGGCACCGATGGCGCGGGGAGAGAAGCTCGCCTGCTACGGCCTGACCGAGCCTAACGCGGGATCTGACGTGGCCTCGATGCAGTCGACCGCGCGGCGCACTGGCACGCGCTACGTTCTCAACGGGCAGAAGACGTGGGTGTCCGACGCCGACACTGCGGACTTCCTGCTGGTGTTTGCCAAGACCGACCCAAAGGGTGGATCGAAGGGAGTCTCCGCTTTCATGCTCGACCGTTCCGCCAGCGGTAAGAACGCCCTACGCACGGAGCCGATCGAGGGCAGGCTTGGCATTCGGGCGGGCGATGTTGGCTCCATCTTCATGTCAGACCTCGAGGTCGATGAGGCGGACAGAATCGGCGACGAGGGTGATGGTTTCAAGATCGCGATGAGCTGCCTGGACAACGGCCGCTACACGGTGGGCGCCGGCGCCACCGGCACCGTGCGCGCATGTCTCGACGCCTCGACGAAGTACGCGCACGAGCGGAAGACCTTCGGCCAGGAGATCGGCCGCTATCAGCTGGTGCAGCAGATGATCGCCCGGATGGCCCGCGACTACGAGATCAGCCGGCTGCTCTACTTCAAGGTCGCGTGGATGAAGAACAAAGGCCTGCGCCACACGAAAGAGGTGTCGATGTGCAAGCAGTACGCGACCGACGCCGCTTTCAACGCGGCGCACGACGCGGTCGAGGTGCACGGCGCTTACGGATACTCGGCGGAATACCCCGTCGAGCGATTCCTTCGCAACGCCCGCGCCCCGATCATCTACGAGGGCACGCGCGAGGTGCACACCATCCTCCAGGGCGAGTACGCACTGGGCTACCGCCAGGACAAGCCGGTCAAGAAGTCGCTGCCGAAGTACGAACCTGATTAGGCCCCATGATTGATGTCACGGGCCTGAAGCAGTGGGCCGGGCTCGCCGGCGCCCCTGCTGGGGCCGCGGTCACGATCGCGGGCATCCCGTACGACGGCTCGGCCGTGTATCGGAAGGGAGCCGCCCAGGCGCCTGAGCGGATCCGCTCGCTGTCGGCGGTCATGCCGCCGGTGACCGAGGAAGGCCGCCTCCTGGCGGGGCTGTCAGTGCACGACCTCGGCGACATCACCGCCGGATCCAGCATCGAGCAGGAGTGGCAGCACATTGCTGACCGACTGGCTGAAGTGCCTCCTGCGTCCCTCCTCACCGTGATCGGAGGTGACCACTGCACCGCCATCGCCACCCTGTCGGCTCAGGCCCGCCGCCATCCTGGCCTGAGCGTGCTTTGGGTGGACGCGCATCCAGATCTGTGCGACTTCTCGCGCGGCGGCCGCTGGACTTGTGGCTGCGCGCTGCGGCGGGCGATCGACGCGTCCGGGATAGCGCCGGAGCGCGTGGTGATCATCGGCGGGCGGGACTACGACCCTGAAGAGCTCGTGTACATCCGCGACCACGGGATGACCCTTGTCGGTGCGCGAGAGCTGGCGTCGACTCCTGACGCGGCGCTCAAAACCGTCGCGGATGCGCTGGCGGGCAAGGAGGTCCATGTCTCCTTCGACATCGATGTGCTGGATCCTGCATTCGCACCCGGCACCGAGATTCCGTCACCTGGCGGGCTGACCACCCGGCAGGCACTCGAGCTGCTGCACGTGGTTGGGAACGCCGCGAAGTTCGTGGGCCTCGACATGGTCGAGGTCTCGCCGCCTTTCGACAACGGGAACATCAGCAGCCTCGCCGCCTTGAAGGTCATCTTCGAGTTCTGGGGCCTTGCCCGCGGTGGAAACAGCTGATGATGCAGTCACCGTTCGGCTTCGAGAGGTTCGCGCGCGGCGCGCTGGTCAGAAGAACGTGATCTAGCGGGGGCCGCGGGATTCGGCTTCCCTCGAGCGCCGGTACCTCTCCTCCGCCTCGGCTTTGTCGCCGCGCTTCTCCGAAACCTTGGCCAGTGCGCGCCACACCCACCCCGGCAGCTGGCGATCGCCGAGCTCCTCCGCGACGCGGATCGCATAACGCAAATCCTCCTCCGCCTCGTCGAGCCGGCCCAGCTCACGCTCGGCGATGCCTTTCGCAGCGCGCGCGTCCGCGAGCTCCCAGCGTGCGCCAAGGTCCGCGAATATCGCGATGCCGCGATCAAAGCAGGGGAGCGCCTCCTCGCGACGTCCGAGGTCATCCAGCGACCGCGCCTTCTGCACCGCCGTGTTGCCCACGCTGAACTGGTCGCCTCTCTCCTCTGCGATCCGGCTCGCCTCCTCGATCAGCTCGAGGGCTCCGTCCTTGTCATTCATCTCGCTGCGGTTGATGGACAGTGCTGTCAACGCCCGGGCGCGCGACCAGCTGTCGTTTGGATCCGCCAACGCGAGGGCGCGCCGCCAGATCGCCTCCGACTCCTCGAACCGCTGGCGCGTCCAGGGCACCCAGCCCGCAAACAGGAGGCTCCTCACGATCGCCCACGGATCTCCTAGCCGTTCGGCGGCCGCGAGCGACCTCTCGTGCAGCTGCTCGGCCTTGTCGACGTCGGCCTCGTAGTTGATCGCGATGTCGCCGAGAAACCTGAGCGCGAGCGCAAGCGCGAACGAGTCATCGTGCTCCTCGGCCAGCGCGACGGAGCGGCGCAGCGACTCGATCGCCGCCGGGTAGTCGCCGAGCCAGTACGCGGACTCGCCCATTCCGGCCAGGACCCGTGCCTCCCGCACGCCCCACCGGGTCTCCGCACCCGCCATCGCGAGCGCGCGCTCGTAGCGGTCGATCGCTGAGCGACTCTCCATACGCCTCCTCGCCCGGTCGCCTGCTACGAGCAGCGCTTCTGCGGCTGCCTCCGGCGCGGTGCGATCGCTGGGATCAAGGTCGAGCGATGCGAACGCCGCCAGCTCGAGGTGATCTGCCGTCCACGAACGATGCCCCGCGGCGAGCTCCTTCTGAGCCACGATGCGGTGAAGCCTCAGCCGCTCTCGCTTGGGCAGGCTCCCATAGGCGACATCCTTCAGGGTGGCGTGACGGATCCGCCACGAAGGATTCGCGCCCATGTCGTCCCGCACGAGGACCTCCGCGTCGACGAGCTGTTCGAGCTCCTCCGGTGTCACCGCTTCATCAAGCGCCTGGATGGCCGATAGGTCGAACGAATAAATGAACACAGCCGCGAGCCTGGCCAGCTCGCGAAGTCTTGGCGGCAGCGCATCCAGCCGCGCGCTGACCACTGCCTGCACAGTCGGAGGAAGAACCGCCCGGTCCGACCGAGCACGGCCGTTGCCCGGCGACATGAGCATGCCTGTCGTCTCGATGATGAAGAACGGGTTTCCGCCTGCACGCCGGGCGATCTCGGTCGCCTGCTTGTCACCGATCTGGCCGCCGCCCGCCTGTCTCACCAGGTGGACCGATTCCTCGGCCGAGAGCGGATCGAGCCGAACCAGCACCGCGTTGCTGCTGCTCGAGCCCCATGCCGGCCGCTCATCGAGCAGGCTGCTCCGCGCGAGCACCAGCACCAGCGCTCGACGCGGTCCGCGCCGGCCCCTGGAGCCCAGGCGCTCGATCAGGTCCAGCATCGCCGGCTTGAGCATGTGGGCGTCCTCGAAAAGGAGCAGCACCGGATGGTCGCGCGCCAGTCCGTCGATGAGCGCAATGAATCCGGCCTGGACGTCGTGCACGAACGCCGACTCCTCGCGCCGGCCTTCGCTGAGTCCGAAAAGCAGCGCGAGGCGCTCGACTATGCGGTCGACCTCGGCCGGGTCACAAGCGACGCCGACCAGCTCCCGAAGCCGCCGGCCTACCGTCTCGGGCGGGTCGTCCTGATTGATACCCGCGAGGTCGCCGACGATGGCGGCGACGGGGGAGAAGGTGGCGGTGTCCGCATATGCGCGAGATTCGCCTCGGAGGATCGGGACCGCGGCGCTCATGCCGGCGGCGAGCTCTTCGGCCAGGCGCGACTTGCCGATGCCCGGCTCGCCGACGACGGTGACCAGGACGGGCTTGCCGGTGGTCGAAGCAAGGCCAAGACTCTGGCCGAGGATCGCCTGCTCGCTCGAGCGGCCGACGAACGGGATCGTGCGCCGTGCAGACCGCGGGGTGAGCCCCTCGACCGGAAACGCCTCGAGCGCCGTGTCGAAGCCTTTGGCCTTCACAGTTTTCCGCCGGCCGTAAGAGACTTTGGTCGTCGTAAGGGCATGCGTCGTCGTCCCAGCAAGGATCTGGCCCGGAATGGCGGCCGCCTGCAGCCTGGCGGCCACGTTGACCACCTGCCCGGTCACGAGCAGCTGCCCGGCCGGCCCGAGCCCGGTGGCCGCTTCGCCCGACTCGATGCCGATCCGAACCTGCAGCGGCTCGGCGAGCCCTGCTGACTGGGTCAGACGGCGGGCGCGCCCCCGGATGGCGAGACCGGCGCGCACCGCGCGCAGTGCGTCGTCCTCGTGCACCGTCGGTAGACCGAACACCGCCATCACGGCGTCGCCGATGAACTTCTCGGTCCTGCCGCGTAACGCATTCAGCTCCTCGGCGGCCGCATCGAAGAAGCTGCCGAGGATCTCGCGAGCCCGCTCCGGGTCCAGCCTTTGAGCGAGCCCGGTCGAGTCGACCAGGTCCGCGAACAGGACGGTCACCATCTTGCGTTCCTCGGTTCCGAGGAGCGGCCCGATGGCAGCGCCGCAGTTCGGGCAGAACCTGGCCGACCTCGGAAGCGGTCGGCCGCAGACCGGGCACGCCATGGGCATGTCAGCAGGATAGTTGGAGGCCGAAAAGGTCCCGTCGCGCTTGCGCCGCGGCCTTTATGCTGCATCGCATGAGCGACGCCAAGACCAGGGCCCTCGCGCAGGTCCCTCTTTTCATGAACTGCACCGAGAAGGAGCTCGACTTCATCGCCAGCAGGGCCGACGAGGTGACGGTGCCGGCCGGGCGCACCCTCATCAAGCAGGGTGAGCCGGGCGATGCCTTTTACATCCTCCTCGAGGGCGAGGCGGAGGTGGCCATCGACGGGTCAACAAGGCGGACGCTCAAAGCCGGTGACTTCTTCGGTGAGATCAGCATGCTGGACCGCGGCCTCGGCACAGCCACTGTCGTGACCAAGACGCCGGCCAGGCTCATGGTCATGAGCCACGCCCAGTTCCGGGACGCGATCAAGGCGGACGACGCCATCCTGGTCAAGGTGCTCTCAGTGATGGGCGACCGGCTTCGGGCCGACCTCGCGGCGAAGAGTTAGCTAGCCGGCTTTCACCACCAAGGCCGCGAGAAATGAGAGGAAACCCTGGATGGTTTCCTCTCATCGCCGGGCGCTTCGCGCCGGGCTGCTCTCCTTCCGGTATATCGATGGGATCTATTAAGAGAACTCCCAGCGACGCCTGGAGGCGAAAAAGACAAAGTCGTGGCCGGGTTAAACCCAGCCACCAATGCGACGCTAGCGCTTGATAAGCAGGGCTGCGACCACGAGGCCGATGCCGCCCAGCAGCAGCAGTCCCGAGCAGCCCGCCTGGAAGATCGTGTAGAGGATGCCTCCGGCCGACCCGTAGGTGTTCGCGATCTCGGCCCGCCGCCTCCGGCGCAGCACGGCGGCCGCGATCCCACCGGCGCCGAGAAGGGCGGCGAACAGGCCCAGGGCGATCCCGCCAAGCTGCTCACCGCTCATCGACCCTGAGTATGGTTGCTAGGCTTTCCGGTCGTGGCCAGGGTCCTGCTGCTCGGTTCGACCGGATTTTTCGGGCGCGCGGTCGCCCACAAGATGCTCGACGCGGGTCATCAGCTGAGGGTGCTCGTGCGCGATCCCATGAAGGCAGCGGCCTTCAAAGTGCGTGGCGCCCAGGTGCTGGTGGGTGATGCGCTGAACCCCGGAGCAGTCGCCCAGGCTGCTCAGGGCACCGAGCACATCGTGAGCCTGGTCGCGGTGAGACGGAACAAGCCGCAGTCGATGCTCGAGGTGAACGTCGACGGCCCGCGGATCATGGCCGAGGCTGCGAAGTCGGCCGGAACGAGGTCCGTCATCCTCGTCAGCGCCATCGGCGCCCGACTCGACGCCAAGTTGAAGTACCTCACCTCTCGATGGATGGGGGAGCAAGAGCTCGCCAAAACCGGAGTGGCCGGCACGATCCTTCGCTTCTCCCTCGTGTTCGCGGAGGAAGGCGGCTCGCTCGATGTCTTCGAGCGCACAGCCAAGTTCGGGCCTGTGATCGTCATCCCCGGCAACGGCAAGACGCAGTTTCAGCCGATCCTTCGCGAAGACGCCGCTCGTTGCGTGGTGGAGGCGATCGGCAAGCCCGACCTGCTCGGGAAGATCGTCGAGCTCGGCGGTCCGGAGGTCGTGACGTTCGAGACGATGTACGACTGGTTCCTTCAGGCGCGGAAGATCAAAAAGCCAAAGCTGCACGTCATGCCGGAGCTGCTGATCCCTGGCGCTGCGGTGATGGAGCTGCTCCTCGACGACCCGCTCGTGACTCCCGACGAGATCCGCAGCAGCCAGCTGGCCAATGTCGCCGATGGACTCGACTCGGTGACCGCCCATTTCGGTTGGAGGCCGTCGCCGGTCAGCTCCTGGGCTCCGATCAACTGGCAGGTGAAGCGCCGCTGAACGTCAGGGCGTTCTTCGGGCTGCCGGTGCCCGACCCCCAGCGCAGCGAGCTTGGACGATATCTCGAAACCTGCGCGGCAGCCGCGCCGGACTTCAGGTGGTCGGTTGCTGACAACCTGCACGTGACGGTGCGGTTCATCGGCGCTGTCGAACGCGAGCTGGTGGAGGGAATAGCGGACCGGCTGGACGGAGTGGCAGGGCCTGCGTTCGGCATCTCCTTGGGGACGGTCGGTCAGTTCAGGCGGAGCCGCCTGGCGCGGGTGGTCTGGCTGTCGCTCACCGGGGGCGTCGATCAGCTGATCGCGCTCGCCTCGCGTGTCGAAAACGAATGCCGAGCCGCCGGGCTCGAGCCGGAGAAGCGCCCCTTTCAGCCGCACCTAACCCTGGCGCGCGCGCGACCGCGCGATGGGGCCGCCCTGCCTGAATTACCGCCGCTGCCCGAGCTGACGCCATGGCCGGCCGGCGAGCTGGTGCTGTACTGGAGTCACCTCGGCAAGCAAGGGGCTGTGCACGAGCCCATTCGCCGCATCATGCTCGGGAGGCCCGACTAAAGGGCGTTCAGTCCCGCCTCGGCGCATTCGAGGTCTTGCTCGGGCTTCCCGCCGCTAACACCGACCGCACCCGCGACCGCGCCATCGCGCTGGATGAGCAGAGAGCCGGGGCCGGGGACGATGCGGGTGCGGGCCATCGCGCTGACCGCCGCGTAGAACGCGGGCCGGTCGTTGGCCATCGTCAGCATCGCGGCGCCGTCGCGGAGGAACATCGCCGCCCCGACGGCCTTGCCTTCAGCGATCACCGGCGACACCGGCGGCGCGCCGTCCATCCGTTGGAGCGCGACCAGATGCGCGCCCGCATCGATGACCGCGACGGACACATGGATGCCGAGCTCGCGTGCTTTGGAGGTGGCCGCGTCGATGATTTTCAGGGCGTCGGCGAGCCTTATCGACATGCTCACAAAGGTTAGCCGGATGGCTACTTCGAGTGGCTTGGCGGCGAACTGACTTTCGGACTTGCACTCCTCTGCCGGGCCGCATACTCTTCCCCTCGGCCCCGAGGGAAACGTTCGAGAGGGCAGGAACAGGCCGCAAGGCAGGTACCGGTTCTCGAGAGGCGATCCGTCGGGGTCATTGCATTTCCGGCGGAAACGCTCCGCCGCACCGTTAGGCTGATCCGGAAATGAAGGTCGCCCCAAGGCGAGCACACCGCGCAGGGGGCGGGGCCCGCACAACCGTCGAAGTCTCGATCGTGATGCCGTGCCTGAACGAAGCCGAGACGCTTGCGAGCTGCATCCAGAAGGCCCAGCGTGCGATCGCGCATGCCGGGCTCGAGGCGGAGATCATCGTCGCCGACAACGGGAGCACCGACGGCTCGGTTGTCATCGCCCGCGAGCTCGGCGCGCGTGTGGTCGAGGTGTCTCGAAAGGGCTACGGCAGCGCGCTGCTCGGCGGCATCGAGGCTGCCCAGGGCGAGCTCGTGGTCATGGGTGACGCCGATGACAGCTACGACTTCGGCGCCATCGGCCCGTTCATCGCCGAGCTGCGCGCGGGCGCGGATCTGGTGGTGGGCAACCGCTTCTCCGGCGGAATCGAACCCGGCGCCATGCCGTGGTCACATCGCTGGCTCGGCAACCCTGTGCTGACGCGGATCGGCAGGGTCTTCTTTCACACGCCCGTCGGGGACATGCACTGCGGACTGCGCGCATTTCGAAAGGAAGCGTTCGAGCGGATGCAGCTGCGCGCGGCCGGCATGGAGTTCGCCAGCGAGATGGTGATCAAAGCGTCACTCAAGGGCATGCGCGTAACCGAGGTGCCGGTCGTGCTGCATCCGGATGGCCGCTCGCGTCCGCCGCACCTGCGGACGTGGCGCGATGGCTGGCGACACCTCCGTTTCATGCTGCTGTTCAGCCCTCGTTGGCTGTTTCTCTATCCAGGTCTGGCGCTATTCGCGGTCGGGCTCCTTCTGTCGGCGCTGCTGATACCAGGGCCGCTCGGGGTGGGCGGAATCCGGCTCGACATCCACACGCTGCTTGTAGCCGGGTTCCTCTGCCTGCTGGGATACCAGCTGGTGCTGTTCGCCGTGTTCACGAAGATCTTCGCCATCAGGGAGGGATTCCACCCGCCGCATCCGACCCTCGAGCGCCTCTTCCACCACGTCACCCTGGAGGTCGGCCTGGCGGCGGGGGTGCTGATGGCGTTGGGCGGTGGCATCGCCCTCGTGGCGGCGGTCATCAGCTGGCAGGCGGTCGGGTTCGGCAACCTCGACCCGTCGCTCACGATGCGCGAAGTGATCCCGGCGGTGGTGCTGCTGGCGCTGGGGACTCAGACGGTCTTCGCGAGCTTCTTCATCAGCATTCTGTCGATCGATACCTAGCGGCGTCCCGACGACCATTCGGGCCCAAATGGCGCATTTGGGCGCAGCGGATCCGACCAAAAGTGCCCGAATGGCGCGGCGAGGAGCGACCCTAGTAGACCGGCGTCTCGATCGAGAGGGCCTCGAGCCACTTGCGGCATGAGGTCAAGAAGCGGGCCGCCTGCAGCCCATCGAGCACACGGTGATCAAACGAGAAGCAGAGGTACATCATCGGCTTGATCCCGATCATTCCCTTGATCGCGACCGGTCGCTCGACGATCGCCTCCATGGTGAGGATCCCGGCCTGCCCGGGGTTTATCACCGAGTAGCTGAACAGAGTCCCGAAAGTTCCGGAGTTGTTGACTGTGAACGTGGCGCCCGCCAGATCGTCCGCCTTGAGCTGCTTGTTGCGAGCGCGGTTGGCGACGTCGTTCACGGCCCGGGCGAGGCCGGCGATCGAAAGTCCGTCCGCGCGCTTGATCACCGGCACGACGAGCGTGTCCTCGAGGCCGACGGAGATGCCGAGGTTGATGTCGCGATGGACGATGAGCTCGGTCTCATTGAAGGTCGCGTTGACATGTGGGTTCTCGCGCAGGGCGCTGATCGCCGCGGCCATCACGTAGGG
>VBFO01000164.1 GCA_005881025.1 Chloroflexota bacterium | reverse complement strand
CGACGCAGGGCGAAGATGAAGCAGCTGACTGTCGCCCGGTTGCGCCAGATGGCCAGCAGCCTTGAGCTCGATCTGAACGCGGAAGAGCTCGCCGGCCTGCGACCGATGGTTCAGGACCTCCTCCAGCTGGGCCAGCGCCTCCGCCGCGATTACGCACCTCGCATCTATCGACGCAGTCGTCGCTCGGAGTGAGTCCGCGGGAGGAGCTTCATCTCCTCACGGTGGCCGAGGCCGGCCGGAGATTC
>VBFO01000163.1 GCA_005881025.1 Chloroflexota bacterium | reverse complement strand
GCGAGGACGACCTGTTTCCTCCACCTCGCAACCCGTGGAGCCCCCAGCACCGCGCCATGGGATCGAGCAGCGGCTCGGCGGTTGCGGTGGCAAGCGGCCTCTGTCCTGCCGCGCTGGGAACTGATGCCGGGGGATCCGTTCGGCAGCCGGCAGCCAACTGCGGCGTGGTCGGCCTGAAACCGACCCACGGACTCATCGATTCTTCAGGCGCGTTCGCCGCGCCGACGATCTGCGAGGTGGGTCCGATCACGCGGACGGTTGAGGACGCCGCGCTGCTTCTTGAGGCATTGACGGGCGCGTCGTACGCGGAGAGTCTTCACCGTCCAACGCGTCCGACGCGCATCGGCGTGCCTGGCCGGCACATCGAGGCCGCGGGGTCGGACCGTCAGATTGCGGTCGCCTTCGAGAATGCGCTGCAGGTTTTGCGAAAGCTCGGGATGGAGGTGGTCGACGTGGACATAGACGGGCTCGCCGATGCGGCGGAGGCCGACTTCCTGATCCTCAGCGTGGAAGCGTTCGCCGCTCACGAACAGACTCTCCGCACCCGGCGAGCTGACTACGGTCAGAGCTCCCGCCTCTATCACATGCAGGGCGCATTTCTGTCCGCCGCCGACTACGTGGCTGCGCTGAGGGTTGGCGACGTCGTGCGGAAGCGCGTGGACGACGTCCTTTCCACCGTCGACGTGCTCGCCACGCCTGTGGTGCCGGTGCTCACCGCGGATGCCGCCCGGAGCGCCAAGGCACAACCCCACACCGGTGGCGCTGCGATTTTCACCGCGCCATTCAACCTGACGGGCCACCCCGCGATCTCGATCCCCGGCGGCATGAGCACTGAAGGCATTCCGATCGGGCTCCAGCTCATTGGTCGGGCGCGCGGCGAAGCCGATCTCCTGTGGCTGGCTCACCAGTACGAGCAGGCGACGCCCTGGCACGCGATGCATCCCTCCGATGTCGAAATTGCCTCCTCTCATTCGATAGGTGGGTGAGGCCTCAGCAGCACAAACCCAAAGTTGTATTAAGAGGAGATAGAGATGCGCGTACTGATCATGGCGAAGGAAGGCAATCAGACCGAGGCGGCTCCCCCAACCCCGGAGGCGATGGCGGAGTACCAGAAGTTCAACGAAGAGCTGGTCAAGGCGGGGGTCGTGCTCGAAGCGGGCCGCCTCTACCCGAGCTCGCAGAGCAAGCGCGTCCGGTTCGACGGCAAGAAGCGCACCGTCATCGACGGACCGTTCACGGAGACCAAGGAGCTCGTGGCCGGCTACTGGCTGTGGCAGGTGCGCTCGATCGACGAGGCCCTCGAGTGGCTCAAGCGGGCGCCTTATGACGGTGGGACGTTCGAGATCCGTCAGGTCCTCGACTACGAGGGCATGTGAAGCCAGTAAGCGAAGCGCATCGCACAGTCGAAGCGATCTGGCGCATCGAGTCGGCCCGGCTGATCGCCGGGCTGGCTCGCGTCGTCGGCGACATCGGTACCGCGGAGGAGCTCGCACAGGACGCGCTCGTCGCCGCTCTCGAACAATGGCCCACCGAAGGAGTGCCGGAGCGGCCGAGCGCCTGGCTGATGGGTACGGCGAAACATCGAGCGATCGACAACATCCGGCGCCTCAAGACGCTCGAGCGCAAGTACGAAGAGATCGGACGCGACATGGAGCGAGCTCAGGAAAGCTCGGACCTCACCCTGATCGACGAGGAGGTCGGAGACGATCTCCTCGGCCTCATCTTCATGGCGTGCCATCCGGTGCTGTCGAAAGACGCACGCGTCGCCCTCACGCTGCGCGTGGTCGGCGGTCTGACGACTGAGGAGATCGCGCGAGCGTTTCTCGTCCCGGTCTCGACCATCGCTCAGCGTGTAGTTCGGGCGAAGCGGACGCTCACTGAAGCCCACGTCAGGTTCGAGGTCCCGGGCGGCGCTGAGCGCGAAGCGCGCCTCGCTTCGGTCCTCGAGGTGATCTATCTGATCTTCAACGAGGGGTACTCAGCGACCGCCGGCGAAGAGTGGGTCCGACCTGCGCTTTGCGAGGACGCGTTACGCCTCGGCCGCATCCTGGCCGAGCTCACACCTACCGAGCCGGAAGTCCACGGGCTGGTGGCGCTGATGGAGATTCAGGCCTCACGTCTACGCGCTCGAGTCGGACCGTCCGGTGAGCCGGTGCTTCTGCTGGATCAGGAGCGAGCGCTCTGGGATCGCCTGCTCATCCGCCGCGGATTCGCGGCGCTCGAGCGCGCCGAAAGGCTTGGGGGCGCCATGGGTCCATACGCACTGCAGGCGGCCATCGCCGCGTGCCACGCTCGAGCGACGAAGGCGGCGGAGACCGATTGGCCGCGCATTGCGGCCCTCTACGATGCGGTCGCTCAGCTGGTGCCGTCCCCGGTGGTCGAGCTGAATCGGGCGGTAGCCGTGGGGATGGCGTTTGGTCCCGCTGCCGGACTTGACCTTGTGGATACGCTCGTTCCGGAGCCATCGCTCAAGGCCTATTACCTTCTGCCGGCCGTCCGAGGCGACCTGTTGAGGAAACTCGGCCGGTCCGGCGAGGCGCGCGCTGAGTTCGAGCGAGCTGCGTCGTTGACACAGAACGTCCGTGAGCGCGAGCTCCTGCAGAGACGAGCTGCGGAGTGCGCTGCCGAATCAATGGCGGGCTAGACGGACGCGAGGCACGCGCCTGGAAGCAAATTTCGTTCGGCGCCGCGTCAGTACTGGTCTTTCGGTTTGGCTTCCTCGCCAGCTTGTTCTTCGAGCCGGATCAGCTCCTCAAAGTTTTGCTTGACTTTGCTGATGTCGGCACCACCCGCCG